>DOHN01000007.1:0-3911 GCA_003535195.1 Ruminiclostridium sp.
CATAACAAATAAAATAGGCCGGTTCTTTAAAAAATGCTGCATGCCATAATCAAAAATTTTCCTTACCGGCGCGTAGTCCCTGCCCATCATGCGTTCCAAATCATAAACAGCACCGACCATATGACATTTGCTAATCATGTTGTTTCCGCCAACGCCCACAAACAGATTTTTTGCATGGTTGGACATGCCGCTTGCTTCATGGGGGACGACCTGTCCCGGCGAAATGATCAGATCATACTTCTCGTCCATAATGAGACGATTGACTTCTACACTGATGGATTCATTCCATAGTCCTTCTGTGATTTCACTTAAGTATTCCGCCGGAACCTCGCCCAGCTTTACAACATCGGTGCGCCAGTTATGAACAAGAAACTTTTCATAAGGAATATCGCCAAACATAATAGCCGCATGTTCCTTAGGAACGGCAGTATGCGAACCAAGCGCCGGCAGGATATCAACATTGCAGCCCATTTTGGTGAGTGTATGATAATAAATATTTGTAATGAAGCCTGCATTGGAATGGAGTCTCGTAAAATCAGGCGGGATGATCAAAACATTGTGAAGCTGCCGCCCCTTAAGGGATTGGAGCAGCGCCCGCCTGATTTCTTCTTCTGTCAAGCCATATTCAGTTTTAGATTTTAAGTAAAATTCCATATTGTATACTCCTCTAGCTGCTGATACAGCAATCATATAGGACAGAGAAGCCGTCAAGCAGGTTTATGATTCTACACTTGCGTTACCCTGTCATATACTATTGCAGCGGGATCCCTACTTTTTTATACGCCCAGTTGCATTAACGAAGGAAGCCAAGTAGTCAGCCAGGGGATATAAGTAACCAGGAACAGAGCAATCAGCAACACGACATACCACGGTATCAGGGATTTGACCAACCGTCCCAGCGGAATATTGCCCACTTTATTGACGGCAAAAAGTACCACCCCGAACGGTGGAGAAATGACGCCGATCATCAGATTCAATACGATGACAACACCCAGATGCACCGGGCTGATGCCAAAGGACATGGCTACAGGCAGTATGATGGGAACCAGTATGGTAATAGCGGAAACAGTCTCCATGAACATGCCCACCACCAGCAGGATAACGTTCATGACCAGCAGAAAAACGATCTTGCTGTCAATGGTGCTGGACACAAACGAGATAAGCATCTGCGGAATTTTTGCCTTCACCAGAACCGTGCCAAACAGCGTTGCGCAGGCTACAAGGATACAGAGGCCCGCCACGTCGGTTGCGCTCTCCCGGAACACTTGAGCCAGTTTCTTAAGGTTCAGCTCACGATATACGACCACACCCAAAAATGCGCTGTATACTACCACAATGGCCGCGGATTCAGTGGGTGTAAAAATACCGGTATAAATGCCTAAAAGGATAATGACGGGGGTCAATATGGGAAGAAATCCTTCCTTTAAGGCAGACAGCAACTCCCGAAAATTGGAAATCTTATCCCTGGGATAGCGGTACTTAAGCGCAAACAAACTCACCAGCACCATCATCAGGAGAGCCATTAAAACTCCGGGAAGCACGCCCGCAATAAACAGCGCGCCTATAGAAGCGGAAGAAACGGTACCATAGACGACCAGGGGCATGCTGGGCGGTATAATGGGCCCTAATGTTGATGAAGCGGCGGTGACGGCGCAAGAGAAATCCTTATCATATCCCGCGTCTTCCATGGCATTGATCTCAATCAGACCCAAACCGCTGGCGTCTGCGATAGCGGTGCCGCTCATGCCTGCGAATATGAAACTTGCCAGTACATTGACATGGCCTAAGCCGCCGGGCAGCCAGCCTACAAGCGCGCGGGCAAACTTAAACAGTCTTTTGGTGATTCCGCAGGCGTTCATAATTTTGCCGGCGAGAAGAAACATAGGCACACATAGGATGGTAAAGGTATTCAAGCCATTCACCATCTGCTGACTAATAGAAACCCATTGTATTCCTGTGCTTGTGGCCATGATATAAAGTGATGAAATCAAAAGTGAATATGCCACTGGCATTCCTGCAATAAAGAGCAGAAGCAACAATGGCAGGCCAAGTATAGCTAAGTTCATGCTTTTTCTACCCCTTCTTTATTATCTTCTTGACGGCTGACATCAATACTGCCATGTTCATTTTCAACCTGCTCGACGGTTGTTTCAATTTCCGCCATAGACTTCTCTGCATCAGTCAGTACTTCTACCCGTCCGGTTATTACCTCAAACGCCCGGGTAAAATTAGCAATGATGGCAGAGATAAGGCCTATAACCACAAAATAATATATGTATGAAAGTTTCAGCCACCGCAGAGACACTAACCCAACCTTGCCTGAAACAGCAATATTGCGGAGAATGCTATAGAGCACCAATCCCAGGCAGAATGACATCAGTATGTGCATAACGCCCAGGGCAATCCGGCGGAATTTCTTCGGAAAAAGATCGAACACAACAGATACCACTATATCACCGCCTCTAAGGATGACCACGGGCCAGACCATGAAGCAAAGGACAACAAAGGCATAGCGCGCTATTTCCTCTGTCCAGGAGACCGTAATGCCGATGCGGCGCACCACAATCTGCAAGCATATGATCAGAGCAATCGCCAGCATCATAATGGCCCCAAAATGAGTGATAATGCGCTCGTATAATTCTCTAACTTTTTTCATAGATACTCCTCAATATGAATTCCTGCAGGGGGAAGATAAAACTTCCGCCCTGCAGTGTCAAATGACTTAATGAAAGCTAGTTTTTGGGTTGCACTATTTTTTGTAATTACCGGCGCCTGCGGCCTTAACATCATCGTATGTAGTAACATTCCAGAGGCTATCGAGGCTATCGAAGCAGGAACGAAGATAAGGCTCTGCGGCTTTTACAAAAGAATCCCGGTCGATTTCAACCAGTTCGCAGCCGGCGTCAAGGCATTTCTGGAGCTCTTTCTTGTCCATCTCCGGACCGATTTCATCCAGATAATCCATAGCCTCAGTCATGGCGGCAGTTACAGCTTCCTGATAGTTGGCAGGCAGAGAATCATAGAGCTTCTGGTTCATCCAGATTGCAGCGCCTTCAAAAGTGTGCTTGGTTTCCATGACATACTTGGAGACTTCCTGAAGCGCGATAGAGGTAGACTGGGTCCAGGGACCTTCTGCCGCTTGAACGGTGCCGTTCTGCATAGCGGAGTAGAGTTCGCCCAAAGCGATGGTTACGCAGGTGCTGCCAAGATTGTTCCAGCTTTCCATCCAGTTGGGGTTGGAATTCATACGCATAGTCATTTTTGCAGCGGCGAATTCTTGCTGGTTTGTGAACTTCTTTCCAGCGATATAGTTGCGGTAGCCGCGGTAGCCGAAGCCTCCCATATTAGCGATATTATAATCTTTAGCAAGGATGTCGCGGCAGTCATCCATCAGGCTGCTTTCCCAGCAGTTTGTGTATTCTTCATAGGTATCAAAGAGAAACACACCCATTAAGAAACTATATTCCGGCGTATAGAGAAAGACAGGGCCGGTGCCGGAGCCTACAAACTCCAGCTCATTAGCACTGATGGCCTGAATGGTGTCATTCTCACCGCCAAGGGCGCCATCAGAGAATACGGTCACCTTAACAGCGCCGCCGGTCTTCTCGTCAACAAGCTCAGCGAATTTCTTATAGGCTAAAGTTGCAGAATCGCCGCTTGCATAAGTGGTAGCCAGGGACCATTCGTACTTGGTGTCGAATCCTCCGTCGGGGTTTGATGCAGCAGGATCATTTGTTCCTGCTGGTTTGGTCTCTGCAGGTGGTGCAGAAGTACAGCCGACGGCTAGTAGCATCGCTAGGCAGAGAACGAGTGATAGAATTCTTTTCATTGGTTTTCCTCCTAGAAATTTTTATTATATTATTATGTGTAACACATAGATAATATCATTATAGTGTTCGTGCACGGTCTTG
>DOHN01000007.1:4087-9931 GCA_003535195.1 Ruminiclostridium sp.
CGTGCACGGTCTTGCAAAAAGCAAGGCTGATTTGTTCAAATCAGCGCTATTCCTGACTTAAAACAATACATTGACTTTTAAATAATTTCCGGGGTTCTTTTCAATATCGCGAATGGTATCCGGGGCGTCCTCCACATTGATTACTTTGGTTAGAATCCGGCGGACATCCACCTTTCTGGTATAGATCAGTTCGACAGCTTCTTCGAACTCTCCGGCACTGGTTCTGGACCCCCGGATATCTATTTCCTTCTTCGTAATGAGGTCTGTCGGCAACAATGTTTCCTTCTTAGGCCAGCCGGTGAATATGATTCTTCCCGCATGACTGACTATATCCAATGTGGCACGAATGGCAGAATTGGCTCCAGAAGCCTCCATGATACATTCGGCCATCCTGCCTCCCGTGTATTCCGCGATCTTTTCTACCAGAGATTCTTTCATCAAATTAATGGTATGCTTAACGCCCAGTGTCTTTGCAAAATCCAGCCTCTCATCTACCAAATCGATGACAATAGGCTCGGCGCCATAATGGAGAGCACTCATGGCAGCCAGAAGACCGATAGGCCCGGCGCCATTGATGGCAATATGCTCTCCGGCTTTCAGTCCGAGCCGGTGCAGTCCATGAAGAGCAATGGTCAAAGGCTCTGCCAAAGGTATGATTTCCCATGGCATATCGTCGGGAACTTTAACCAGCATATCTGCCGGATGAGCGAAAGTCTCCGACATACCGCCGTCGATATGGACTCCCAGCACCTTTAGATCCGTGCAGCAGTTCGTTCTTCCAATAGAGCATGGATAGCAATGCCCACAAAAAAGGTAGGGATCTGCAATAACCTTATCGCCGGCTTTTAGCCCTTTTTTATTATTTTCAGGAATTGAAATGATTTCACCGGCTAATTCATGACCAATAATCCGGGGATAACTCACCAGTCCATTGGTTCCGCGAAACGCGCCAATATCACTGCCGCAGATACCTGCAGCACGGATTTTCAGAAGGGCTTCTCCCTCTCTTAACGGTCTTTGCTCAATATCCGCGATACTAATCTCCCAAGGTTTTTCCAAATATACTGCTTTCATGATGTTTACTCCTTCATGTTAATTTCTGGCTGCCTAAATAGCCTAAAGTCGCATGAGGGCCGCATATTTCATGTATTTATGGTACGTCCAAGGGGAATCCTGGCAACCAGTACACTGTAGACTAATGTAATCTTGTATATTTATCTGTATTCTACCACCTTTTACGACAAAGTCAAAGCATAATTTACAATTATGACAATGGAGGAAACATACTATCCAAGGAAGAATATGACTATACAAATCCCACAGAACTGTTCAACGCATATAATTATACCTATGGTACCGTTTGGAAAGCTACAGCTTGCCAGCTATCACGGAAAAGCCATCACTTATGATAATATTGGAAACCGTTTAACATATAATGGATGGACCTTCACTATACGCACAACCAAAACAGTAATTTATAAATTATTTTTTAAATCGCAAAATATAACATTTTTTACACACTATTTGGATTATTATTAAGTTGTATTGTGCGGCGCACTAATAATACATCTAAAATTTAAGATCAAGGGGGTGGTCGGTAAACATTTGTTTATCGCTGCTTAAGACTTGCATAGGTATTTTTTGCCTTTAATACATCTTTTTAAATAAGGTTGACTTAAACAAAATCTAAATCAAAATACTTTTATAAAATTGGGAGGACGGATAATTATAAAAAAATTACTATGTATGCTTCTTTCATTAGCAATTATTTTCCTGATCGCTTCACCTTCTTCAAATGCATATATGGATCCTAATTCTCAGTACGTTGAAAGTTACATTTCTTTTAATGAGAAAATAAATGTAAATACCACAGCTCATATCAAATTAAGAGATATTAATACCAGCCAAACTATTGCAACTTGTTATACGTTTTCTACCGGTGGCTATGCAATTGTAGATACCCCCAATAATAGAATTTATGAATATTCATTAACAAATTCTAGTCCTTACTTTGGACAAAAAGGTAATTGCTATTATGGAGGCCCATTTAATTATTTTATCAAATCTGGCTCAAATTTCATTCACACACTCGATCATTCCGAAGTTTCAGAGTCTGAGTTAATTAAAAAAGTTGCAAAATTTACACAATATAGGGCTTCATCAAAAAACAGTAAAAGTATTTCTGAAAAGCTGAAAGAATTAGATAGCGCAAAAAAATCTTTCTCTATTACAAGCAGTGCATCGCAACGTGACCTTTACGGTTCATTATCGACAGCCTGGGTAAGTAGCTATTGTGGGCCAACATCAGCATATATTGTTTTAGAATATATGGGCAAATTACGTGCAAACCATTCAGATCCTGAAGGAGAAATTATATATATCTCCGGCTTTACTGGGAAAGGCGTTAATTTGGATAGCTTAAGAAATGGAATAACTAATTATTTATCAACCCATTCTCTCAGTGGTACAGCATATTCATGTAGTTACAGTTTTAATACAGTAAAGTCCAAAATAAATGTTAACACGCCTATTACTCTTGGCACGGATGGGCACGTTCAAACAATACATGGTTATCGATTGGAAACGATCTCAGTCAATAACAAAATATATACGCTATACACAAACGACTCATGGGGTAGTAATGATGTCGCAATTACATATGAAATTAATCCTGATACACCATACCCACCTTCATATTTGAATGATCATGTTTATATTGATTAGTCTTGACCGAAAGTTGGTGCATAAATAAGAAAAATATCTGTTAGAGGCAAATAATATGAACCATACAAAATCCTCAAGGTTTAACTTTTTGATCATAATTATATTGCTTGGAGTAAGTTGCTTTATTGGGTTTAAGCTTCTTTCCCGGCCCAAAAGTCCAATCTTGAAATACAACTATATAGGAAACGATCAATGGGAATTTAAGAGGTTAAAGGTGGGTGACGATGGGTTTAAAATACTGGATGCAGGAACAGTCGTACGTGGTAATAATAAATTTCAGCTAAATGTTACCAAAACTGAAAGGGCAGAGCATAGGCCAGCATACCTTGAAAAAACTTTCTGGACGGATCTTAACTATCAGCTCACCGAAGCCGAAAAAAATGGAAGAAATACTCTTGGATTTCTTGAGTATTATGGGTTCTATTATCTAGTGCTACATGATAAAGAAACGCCTATTTTGGTTTGTTTAGGAGAGACAAAATCTTTTAACGGCACAATGAGCATGAACAGATTCTATAGAAAGGTATGGACTTATTACCGTCATAACAAAAACAAATCTGGAGGATTAGGGTTATAATATTCTCTTGGCATCTTACATCTAATTCCCCCTCGCAGAGGACACCCTTGGCTTTTGCTGTATCCTTCCCACTACCGGGCGGGTTAGGGACTTTCACCCATTAGACCGTATGCCCACCGGGCACACATAAAAGGGGACATTCTTCCGGCGAAAACGCTTTGGAGGAATGTCCCCAAAATTTATTTATTCGTAGTCGATGACATTCGTCCATCTCATCAGGAATTCTTTTTCTTCCGGCTTGCCCTTGACAAGCTGAAAAGCCGCAACAATGGGGAGCCATCGTTCTACATACTGTCTTGCGGTGTCACTCTTTTTACAGAAAATCTTCATATACAGCTCGGCCACTTTCATATCACCCGATAGACAGAACAGAAGGTATGTTCTTGCAGTATCCGAGCTGGCATTGCCCTGTGTCGCGTGGGACCAGTCAATGATGTAATCGACCCCGTCATCACCCACAATGATATTGCTGGGATTGAAATCACCGTGGCAGATCTTTGTGTGCTTCGGCATGCTCTCAAGCCGTGTGTGCAGTTCGTATCTGGTAGTAGCATCCAGGCCCGATTCCGAAATTTTGCGATTCATCTTGTCTCTGATCCTATTTAGAAGAGGTGCTTTCTTGCTATGGATCATCAGTTGAATATCAACAAAACGGTTCATATACTCTTCCAGCTTATCAGGATTTTCCTCCATCAGCTTTGCAAGCGTCTTTCCCTGGATAAAGTCCATGACAATAGCCCATTTCCCCCCAATTTTGGTTACTTCCAGCAATTTGGGAACAGGCAGGCCGGACTCTTCTACTCTCGCGTGATTTAAAGCCTCATTGAGTATGTCGGATTTTAAAAAGCTCTCGTCAAACACTTTAATCGCCATGTTGCCGTCTCGAAACACCTTCTTATTAGGTCTCACTGCAATGACTTGCTCCAGTTTCATGAACCATTCCTCCTTATTCTCCGTAATATGCCCTTAAATACATTTCTTTTATTTCGCTCATCAAGGGGTAGCGCGGGTTAGCGCCCGTGCATTGGTCATCGAAGGCCTGTTCAACCATTGCATCCAGTCTGTCCAGGAAGTCTTTTTCGTCAATGCCGTAGTCACGAATGGTTTTCTTGATGCCAATTTTAGCTTTCAGTTCATCTAGGGCTTTTATGAAATTATCCAGCTTTTCTTGATCGTTCTTACCCTTGATTCCCGCATAATCAGCAATTTCTGCATATCTGGCTAAGGTGTGGGGATGGTCGTACTGGGGGAAAGTGCCCATCTTTGCAGGGATCTCCGCTGCGTTAAACCGAAGAACTTCATTGATCATAAGCGCATTGGCGATACCATGGGGCAGGTGGTGGAAAGCGCCCAGTTTATGTGCCATGGAATGACAGACACCCAAAAATGCGTTTGCAAATGCCATACCGGCCATGGTAGAAGCATTGGCCATCTTTTCCCTTGCCGCAGGATCGGAAGCTCCGTTTTCGTAAGCTCTCGGCAAATATTCAAAAATTGTTTTTACAGCTTTCAGGGCAATAGCATCGGTATAATCGGTTGCAAGCATGGCCGCATAAGCCTCAAGGGCGTGGGTCATAGCGTCAATACCCGATGCCGCCGTAAGTCCCTTCGGCATATTCATCATCATATCCGCATCGACAATTGCCATATTGGGCATCAGCTCATAATCTGCAAGGGGATATTTGACTCCCGTTTTTTCATCTGTGATGACTGCAAAAGGTGTCACCTCAGAACCTGTTCCGGCGGATGTGGGAACTGCAATAAAGAAGGCTTTTTCACCCATTTTGGGGAAGGTGTATACACGTTTGCGGATATCCACAAAACGCATAGCCATATCCATGAAGTCAGCCTCCGGGTGCTCATATAGAACCCACATAATTTTGCCGGCATCCATTGCCGAGCCGCCGCCCACCGCAATAATGCAATCCGGCTGGAATTCGGTCATTTGAGCCGCGCCCTTCTTGGCGCATTCAAGGGTTGGATCGGGCGCCACATCAAAGAAGGTCGTGTGGAGTATTCCCATTTCATCCAGTTTATCGGTAATGCCTTTTGTATAGCCATTCTTATAGAGAAAAGTATCGGTCACGATAAAGGCCTTTTTCTTGCCCATGACATTTTTCAGCTCATCCAGTGCTACGGGCAGGCAGCCTTTCTTAATATATACCTTTTGGGGAGTTCTGAACCAAAGCATGTTCTCTCTCCTTTCAGCAACAGTTTTTATATTGATAAGATGCTTGACGCCGACATTCTCAGAAACCGAATTGCCTCCCCATGAGCCGCAGCCTAAAGTGAGTGAAGGTGCAAGCTTGAAATTATACAAATCGCCGATTCCGCCAAAAGATGACGGTGTATTTACAAGAATTCTGCATGTCTTCATGCGTTCGGAGAACTTATTGAGCTTTGCTGGTTCCGCCACTGTATTTAAGTATACAGAGGCTGTATGCCCGTAGCCGCCGTCGGCAATCAATTGCTCCGCCTTATCCATGGCTTGGTCAAAATCCTTAGCCCGGTACATGGCCAGTACCGGCGAAAGCTTTTCATGG
>DOHN01000007.1:10091-10338 GCA_003535195.1 Ruminiclostridium sp.
AGCTTTCCACTTCGCCGATTAAGATTTTTGTCGCTTCAGGAACGGTCACGCCTGCCAGTGAAGCAATTTTATAAGCCGACTGGCCCACTATTTTTGAATTGAGGGCTCCGTTGATAATGATGGTCTTTCGTACCTTTTCGATCTCCTGATCACGCAGGAAATAGCAGCCCCGTTTAATGAACTCTTCTTTTACTTTATCATATATTTCATCAATTACAATAACAGACTGCTCGGAAGCACAGATCAT
>DOHN01000059.1:0-2083 GCA_003535195.1 Ruminiclostridium sp.
TCGAACAAGGCGGTTACGGCCCGTCCTTTAAAAGCGAGCCGCCGCCAATGCAGCTTGAAAAGTAAATCATGCCGACCGCTTATCCTCCTGCTCCATCAGAGGAAGAATCCCATGCTTACGGAGAATGTCGTATAGAAAGAGCCTTCCCTTTTGTGTCCAGCATGTGAGTATGGTAGAGTGAGACGTTCCAAGGCTATCCGTGTATGTGTGAGTGTACGATTTTGTGTATCCCTGCTCCGCGTATTTCTGATACAGGAGCCACGTACCGCTAAGCTTGAATTGAATGCCCAGTTCATGCAGCTTTTTATTCATCCAAGTCCCGCTCTTTCCATAATCCTTGGCAATTACACTGATAAGCACAGGGTCTGGAGAAGCAAGCACCTTGTCATAGTAGGAAGCCTTCGGCTGCATCTCTGCAATAATCTGCTTCTGCTGAGCGCTTTCAACTTCAGCAGATAGGCGCTTTTGCCTTTCTCCCTTTAGCTCTGTGGCCAACTTGATGATAGTATCAGGGTTACAGAGGACCTTTTCAATGGCCTCTGGGGTCATGTAGGCCCCGTGCTTGCGGATGGACGGAATGACATCATGAGTAACCCACCGCTTGAAAGCGTGAGCCTGCGGCTTACGGCTGCCGAGGACAAGAGAGTAAAGACCGGATTCGGAAACAATAGATGTGTCCTGATTTCTGCCGATGGCGTCAGTTAAACTGACATCATCCTTTTCGTCGGCGTCCAAACGGTCGGTTGCCATACGGCTGTTTCCAATATCAAGCGCCTTGCAAACGTCTTTAGCCACAAACCACGGATTCCCATCTCTTACGACAGTGCGGAGTTCCCCGAACTCCTGATTCTGGAATACCTGAATTTCATTTGCCATAAAAAATAGCTTCCTTTCAAATTTTTGCAATTTGACAGAAAGCCCAATCTGATGTAGAATAATTTCAGATGGGGCAACCTGTCGAGCGTAGAGCGGGCCGGTCTTTTGACCGGGAGCGGCCCACTCTTATTTTTTGGTCTGCAAATATTCCAGTATAATCATGCGAATCATGCCGCTCACTGATGTTCCTCTGGATTCTGCCTCAACTTTAATCTGCTTGTGAACATCTTCTGGCAGAAACACATTGACAACTTTCGTATTTGCCTTTGGCTTTGACAACTAACTCACCTCCTATTTGCATGTATAGATTATCACATTAACATATATTTGTCAAGTGGGTGCTAAAAATAAATTGGTGTTGACTTATAAGAAAATAATGGTAGAATATAGGCGGAGGGGATATTATGGGGGCTTATGGAACGCCAGAGCATCTGCCGAACCAAGACAATTCCTCGCAGAACGCATATGGCAATTATGGGCAATATCCTTGCCAACCGGTCAAACAGCACCACAAAAAGATATGGATAATCACTACCGTTGCCATTGTCGGAGCGTTGGTTGCAATGGAACATTATGGCGCTTATCTCAATAGTCAAGGATATAATTCAGATACCAATACTTTTGCCATTGCATCAAGCCAACCGCCAGAAGAAAATTCTTCTGCGCCGTCGAGTGTGACTGCCCCTGCCTCATTTATTTCTAAGGCTACTTATGATAAGCTGAAAACAGGGATGTCCTATGAAGCAGTTGTAAGGCTATTCGGATTGCCGGGAAAGCAAGTCTACGAATCTGGAGAAAAGGGTTCAGGAAATTTTGTGGTTTCTTATCTTTGGAAAAACGAAAATGGCCCACAGCAAATCCAGATAGATTTTCTCGAAAATAAATTATACGATAAAACAGAATATTATTTGGAATAAAACAATACCAAGAATAATCCAGGCCATACCATATTAACAAATTGCGAACAAAGGTGTATAATGTAGTCTGCTGATGCAGGAAACTTAAAGTCAGACTAACCGCCTTCCTTTGCACCGGTGGCAGCCGCTTTTTAGCCTTTTTACAATTAGCAGATATTGACTATTTTTTCAAAAGTGATAAAATATGGCAAGGAGGTATGGTAATGAAAAAGCTACTCGCTATGATACTTGCATTATGCTTGTTTGCTTTTACAGCATGTTCTGATGAATCCGCAGCCTCTACGGCTGGA
>DOHN01000059.1:2409-2626 GCA_003535195.1 Ruminiclostridium sp.
TTGAAGTCAAGAATAAGACAGACAAGAAGATTACAATATATCTAAAAGATTCTTATGTAAATGATACTACATTTCAAGCCATGAGTGGGATTCCGATGGATATACTTCCAAAGAAGAACAATGTCAATGCCTTCATTGGGCCATATAAAGGAACGGGAATTTCATCTGTGGATAAAATCAAGAAAATAGGTTTTAAAATATATGTGACGGATGAAAA
>DOHN01000207.1 GCA_003535195.1 Ruminiclostridium sp.
AAACATCACTCTGCCGCTTTTAAGTCATTATGATTTCGAAAAGCGGCAGAGGCTATTTTAACGCGGTTTGATCTTGTGGCAGTTTGTATGGCGCCCGAATAGCATATACTATGACCAAAAATGCAGGTGATGTTTGTGGACTGCATCGCACTTTATGATTCGGGTAATTTTGCTTATAGAATGTGCCGGGTATTCGAACAGCAGGGGATTGTTTTTCAGGTCATTGCCACCCCCTGCAAGGTGACAAAAACCGGCTGCGGGTACTGCCTTTTGTTTCCTGAACTATATGCAGGAAAGGTTGTCTCGCAAAGCGACATGTATGGATGTCCCGTGCGGGAAATTTACAAAATAGTTATCACTGCCGAAGGCAGAAAGAATTATGTTAAAATTAAATAGAGAAAAAATAAAAATGGGGCTGAATTAAAATGGAACTAAAGAAACTGCTCGATGTCATGAAAAGGCTTGCCTTGATTGCCGGGGAGGAGATACTGAAGCAATACAACCAGGAGATCCAGGTGGAGTATAAGGAAGACCATTCGCCGGTTACAACCGCCGACAAAGCGGCCAATGAGATCATTGTCACAGGTCTCAAAAGTGCATTTCCGGGGATCCCTGTTTTAGCGGAAGAGTCGGCAGACGATTTGTCCCGTTTGGGGCAAAGAACCTGCTTTATTGTCGATCCTCTTGACGGAACCAGGGAGTTTATCAAAAAAAATGGAGAGTTTACGGTGAATATTGCCCTTGCAGAGGATGGAAAGCCGGAGGCGGGCGTTATTTATGTGCCCGTTCTTGGGGAGATGTACTTTGCGGCCAGGAATATGGGGGCCTATTCCGTCATTAGAGGTCTGGAGGAACCGATTTCTGTTTCCGGGCGGGTATCCGACATCAGGCTGGCCAAGAGCAGAAGCCATTATGCTCCGGAGCTGGGAGCACTAATAGAAAAGAATCATATCACCCATATTATTATTGCAGGGAGCGCCTATAAAGGCTGTCTTCTGGCAAGAGGCGATGTGGAGGCCTACTATCGCTTTGGCCGTACCATGGAATGGGATACGGCGGCCATGGAAATCCTGGTAAATGAGGCCGGGGGCTTTTTTTCGGGCATGGACGGAAAAGCTTTTTGCTATAATAAGGAAAATCCAGAGAACCCCACAGGCTTTTTTGTCTTAAATAAAAAGGAAAATGCTTTAAAACTATAGGGCGGGTATGATGACCTTCAGCGATGCCGGGAAAAGGTCAATAGCTGCGCGGGTTTCGGTGCTGACTTCACCGTCTATATTAATGGGAAAAGGCTGATCGCTTTCCACTAAAAGACGGGTTCCCTGGAGAATGGTAACCACATCAAGGCCTTCATGCTCCCCTTTCCGGAAAGTTGAAAAAAACTTTAATATTCCTAATCGGGACGTGGCATCAACCAGACAAAAATCCAATAGTCCGTCATTGGTTTTTGCCCTGGGAGCAGGCTTCATTCCTCCGCCATAATAAGAGCCGTTGGCAAATATGGTCAGCAAGACATTTTTTTCGATTTTTCCATGGTTCATGATGGTCATTTTTAGCTTGTATTTTTTCAGCAGCACTAGGGCGGCAAAGACCCCCAGAATATAGGCCATGGGCCCCGAAATAAATGGGAACCGTTTAAAATACTGAGTTTTCAGCACGACCTCCGCATCAAAACCAATGGAGGCAATATTGATAAAATAACGGTCATTCAACTTACCCAGATCGATGAGGGATGAAGGAGACAGCGGAAGGACTTCAAGGAGCTTCACAGGATCGGTGATTTGGTAGAGAGAGCGTACCGCATCGTTTCCAGAGCCACATGGAATGATACCGAGCTCGGCATTATTGTTGGCCATGCCATTCACTACCTCGTTTAAGGTTCCGTCTCCGCCCACGGCATAGATACGGACATCACAATACCTGGTGGAGGCCTCTTTTGCAAGATCAACAGCGTGACCGGCGGCTTTGGTGACTTTGATTTCATAACTGTCTGTCAGTTTTTTAAAGCGGGAATGGATTTTTTCTATCATCTCAATAGCTCTGCCTTTGCCGGCTGTCGGATTCACAATAAATACATGATGCAAGAGAACCACCTGTAACCTTTTTTATCTTATTGTAACATAATTTAAGAAAATCCGATAAAAAACTTCTATGCCATGAAAGATTATTCCGAGTGCCTCAAATTATTTATGGTATTATCCTTGTTAGCAAGAAATATTTATTGATGAACCGACCCCTGTTATGTTATGATTTCCTTGCCGGTATTTCAAGGAAAACCGGACAAAATAAATTTAATTTTTTTCGACTTATATCCCAATATAGGGAGTAAGAACGGAGGTACAAAATGAATAATATTCGCTCAAAGCCTCGCATGAATGTGAGGCGCATTGCCGTTACAGGCATTTTGTCTGCTTTGGCAATTCTATTAAGCTTGGTTCCTTCATTGGGGTATATACCCTTAGGGCCTATCACCATTACAACCATGCATATTCCCGTTATTATCGCTGCCATACTGGAGGGGCCAGTAGTAGGAGGCATTGTGGGGCT
>DOHN01000149.1:0-2552 GCA_003535195.1 Ruminiclostridium sp.
CATTATGATTTAACGCTTTCGAAGTCTTTAATTGCGTTGATGGGTAAATGTTATTATTATAATATAATCTATAAAAATAAAAGAAAGCGAGTAGCGAATATGAAGTATGTCCGCGTCCTCTATAATCATGAAATTTATTTTGGCAGCCTGGAAGACGATCAAGTGAATTTATTTTCAGGCACAATTTTCGGGGATTACACGAAAACGGATATTGCTGCGCCCCTGTCCCAGGTTAAACTGCTCAGCCCCTGCGTGCCTTCAAAAGCCTTATGCATCGGCCTGAACTACCAGGATCATGCAGAGGAATTCAATCTGCCGCTTCCAAAGTATCCGGTTGTGTTTATAAAACCGACCAGCTCTGTCATAGGGCCCCTGGATAACATTATCTATCCCTCCATGTCCCATCGTGTGGATTATGAAGCGGAGCTGGGTGTGGTCATCAAACGCGAGGCAAAAAATATTTCTGAAGAAGATGCAAAAGATTACATACTGGGTTTTACCTGCGCCAATGACGTTACGGCCAGGGATTTGCAGCCCGCCCAGGGGCAGTGGACCGTCTCTAAATCCTTTGATACTTTTCTCCCGCTGGGACCGGTCATTACCGATGAAACCGACGGCCGGAACCTTGAAATCCAGTGCAGGCTAAATGGCAAAGTCATGCAGAAATCCAATACCGGCAATCTGATTTTCAAGGTGGACTATCTTGTAAGCTACCTGTCAAAGGTGATGACCTTAAATCCGGGAGATGTCATTATTACGGGAACCCCAAGCGGCATTTCCCCAATGAAGTCCGGAGATGTGGTCGAGGTGGAAATCGAAAATATCGGCATTCTGAAAAATTTTATTAAATAATTAGTGGCTTTATAATAAAAGCTCTCTCCGTGTGATTTTTTAAGCGGAGAGAGCTTTTTGCTTATGCGGGCTTCCACCCCCGCCGCCTGCGCAGCTGTTCTGATTGTGGTTATACCCTACTTATTATGAGCAAGTTATTTGGCTAAAGCATCAGACCCCTCATTATAGAGCTTCTCTTTTCTTTTAGCGGATAAGCTTGCTGTGGCTGAATTTATATTGAATCATATAAATTATTTAAATACCAATTTTATAGAATATTCTGGTGTGGGTCTAGAAAGAATATTCTTGAGGTGAAAACTATGAAAAGGGATAAAAAGAGAATTCTGATTGCGCTGCTATTTTTGGTCGCTTTTTCTTTTATGCTTTGGCCAGAGACCAGCACTGGGGAAGGAACAACAGGCAGGGTCAGCGATGTTCAGCTTTTGGCCAGAGCCATTAACGGGGAAGCCCGGGGCGAGCCCTATGAGGGACAGGTGGCAGTGGGCGCAGTGATATTAAATCGTGTGGATTCGTCGCATTTTCCTAATTCAATAACCGGTGTAATCTATCAGCCGGGGGCGTTTACCGCTGTTTCCGACGGACAGATCAACGTGCCCATCGATCCTAAGTCCAGCGTGGTAAAAGCGGCACAGGATGCCATGAATGGTTGGGACCCCACCTATGGCTGCCTCTATTACTGGAATCCCGCAACGGCGACCAGCAAATGGATTTGGTCACGGAAAATAGTAGTGAAAATCGGCAAGCATAATTTTGGAAAATAAAGCGAATAAATAATATGAAAGGCAGGATAAATGGCATGGAAAACAACGGTATGGGAAACAATGGCGCAGGAAATAATGGCACGGAAAACAATGGCATAGAAAACGAACATCAAGGCGAAAAAAAATATCGAAGCGCCATGAGGGCTTTTTATGATGCAATGGCAAAAAATAGGGCCAAGAACGTCATCATTGTCATTCTTCTCCTAACTACCATATTTGGCGCATACCAGTACAGCAAAGCGGTTCGGCTCAGGCGGGAGCTCAATAATGTATATAACAGAGCATTTTTCGACCTGGTCAATGATGTCCAGAATGTTCAAGTCACTCTGATGAAAGCCAGAATGGTTTCAAGCCCTGAGCTTTCGGTGGCTACATTAAGAGACGTGTGGCAGGAAGCGAACATGGCTTCCTATAATTTAGGCCAGCTCCCTGTATCGTTTGGAGTGCTTTCCAATACCCAGAAGTTTTTGTCTCAGGTCTCAGATTTATCCCAGTCATATAGCAGAATCAACACGACGGGCCAGTCCCTGAGTAATGAGCAGATGAAAACCCTGGAAAGCCTCCATACTTTTGCAGTTAGTCTGGAAGACAGCCTCAATGAGCTGAAACAGGATTTGAACAACGGCAATTTTAAATGGGAGGATGTGGCCCAGGAGGGTGCCAAAACCCTCAGCACAGCATCGTCGGAAATGCCCAAGACTTTTGATGGTGTGGACCAGAATTTTCAGGAGATGCCGACACTGATTTATGACGGTCCTTTCTCGGAGCATATGCAGAACCGGAAAGCTTTAGGCCTGAAAGGCGATAAAGTCTCTGAGAACCAGGCTATTAACAACTTATCCAAATTTATGGGCGGCAACGAGAAAATCAGCAATATTACAAAGTTGGCTGACAATAACAACGGGATTATAGACACTTATAATTTCAAAATGGAACTCA
>DOHN01000149.1:2710-5485 GCA_003535195.1 Ruminiclostridium sp.
AAACAAAGAGTACAGCGTTGCGGAAGCGGATGTCTCGGTGATAGGCGGTCATGTGGTATGGTATCTGTACAACAGGGAAGTTGGAAACCTTACCATTGACATTAACAAAGCGAAGCAAATCGGCAAGGATTTCTTAAAGAGCAGGGGATATCCGAACATGAAGGAATCCTACTACCTCGAGACCCATGGCGTCGCCACCATAAACTATGCCTATACCGAAGACGGAATTACCTACTATACGGATCTCATCAAGGTAAAGGTGGCCTTAGACAACGGAGAAGTTGTAGGCTTTGAAGGCAACGGCTATCTGATGAACCACGCAGAACGGAATTTGGGGCAACCGAAACTCACTGAAGCGGAAGCCAGACAAAAAGTTCTCAGAGGTGAGAATATTAAATCCTCCGGCTTGGCACTGATTCCTACCGATTACGGAACAGAAATTCTGTGTTATGAATTCGTCGGGAAGCTGAGCGGCAAAGATTTTCTGGTCTATATCAACGCCAACACCGGCGTTGAAGAACAGGTCCTGATGATCATCAACTCGGAGGAAGGCACATTGACCATGTAGGCCTGTAAGCAGCCAAGACCGCCGAAGCTTACAGCCATTGCTGCTGATGGCGCTTGATGAGACGGATATCATCCCCGATAAATTGGAAAGCTTGGAATTCGCCTACAATGCGGGAGGCAATCCGCTCATTATATTCCTGGAAGAGCCTTTTCAGGTCAAAATTTGAAGAAATGATGGTTTTGGCTGTGTGATTTCTGCTCTGCCCTTTCCGCATTTCAAGAAGAGTGAGAAATTCCGCATACCGGGCGTCGCTTTTAGGCTCGGTGCCCAGATCATCCAGGATAAGGAGATTGACTGTGATGAGATTTTTATAGGCTTGCTCATTTTCAGCGACATCTTTATCGGAGCTGATCCGGTACTGCTGAATGGTGGAAAAAAGCGAGGGTGCTGACAGGTATAGAACCGAGTACCCTCTTTTCACGAGCTCAAGGCCGATACTCTTGGCCATAAAGGTTTTTCCGGTCCCAATGGAGCCAAAGAAATAAAAATTAGGGGTTTCCTTGTCGGGAAAATTCTCAACAAATTTTTCACATTGATGCTTGATACCCAGTATCTGTTCCCGGGGCGAAATTTCAACCTGGTATCTCTTCGCATTGAGCTTGTCTGAAAAAAACGTCTCATCAAAAAATTCAAAGCCGGTCTGACCGTCGTCGAGAATATTTGAATAGGCATAAAGCTGCTCCAGATAGAGCTTTTGATAGCAGGAGCAGGGGACCGACTCACCGGAGCTTTTGGCGATATACCCGCGATCCTCGCAGGCAGGGCAGGAAAATACGGGCTCCATAAAGTTTACGGGCAAACCGTGAGTCTTCAGCAGAGCTTCTTTTTGCGCGTTTAAGAAGCTGATCCGTTCATCCAGTGTATATCCGTCATCGGGATTATTCTGGGAAAGAAGCCTGCGAGCAAAGCGGATACCCGCAAGCGTGATTTCGGCATCCAACTCGGCCAGCCGGGGTATTTTTGCGTAGGCCTCCTTTTTGCGCCGTTCTGCGTCTATCAGTGCTCTTTCACGTTTGGCTGCGAATATATTGTCCAAAGAACGTCTGATTTCGGCCATTTATATCCGTTCCTTTCGTACAATGGTGGACTCATTCAGCTTATCATAGAAATTGTCGTCGTATTGGCGTTGTTCAAAATTATCCCGCCGGGCAACCTTGCTTTTGTCCGTGTTCTTGATATTTCTGGAAGGGGCGGCTTCCTGATAGGCCTTCACTTGCTCCGTTGTTTTTATGCCCTCCTTATACCAGGCGGTCAGTATGCTGTGTATGTACTTGAAGTTAGGATTGGCTTTGCCTGCCGTCCGTTCAAGGGCGGCATCAATGACCGACATATCATAGCCGTATTCATTGAGCCAGACTTCCAGGTATTTTTCCTCATAGGAGGTCAGCTTTCTGCTTAGCCGCAGGGCCCTGGAAATTTTATTGCCAATATTCCGGATCTTTTCGCAGGCCTCCATATATTTCTCTAATTCCCAGTGATTGTTTACCCCTTTCTGGGACCAGGTGGCGCCCACCTTTTCTATATACTTTACATTTAGCGCGTTATTGTCATAACAATACTTAAAAAGACTGACCATGACGTCCTCGTCAAAGCGGTATGCTTCAAACCAGCTGTCAATGGCGGTATACCAGCTTGGCGCCATAAGTCCCTGGAAAAAGATCTTATTGATGGAATCGATGCATTGATTTCTTTTTATATTGCCTGCCGACTGAGCCAGAACCTGTTCCGGCTCGGAGGTGGTCCGGCGTTTATAAAGCTTGTTGAGTTCAAGCTCCTTTACATCGGTGACCGAAACAATATGGGGCGTGCGAATAATAAGCTGCTCCTGTTCGAGTATTACAAAAGCGGCTTTGACCGTGTCAAAGGACATACCAAGCTTGGCTGCCATATCCTCCGGCCGGGCTTCTTTTTTATATTTGCTTAAAAAAACACAGTACAGGTAAACCTTTACCGCGTCAGAAGGAAGGCGTGGCATGACGTCGCTCAAAAAAATGTCAGGGACTAATGTATCGGATAGCAATATGTCCTTAACAACTTCGAATTGCATGAAAAAACCTCTTTTTCTTTTTGAATACTTTTTGAATAAGTATAGAGATCAAAACATAAAATGTTTCAATGCTCTCGGGTCCCCGTTGGAAATCTTTAATTCGTAATTTAGTGCCGGCGCACTTTAACCCGCTCTACAGGCACCTACTTGGGGCACAATG
>DOHN01000149.1:5627-15073 GCA_003535195.1 Ruminiclostridium sp.
CATATTACGAATCGAAGGTTCAAAATCTTTGATTTCGCTAACGGGTGAGGTTATTATACCATAAACTCCGGCCGTTCAGAAGTTTAAAATAAAGGGTTCCAGACGGCAATCCCCCGGGACGCGGGCCGGGCCACAGACCGGCTGCAGATTAGACAGTTTTTGATGCAGATATTTAAAATGGAATGGTTCAGAGTATTGGAAAAGCTTAAAAAAACCCTCTGAAAATGCCGATAAACTAATAATGAGAATATTTTTTGGTAATCAGGGGGATTCCTTTTATGAATAAAAAACTAAAAAGAATGATTTCTATGGTGCTGGCACTGGTAATTTTGGTTGCCGGGCCGTATTCGGAGATACAAACCTATGCTGCGGCGGACACCGTCAATTTGTCGGTATCTTATAATTCAAGCACCAACCAGTATGATATCAGCTTTCCATTGGACTATAATCCCGGCAAGGTGATAGTAAATTATCATGGGCCTGATTACAAGACCGATGATCCCACCGCTTTCCAAATCGATCACACCTATTCGTCGGGAACCGTTAAAGTGGGCCTGGACCTGTCGCCGGACCATGTTTATGATTTCACCGTCGACGTGTATAAAAATTATGATGACGCCTCTTGGTCCCACCAGGGAAGCCTTTATTATCTGGCAGACATGACTTTTACCGGTGAATCCTTCAACATGATGGCCCTAAATTATGATATTGAGGATAAAGCCCCCGTTTACGAAAAGGATGGCGAAGGTCGCGTGGTAACCGTCAAAAGCGGTGAGAATCCCATGATTCGGCTCAAATGGAAAATTCCAACCATGTATTGCCCAGGGGAGGGCCTTGTCTATCTTACCGACAGCAAGGCGTTAAGCGTTCTTCAGAAACCCGATATCCCCATTGCCAAGGCCTGTTTTCAAATTATTATGACCGTTGGACAAGGGTCCACCAGAAGGCTGGAGTTTAATACCGATTATTCTGAAACAGGGGATATGATCGTTGAGGGAAAGGATCTGACGGTTTCAGGCTTTTCGGGAGGCACGGTAACCGATCCGGACGGCTTTGTCTCCATCGTATTGGAAAAGGAGCACGGCATTGAGCCCGGAACCGAATACGAGTATACCAATATTGGTATCGTCTTTGAAAACAGCTCTTCACACCAGGTTTCCCTCCGCCAGACAAAACTTTCCGCCCACAGCGACAACCATTTTATGGTCCATAATATGGATAATGCTTTTGATGAATATGGCGGGAGGCTTTCCTCCGTATTTACACCAATTCAAATAGAACTCACCAAGGTTGACATTGATAAGGTGCAGGTCCGGTTCCAGAAAATAACCAATGGCGTTTATCCTGAGCTGCACTACCAGGTCCAGTACGCCCCGAAACTGGACGATTTGTTTATGAAATCCAATAACTGGGTCAAAATCCCGGACAGCTCCATTTCTGCGTCTGAAGGATATGGCAGCGAAATTGTGACCATTCATATGACCGGAATCGACCATCCGGAATATTATTTTAGAGTTGTCTTCTATGACAGCTCATCCGACTCGCCGATCAGCTCCTCTTTGTGCGTTGATTTAAGGCACTTGGATGCGGATTCAGGAAGGCCGCCGCTGGTCAAAGGCATCAAAGCAGAAGCCGTGTATGCGGGCCGTCAGGAGGTTACGGTTCCGTCGACTGATCTCTCACAGGGCAATGTTAAAATCCCGGCCAGCGATTTGCGCATTTCCCTTGAAAAGCCTGCTTCGTGGGCACAAATCAAGGATTGGGAAGCTTTTAAAGCCACCCCATACAATGATGAGGATTTTACCTTTCATGTCCTTTTATCCACTTACCTTCCTGAGAGCGCCATTGGGCTTCAGACAAAAAAAATAGGCCTTTCGGAAACCAAGGAGATATATCTTCCGGTGAAGCAAAAGCGCGTATTGGTATTGGGAAAACAGGATTTTATTGAGGATCCCAATGACAGCGGCCGGATCATATGCACCCTGCCGGGGGATCGGCTGTTTTATGACTTTGTAGGCCAATCCTCCCTGATGAATGAAAATAATGAGGATACCAGCAAGGATGGTGTAACGGCAGATTATCCCACCTTCCTGGTTCCGAATACTACCTATTATATGCAGATTTTTACCTCCTGGAAAAGAGATAACCAGGCTATCTATGACGATATCTGGGGCGACAGCGAGGGCTTGACCACTGTGGGCCTCGGTGAAAAGCTTTCTTTTACGTCCTCCTTCGCCAGCTTTACCACCTGGCCATTAAAGGAAATGCCTGTTCCCATGCCCGATATCCAGCTGGGTATAGAGCCTGAGACAAATGTGGATCCAAATACCGGGGAAATCACTCTGGACGGTATTGCGGTCAATTATAACCGGGTCCTGACCTATGCCGGTTGGGATGACTATACCAGCGAGAACGAGGACAGGTCCATTGTTTATGAGTTCTATTTGAGCCGTAATGCGGCGGTATTTGATGACAGCACGCCTACCGCTGTTGCCGAGTATCCCGATAACGATGAAATGTCCAAACACAGAATCATCATAGACACCGACAACGAAGGGAAAGCCATTCTGCCCAATACGGTATATTATGTGAAAGCCAGAGCCACCCTTGTGGTGGGCGGCATAGCCATAGGCAGCTCTGATTTTACCGCGATTAAGGCCGTTACCACCCCTAAAATAGATTCCGGGGGGGTTGATGAGGAGGCCCGTGATCCCAGAGCGCCCTCGGAATTTTCAATTGCCCTGGACCAGGATGGAAACCCGATGTTAAGCGATGCCTGGGTCTTTTTGGCCTGGCTCCATGCCGAAGAGGATGTCAGCTATGAGATGATCTGTACCTCCACAAAAATTGATTCCGGGGCAACCGCCGAAGACTACGCGTCCGATATTACCAATATCAATTTTTTGAAGGCTTATGATGCTCAGGATACGGAGCTCTTTATTGATCCGGCTGATCCGGACAGCAGTCTTGCAATCATTGACGGACTTCGGCTGAATGAGGACGGAAGCGTGCTGATGCCAATCAAGCGCGATTTCTTAAGACCAAACCGGGTTTACTATTTTAGCCTCAGAGCTGTAAGGAGGACTGTTGATTCTTCCGGCAATACTGTTGAAACCATCAGCCAGTGGATCACCATTCCGGTCACCACCAAAATGGTCGCGGCACCGGCCTTTCTTGAGGCAGTGGAGGATATGGAAATCGGCTTTCATACCTCCTGTACCGCCAACGGCGCAGCAGCCGAATCCATGGAGGTGTACTTAAAGAAAGCGAAAGAAAAGGATTCCCAGTATAGGGCTCTGAACCGTTCCCAATACACCTGCGTAAAGGATGGCAGCACCTTCTATTTCAGACTGTATAATCTGGAAGCGGATCAATGGTATGATATTCAGGTAAAGAACAATACCGGCAATACCTGGTATGACGGGGAGACCGAAAACTGGAAATCGGCCCGGTCCGAGCCTGTTCAGGCCAAAACCAGAAATCCCTTCCAGGAAATCGAAGTCCGCTGGGAAGGGGAAGAGCCCTATGATTATTACCTGGAGGCCAGAACCTCCCGCGAAGCGGATTATGTAGAGCTGAGCTACAGCAGCTCAGGCTTTACAGATTACGGCTATGACCTGGCAGACGGGACCAGAATTGAGTTCTATAGAGAAAAAACAAACCTCTATGTGGAGGAAGATTCCGAAAAGTATATTTACTATGCTCTTATCAGGGGCAAGCCGGTGCAGAATTCCAGCGGCAATCTTAAGGATCAGCCCCTGAAATCCAATACCGATTATTATGTGAAGCTATGGGCCTATAACCTGGAGGAGTCCATTCATATAGGCCCTGTACATATCCGGACAGACTTTTCCCAGGATGATTACGACGATGATCAGGAAGAGGATGATATTATTGATCTCTTTGATCAGTCTGCCGAAAAATTCTCCCGAAAGCTTTATTGGTGTGTGGATATGAAAAAAGGCACCTCTTTAAGGATTATCTTGAAAGAGGACAAGGTGGCAGGTCTCCTTCAGGAGGCTTACAATTCTACTGTTACAGTGGATCTGACAGGGGAGAACAAGAGTGCCAGCTACTACGAAGTTCTGATTCCCCACGATGTTCTGGAAGCCTTGGAAGCCTATAACAGCAGACTCAGCATATCGGTGGCAGGGACTGAAATCACGCTGAACAGGGGAAGCATAGATATGGATTCCCTGAAGGATCAGGCCCTTAACAATAAGGCCCGGGAGGCCATGCTGCTTCTGCGGGTGAATCTGGCAGGAAAATCCGATAAAGCTTTTCCGGCAGGGTATAAAACCTTATCGGATATTGTTGATTTTCAGGCTGTGGCGGTTGGCTCCCGGCTTGCCTATTCCGAAATCAATGGCATGCTCCATGATATCCTGTATGAGCCCGACGCTTCCGGTCCTTTTAAATATGGTATTCTGGACAGGGAGATGACCGAAGTCCTCCAGGATATGGAGGACTACAGCTATCTAAGCTATACCGATTTGAGGGACCGCATCGATAATGTCATGCTTGATGTGGAGATTGAGCTTTCCAAATATTTAAAGGATATTAT
The DNA here is from genome assembly GCA_003535195.1 of Ruminiclostridium sp. Taxonomy (GTDB): domain Bacteria; phylum Bacillota; class Clostridia; order DSM-8532; family DSM-8532; genus DTU059. The sequence goes on from DOHN01000149.1 coordinate 10,192, forward strand.
TGACGGAGGAAGGGGACTAAAAGCGGATTTTGCCGTTACTAAAGAGATGGCTGAATTCCCCGGAGGAATTGGCATGAAGCTGGCTTATTCCTGCCAGGACGGCTATACCGGCTATATTACTCCTTTTGTCAATTACGGCTTGAGCTGGGCCGAACCTTCGGGGTCCAAGGCCTCTATGCTGCAAATGGTATTGTTCAGGGTTGAAAAGCCGGGCCGGTATATGGTTGCGGGAAAGGCCCAGGTGGTTATCCAGCCTGGAGGCACGGGCAGCGAGGCCTATTTAAAGCTGGCCGCCAAATATGACCTCAGCAAGGTTTTCGGCAGCGGTACCATACATCCGGCAAATCCAATCAAAGGCGAGCAGGCTGTCATGCTTTATGCCGTACTGATTCAAAAAGAGAGCGAAATGACAGGCCTGACACCCGTGCAGAAGGCGTCCAAATTAGGCCTTAGCAATATCCTTGCCGCCAAACAGCTGACGGGATATATGGACAACCAGTCTTCTTTGTCCCTGGCCGTTAAACTCTACTGCACAAAGGCCCATATTAACGAAGCCTCGATGCTTCCTTCCAGAACCATTGTCATTGCCAACGATTCCGCCATCAGCTCCAGAATCTATAAATATGTGGTACTGGGCATTGATCTTGGGATCGCCGAATTGCAAAACAACACCTTTGATGCGGCAGGGCAAACCACTGTGGGCGGGCTGCTGGATATGATGGCAAAAGCGCTGGATAAGCTGGAACAGTAAAGAATATAATCATGATTTTATAAATCTCCGGAGTGAAATATGAGACGATCTGTAATGAAAAAGGCTATAACATGGATTTTATTAATGGCAATCTTAACAGGCTGGGCAGGAAGCGTGAGGACCCTTGCGGATACGGTAACCCTGCAGCCGCCTCAGCATAACCGGGTTAGCGACATAGGCTATACGGATACTTCCTATTCCAATGAGTGGTATGCCTCTCTTAAATGGGACGATGCGGTATTTCCCAGTGAAGCGGAGGAGAAGTATATTCAGCTGGGCTTCAACGAAGTGGCCTACGGTACCGGCCGGCTGATCACCGATGCCCTGACCGTCGTGCTTCCGGGAAGCGCAGTGGAATATGGGGTCACAGAATACTATCCTGAAGGAATCAAGAACGGGACCATCTACCAATCTACGGTAAGATCTTCTTACGTGGCTCCTTCCGCATCGGGGCAAACCCGGGTGACTTCCCATAGATCCAACCCCGCTAAATTTTTGACCGGAATCAATGTCTCCTTGGAGCTTATTCCCGGCACCAACCATATTAAAATTAAGTGGGATGATGTATGGGACACCGGCGGACGTATAAACTACCGGATTCTGATTTCAGATACCAAAGGCTTTACCCAGCCCGATCCCATTCCGGATATCACAGCCGCCGAAATCGGCAGAAGTGATTCCAATGTTACTGTGAACAGTGAGGAGCATAAATTGGAATATATTTATACAGCCGCTCTTCCGGGGCGGGAATATTCCATCAAAGTGGTGCCTCTTCCCAATCCCGATGTAGCCTGCGTATCCGAGGAGGAAATAAACCCCGTCACCATTAAGACCGATATCCTGCTAAAGGCAAAAAAAGTGGGATATACCAGTGAGGGAGATATCATATGGGAGCTGTTCTGGAACCCCATTGTCAAGGGCAGTACCTTTACAAGAGTGGATTATGAGCTCTACAGATATACCAATAACGACCCGGAAGGACAGCTTTACCGGCTGATCCCTGACTTCGACAGCTATCAGATTATTATTAAAAAAGACGATCCGGCGACCTATAGCTTTAAAATTGATGCCAAGGCCTATGTACAGGGCAGTGCTGCGCCTGTTGAATTCAGAAGCAACAATAAGGTTGTGTTAGAGGAGCAGATCCCGCAGCAGCCTGAGGCGCCCAATATTGTGGACAGCTTCCCCGACGCGGATCCGGCGCCCCTGTATTATGAAGATTATCTGACCGAGTCGAGCGCTTCGATTTTCTGGAAAGTACCCTATACAGGAAAGGGCCTAGTGGATAATGATGTGACCTATGACATTTATCTTTTGAAAAATATCCGGGATGTTTCCAACCCCCCATCCAATTATAAAATCGCTTCCGATCTTTCCATGGGGGAGGCAAATCAGATTAAAAGCATCAAGACCGGTGCGGTAATAGGCTACCGGTATCATTTAGAAGGGCTGGAATCCAACACTACCTATTACTTTGTCATCTATGCTAAGAAGAACTTTCTGGTAGAGAGCGACACAGAGGATTATATGGTATCCAGGCCGTATATTTCCAATCAGGCTGTGAAGGTCATCATTACAGAGCCTGATACGGGAGCCGACAGGCCTGTAGCGCCCTCATCCCCTCCGTTTGCCATTTCTTCAAGGGCCGACAGCGTCACTTTTTCAGAGGTCGAACTCGTCCTTGAAAAAAGATGGCATGCGCTCTTCAATAAAGAAACCGACAGGTGGGAGTATGCTACTGTCAAGGAATATAATGAAAACTATCTGCTGGCCGACGACGACCCCGGAAAACGGGAAAGTACCATTGTGGAGTACCCGGCAGGCTGGAAGGTCGTGCCCCATGTGGTCCGCTACAATGACGCGCTCAATGTCATCCGGATGCGGAATAAAGGCCGTGAAAATATAACCTACAGCGATTTGTCCCAGCCCGATATCAAGGCCTTTGAAATTCCCCAGCAGACTGTGCCCATACCCGATATCAATCCTGACGATGATGACCAGAGCTTTTTCTTTGATGTGGCCGGCCTGACCCATAACACGGCCTATCTGATGTGGGTGACCATTGAAAATCAAAACGGGACCTCATCAGACCCCTCAGATGCCATTATTGTCACCACGCCTGTCGATATCAGCGAGATTCCGGTAACCCCGACGGTCCCCGGCGATCTGAGGGGAGTTGCCGGTGACACCTTTGTTGATCTTTTCTGGTCCTTTTCCAAGGATATGAGTTATGAAATCAGAGGCGGCACTACCGATGATTTAAGCGCTGCCTCTATAACAAGACAGGTTACCTATGAGGAGCTGAAAAACAGTACCTTCTGCCGTATTGAGGATTTGGAGGCGGATACGGTCTATTATTTTTGGATAAAGGCTATCAATAATGGCATAGAATCTGTTTTCAGCAACCCGCTCGCTATTACCACCCAAGCCTATGCGCCTCCTGCACCGCCTACCGGATTCGGTATTGAAAACGTCACAGAAGAGTCTATTACCTATCTTTGGGATAGCAAGGCAGGGTTTACGTACTATCTGGAATTTGCGGAAAACAGTGCTTTTAAAGATGCCAGCCTATTGGAGGTTTCGGGCGGTTCCCATACAGCCTCAGGCCTCATTGCCAACAGGCGCTATTATGCCAGACTCTATGCCCTTGAGACGAAGACCGGGCTGCAAAGCGTGCCCACAAGAACGATTATGGTGGTTACCAACAAGAGCAAAAATGAGTATGACGGCAGCTATGACTTAAATGAACCGGTGGCAGGGGATGGCCTTGAGATACCTGCCGGGCTGGAAGATGGCGTATGGGTGGTCAGCTCCCTGGGAGACGATGCCCATGTGCTGAGTGAGAGAATCAGGGCCCAGTATTCGCCGGTTTTGAAGCTGGATCTTTCCAAACCTCCCAAAAGCACTAATACCGTCCGTCTGAATCTGGAATCCACAGTTCTGGAAGTGCTGTCGGGTTTGAAAAAAGAATTATATATAAAATTGCCCTGGGGGCAGGTCTTAATAAGACCCGATTCTTTCCAGACCAACGAATATTATGCATTAAAAAACCGCAACGGCAAACTGGCCATCAGCATTGAATCGGTTTCTCCGGCAAGCAGTTATAAGCCGTCTTCGGACATGCAGATAAAGACGCCGGTTTCATCCCTGAAGGTCTCTTATTTGAACATAAACGCCGCCGTTTCGGAGCTCATCAGGCCCATCCGGGTGGAGCTTCCTGTGGAGGGCTTAAAGAACTATAAACAGGAAGAAATTAAAGCTTACAGCATGAGCAAAGCAGGAAAATGGTATGCTCTTCCGACCTTCCATGACTATCCGAACAGTCAGATCGCGGGAGAGATGGACAGTCCCGGCGCCATCGTGGCCGCAGCCTGGGGAGTAAAAGCCAATGCGGAAGTTCCCGCATACATCTCGGCAAGTTTGGATAAAATTCAATCAGTTTTCAGATTGAAAAGTCTTGAGGGGAAAAGCTTTAACTATGCGTCTTCCATGACGCAAAAAGAAGCGCTGAGGCTGATTATGGATGTAATACCGGCGGATTATACCAGCTTTGATATGAATGAGAAGGCGGTGAAGGCAGGGCTTATAAAATCGGTCTCCGATGCCTCCGATGCTTATGCACGCAGGGATAAGGCCGCTGGCATGCTGGTTTCGCTTTACAAATTTAAAACGCGTGAAAGCATTGAGCCGAATAAACTTCATAATTGGGCCCAGTACAATGATTTGCCAAAGGCCGACAAAAAGTACCTGCAAGCCTATCAATTCGCTTTGGAAAACGGAATTATCCGGGGAAATGGATCTGGCATGACTTACCCGGACAGAATGATAAATTGGGGCGATTTTCTGGTTATGCTTACAAGAACATTGGAACTTTGTGGCGAAATTTGATTCAAAAATTTTATTTTTAAGATTCATTTACCATGTGTGAAAAGAGTTCTAGTTGAGATACTAAATAATGCGTCGATGAAATTGAAAAGCAAAAGCTTCAAAATACATAGAGACATGGGGATTATTGCCAATAAACCCATGTCTCAATTTTCCGGGACTTTCATCGGAGATTTGCTAAAGAACCGAACATTCGGTAATAATTACCTTTTTATAAAGGTTGGGTCTTCGATCCATGTTCTCGAA
>DOHN01000149.1:15201-26407 GCA_003535195.1 Ruminiclostridium sp.
GAAAGGTGATGGGGTATGGAAGCTTTTGTTATTAATGGGGGTAAACCCTTATTTGGAAGTGCGCTGGTATCCAGCTCAAAAAATGCAATTTTACCTATTATTTCCGCTTGTCTTTTGTCTTCTGAAGAATGTCTTATTAAACATATTCCCGGGCTGGACGATGTATCGGGCATGTGCGAGCTTATCTCCAATCTCGGGGCCGATGTAAAGGTCAATGGCAGGGCCAGGAAAATTGCCATCAGTACCCCTCAACTGATAGGATATACAGCCGATTATGAGTTGGTAAGCAGGCTGAGAGCTTCATTTTTGGTAATGGGGCCGCTGCTTGCCAGGGCAGGCATTGCTAAGGTGGCGCTCCCGGGTGGATGCCCCATTGGCAGCAGGCCGGTGGATCTCCATTTAAAAGGCTTTGAAGCCATGGGAGCCGAGATAGAGAATGGCCATGGCTATATCCTGGCAAAATGCCCGGACGGAAATCTGAAGGGCGCCAATATATACCTTGACTTCCCAAGTGTGGGGGCCACCGAGAATTTGCTCATGGCCGCTGTTTTGGCAGAGGGAAGCACCGTGATTGAAAATGCTGCCTCCGAGCCGGAAATTATTGACCTGGCAGCCTTTCTGACCAAGATGGGGGCCACTATTACAGGGGCGGGAACCGATACCATCCTGATTGATGGGGTTGAAAAGCTCAATGGAGCAGAACATACCGTTATGCCCGACCGTATTGAGGCTGGGACTCTCATGACGGCCGCCGCTTTGACCGGTGGAGATATTACGCTGTCCAATGTAGTGCCGGATCATTTGAAGCCTGTTACCGCGAAGCTTCGGGAATCGGGAATGGAAGTGATAGAGCAGGGCTCGGAAATTCGGGTCAAGGGCATGGCAAGGCCTTTGGCAGTGGATATTAAAACCCATCCCTTTCCGGGGTTCCCAACCGATATGCAGGCACAGCTGGCAGCGTACCTTTGCTATGCCTCGGGCACCAGTATGGTGGTGGAAACCATCTTTGAAAATCGGTTCATGCATGTCAATGAACTGAAGCGAATGGGGGCGCAGATCCGGCTGGATGGCAGGAGTGCAATTATTGAAGGCATCGACCGGCTGCAGGGGGCCCAGGTAAGGGCAACCGATCTCAGGGCAGGCGCGGCCCTCATTATCGCAGGCCTTGCGGCAAAAGGCACTACGGAGGTTATTGACATCCATCATATTGACAGAGGGTATGAATTTATAGAGAATAAATTACAGAGATTGGGAGCCGATATCAAGCGGGTATAGATTAATGCTTTTTTGTTTATTTAAAGAAAAGAGGGGTCAAAATGGATAGAAATATGGAACAATACAGCTTTTTTGCATTTCTTTCACGGATGCGCCATATCTACAGATGGAGCCTTATGCGTAATGTTACCAGTGAGAATATACAGGAGCACAGCCTGCAAGTGGCCATGATCGCTCATGGCCTTGCCGTTATTAAAAACAAATATTTCAATGGCGGGGTCAATGCGGAAAAAGTGGCTCTGCTTGCTATTTATCACGACAGCAACGAGACTATAACAGGGGATCTGCCCACCCCTATCAAATATTTCAACCCCGGCATTCAAAGCGCTTACAAGGACCTAGAAAACATTTCCAAGGAGAAGCTTTTAACCTTGCTGCCCGCCGGCTTGAGAGAGGAATACCGAAATCTTCTTTTCTATGACGAGCAAAGTGAGGAAGGGCGCATTATTAAAGCCGCCGACCGGTTGTGTGCCTATGTCAAGTGCATGGAAGAGTTGAAAGCCGGAAACGGTGAATTCCAAAAGGCCCAGCAGGCGACACTGAAAAAAATTAGAAAGATGGATCTTCCTGAGGTGAACTATTTTATGGATCATTTTATTGATAATTTTTCCTTGACGCTGGATGAGTTAAATTGAAGCCATAAAGTTTTTTATTTGAAATCATTTTATGTATATAAAGATATTGTCACCTATGATATTAAGTAAGCGGGGAAAAATAATATTGGAGGTGATTGTATTGAAAATAAAGGAATTGATCGTATCGGCTGCAGTCATTTTTACGCTTACCACTTCTATATCCTTCGCAGCTCCTGGAAATACCGGTATAGAACATGTGGTTGATACGAAAATTCAAGAAAAAGGATGCGAAAAGCAACCAAACGATCCCAAAATGAAAAGGGACCCCATAAAAGATCTTGAAGAGAAGAAAAGTAAGATTCAGAACCTTCTGAAAGAAGGAAAGATCTCCCAGGAAAAAGCCGATGAGATCCTTGCCCATATAGACAAGAGGATTGGAGAGATCAAAGAATTTGACAAACTGACCCTGGAGCAGAAAAAAGAAAAATTGACAAAGGATTTTAAGGCTCACCTGGACCAAATGGTAAACGAGGGCAAAATGACAAAGGACGAAGCCGATAAAATGATGAAAATGATTACAGAAAAATTAAAGGATTGGGATGGAACAGGCTATCTCCTACCCCACGGCAGAAAATATCAGGAATAAGATTATAGTATAAGAATAGGCGGAGGGTTTCTCACTTATTAACCTCTCCGCCTAACCTGTTTCTATCGGAACAGGATTTGGATTTGGGGACCATTGTAGATTCAACTCCTAACTAGTGAAAAGCAAAGTCTTTTTTATCACGCCCCTTATTCTGTTTTATTTAATTTGCTCCCCCACTAATCATTCGTTATCTACCATACCTTATGAAAAGGACAATTGGCTCATGACTGGAATTTTATAAAAAAGCTTATCCTTTACTTCGACAGATCACGGCAAAATTGTATAAAAAAGTTTCATATAAGCACTTCGATTCACGTTTCTCTGCAATCTCGCTCCGCTCACGAACTAAAACATTATTTATGGTGCCTTTAGAGTGAATTAAAGTGTGCCCTCAAGAAAATCCGTCCGAGAAACATATAAGTATTTTACAGTGAAATCAAAAATATCATATGCTATAATTTATAACCAGGTATATAAAGAGCTTTGAAACGGAGGAAAAATCATGAAAGGCGTTATTACGGTTTTAGGCTGCGATAAGGTTGGCATCATTGCATCTATTACGGGAATTCTTGCCGGAACCAATGTCAATATTTTGGATATATCCCAAACCATCATGCAAAACATTTTCAGCATGACGATGATTGTGGATCTTTCAAAAATAAAGGTTGAATTTTCGGACCTGAGCGAGCAGTTAAAGAAAGTCGGCGAAGAACTGGGTGTGGAAGTAAGGCTTCAAAGGGAGGAAATCTTCACCAGTATGCATCGCATTTAGAGGAGTATAACAATCAATGTTTAAAGGAAATGAAATTCTTGAAACCATTCATATGATTGCCCAGGAGAATTTGGATATCCGTACCGTTACAATGGGTATTTCGCTCAGGGACTGCGCTTCTGACAGCGCTGAAACAGCCCGGCGGAAAATTTATGATAAGATTTGCCGCTATGCTGAGAATCTGGTCAAAACCGGCGAGGAGATTGAAAGAGACTTTGGCATTCCCATTATCAATAAAAGAATATCGGTAACACCCGTCGCATTGGTGGCTGAGAGCAGTGAAGCCGATAATTATTCGATTTTTGCCAGAACTCTGGATGATGCCGCAAAAAATGTTGGTGTAAACTTTATCGGCGGTTTTTCAGCCCTTGTTCATAAGGGCTATACGAAAGGCGATCATATTTTAATCAGATCCATTCCTGAGGCCCTTTCCACAACGGAGCGGGTCTGTGCGTCGGTAAACCTCGCCACCACAAAGTCCGGTATTAATATGGACGCGGTCCGGGAAATGGGATATACCATCAAAGACTGCAGCGAGAGGACGAAGGATGATGGCGCAGTGGCCTGCTCCAAGCTGGTGGTTTTCGCCAATGCGCCTGAGGACAACCCCTTTATGGCCGGCGCTTTTCACGGCATAGGCGAGCCTGAATGCGTCATCAATGTTGGAGTCAGCGGACCGGGCGTGGTGGCAAGCGCTATTAAGAGCCTTAAAGGCGCTGATTTCGGTACCATTGCCGAGACCATCAAAAAAACAGCTTTCAAAATTACTCGGGTGGGGCAGCTTGTGGCGCAGGAGGCCTCTTCGCGGTTGAAGGTGCCCTTTGGCATTGTCGATTTATCCCTGGCTCCTACCCCTGCCGTGGGTGACAGCGTGGCCCATATTCTGGAGGCCATGGGCCTTGAGAAATGCGGTACTCATGGAACTACGGCCGCCCTTGCCCTTCTCAATGATGCGGTTAAAAAGGGCGGGATTATGGCCAGTTCCTATGTTGGCGGCTTAAGCGGTGCTTTTATACCCGTCAGCGAGGATGCGGGCATGATAGACGCGGTTGTGTGCGGAGCTCTTTCCATAGAAAAGCTTGAGGCTATGACCTGCGTATGTTCGGTAGGCTTGGATATGATTGCCGTGCCCGGAGATACACCGGCTTCTACCTTATCGGCAATTATTGCTGATGAAGCGGCTATTGGCGTTGCCAACAATAAGACCACCGCTGTGCGCATCATTCCTGTTCCCGGCATGAGGGAAGGGGATGTAGTCGAGTACGGCGGACTTTTCGGGAGAGCGCCCATCATGAAGGTAAATCCCTTCTCATCCGAAGCATTCATACAGAGAGGCGGAAGAATTCCCGCCCCGCTGCAAAGCTTGAGAAACTAACAGGAAGAAGGGGAATGGTATTGAAAGATTGTTATTAAAGTATCAAAGCGAGGTGTGCCATGAACATCAGGCAGTTTAATGTTGGCGATATCGTTGAATTAAAGAAGGAGCATCCCTGCGGCAGCAAGCTGTGGAAAATTCAAAGGGTAGGCGCAGATTTTCGCATTGAATGCCAGACTTGCAAGCACTCGCTGATGATTTCAAGGGTCAAATTTGAAAAAAGTGTCAAGAGAATCATCAGTTCTGCCAATCCATCTTCATAGGCAGATCCGTTTTTGGACCGGCCTTACAGGATGGTCAGCTCATTGCCGCTGTAGGCGTAGGTGATCATGCCGGACTCATAGAAAATTTCTTCCCCTATACCTTTGATGTCGATTTTTACCCTGGGGTAAAGGCGCTTTTTTGCCATGATCGCGCCTTCGCCAGGGGTTTTCAGAAAATCATTCAGATTTTTATATTGGTATTCAAGCTCCTTGATGGCATACGTCAGATCTGCCATCCGTCCCCTTAAATCATCACGGCCTTTTTTCAAATCCCCATGGGGTGAGGAAAAAGATTGAAGCTCATTTCTCATACGTGTCATGGCATCCTTTTTTTCCTTGAGCAGGGCGGATATTTTTTGGAGCTCGGATTGTATCCCGGCCCGGTCAAAACCCTTGACCCGTATAAGAGTTCTTGCTTCCGACCGGCTGCCGATTTCGGCGGCAGAAACGCAAATATCGGCATAGATCTGTCCGCCGATGATTCTGCCTTTGGGAGATTCCACGATCACCTGCTTAGCGCGTATATTGGAATTCATGCAATAAAATCCGACAAGTACGCTGCCTTCACATTCTACATCAATATCTGACAAATATTTTACATATAAATTCTTCTTGCATCGGATAAGAGTTTTCCCTTTGCCGGAGATACCGCCTTTAATATAAATATTGCCTTCCCGGCTGATAATTTTATCGGCGGCTCCAACGCCGTATTCTGAAAGAATTTCTACATCTTTATCGGCTAATGCGGCAAAATTATCCTTTACGGTTCCTTTTACAGATAAAAAGCCGTTAAAGTCAATATTGCCTGTAGAAAAGTCAATATCTCCTTTAATTTCAAGAAAATCGTAGACGCCGATAGTATCGCCCTTGTAATACACAGCCCCGTCCTTTTTGGAATAAAGGGTGGTCATTCCGTCTGTATACTCTTCCCGGACGGAGATATGGTCATACGCCAGAGGAATTTGTTCACCGGGCACGGGTGGTATTTCGCGGCCCAATACATCCCGACCAGGTAAACCGAGGGTGGCATCCCTGCGCTCACCCAGCCAGTCGCCCTGTTTCACCTGGTTGATAAGGTTCAGTTCATAATAATTTACACTGCCTGATTCAATGATCTCAGGCTTGGGAGGAGCCACTTCATAGAGCTTTATTTTGGAATCTTCGCCGTTCTTGACAGGAAGACCTTCTGCAATGGTATATTCGGTTTTTGATTCCAGCGGGCCGTTTAAAAGTTCTGTTTTAATGCCAAAAACGATTCCGGCTTTATGTAAGGCATCACGGATCTCATTTTGAAGGGAGGAATGGAGCTGGGGAGCCATATTGCCCTCTTCGATACGGAGGGTCAGGCAGGCCTTCATAGAATCCTCAGAAATACGGATGTTCACTCTGGCCTGCTCTTCTCCGAAAAGCTCGGGTCCGGCGGGGGCATGCTCAATGGCTTGTATAACGGCTTGCGGGTTTGTTATCCGAACATTGGGGAGCCTGCTCCCGTGTATCTGCCGGAACATATCCAGAGATAATCCGGGCTTTATTGATCTTATATAGCAAAGCCCCGAATCGCAGAGAATCTCGATATGTTCATCTTTATAAACTACCGAAGCCATAGAAACCTCCCTTAAAAACACAGCCGGCTTCCAAATATCGGCCTGTGCAAAAATCCGCAAAAAAATTTATAATAGGATATATATCTGTTATATATATCGGAAGGACTTGTTATATGTATAAGTGGGAAGAAAAAGACGGGCATATTATTATATATAATTTAACAAATTTTGATCCTTTTCACACCTTTCACTGCGGGCAGTGCTTTCGCTGGAACCGGCTTCCCAACGGTCACTGGCTGGGGGTGGCCTATGGCCTTGCTCTGGATCTGGAATGGGATGGAAAGAACATGATTCTTTATCATACAACGCCGGAGCAATTTCTTCATATATGGCATCCCTATTTTGATCTGGGCCGTGATTATGGCGATCTCAAAGCAAAGCTTTCACAAAATGACTCTGTGATGGCTGAGGCCATCCGCTTCGGACAGGGAGTGAGACTGTTGAAACAGGACTTTAATGAGGTGGCCATCTCTTTTTTGATTTCTCAGAATAACGGCATTCCCAGGATCAGAAAGATCATTGAGAGCCTTTCAGCCGCCTTCGGCAGACCGATTGAGCATGAAAGCGGTACCTGTTATGCCTTTCCCGATCCGAAACGCCTCTCAGAGCTGACTCTGGAGGATTTAGAAGTCATCCGGGCGGGCTACAGGGATAAATACATATATAGAGCTTCAAGACAGCTGTATAGCGGAGAGGTCAATATGGATATTGTTCTCGGACCGGATAAAGAAAGCTCCCGGCAGGAAATGCTGAAGCTTTTCGGAGTGGGGGAAAAGGTGGCTGACTGCATTCTTCTTTTCAGCGGCGCAAGAACTGATATTTTTCCTGTTGACCGCTGGGTGAAAAGGGTTATGGCCGAGCTTTACCTGGGGCATGAGGCAAGCTATGAGGAATTGAACGATTTTGCACAGAAGCATTTCGGCGGCCTTGCAGGGTTTGCTCAGCAATATCTGTTCTATTATGCCAGAGAAAATAAAATCGGAATGTAGTTTATTTATATTTCATAATTTCTATGCAGATCATATTGACACTTTTCGATTTGGCGCATATAATCATATCGAAGTTTATAAATGTGAGGTGCCGATATGGAAAAGTATCTGGAATATACAAAAGTATTTAAGGCGCTGGGCGACCCAAAAAGAGCTATGATTGTGGATATGCTCTCTTGCGGAGAGCTTTGCGCCTGCATGATTTTAGAAAAGTTTGAGATGTCCCAATCCACACTGTCCCACCACATGAAAATCCTGTGTGAATGTGGGCTTGTCAAAGGCAGAGAGGAAGGCAAATGGACGTATTACTCGCTGGATGCCGATGCAATCAGCAAAACAAAGCAATTTTTCTGTAATATCACATCTGATAAAGAAAACTGTATTTGCAAGGAAAATATAAACGGCTGTAGAGGATGTGGTGAAAATGAGTAGATGTTGTTGTTTTTCCAAAAATTGTTGTGACCAGCCACAGCCAAAGAAGACGATATCCATTGATTTTCTATATTTGGACACGACCGTTTGCGGCAGGTGTCAGGATACGGAAAAAGCTTTGGACGAGGCAGTTTCCAGTGTTGATGCCGTATTGAGCGCAGCCGGGTATGAGGTTAAGGTAAACAAGGTCAACATTACAACGAGAGAGCTGGCAATCCAGTATCAGTTTATAAGTTCTCCTACCATTCGCGTAAACGGAAATGACATTGCCGTTGAGTTGAAGGAATCGCTCTGCGAGGACTGCGGTACGCTTTGCGGCGATAATGTTGACTGCCGCGTTTGGGTATACAACGGTATCGAATATACAGCACCGCCAAAAGGACTTATTGTTGATGCTATTCTTCGGGAAGCTTATAGCCCAAAACAGGGTGAAACGAAGAACGAAGCCTATCAGCTCCCCGCAAATTTGAAAGCGTATTTTTCTGCCAACGAAATGAAGAACAGACATTGCACAAAGAGGGTATTTCAGCAACATATTGAACCATGAAATTCAATGCGGTAATAAAATAATTATGAAAGAAGGAGTTATTTGCTATGAAGAATATGAAGATATTTGAACCGGCCATGTGCTGTGAAACCGGCCTTTGCGGGGTTGGAATAGATCCTGAACTGCTCCGTATTTCCGCAGTGCTGAATACGCTGAAAAGCAAAGGTGTTACTGTTAGCCGTTATAATCTAAATAACGCACCCATGGAGTTTATCAACAACAAAGTTATTAATGCATATATCAATGTCCACGGGCCGGAGAGTCTCCCTGTTACCACAGTGGATAATAAAATTGTTATTGCAGGCCGATACCCAACCAATGAAGAATTTATAAACCTGCTCAGCCTTCCCGAAGGCATACTGGCAGAGCAGCGCAAGCCGGCGAAAGCAGCGGTCATGCCCAAGAAGCCCGGCAACTGTGGCTGCAAGGGAGGCTGCTGTTAATGGAGCTGTTTTATCCCCTCGCAATTCCTCTGACGAAGTACCTGTTTTTTACCGGGAAGGGCGGCGTAGGCAAAACCTCCGCTGCCTGTGCTGCCGCCGTGGCGTTGGCAGACAGCGGTAAAAAGGTGCTGCTCGTCAGCACCGACCCCGCCTCCAATTTGCAGGATGTATTTGAAGTCAGCCTAACCAATGGGCGGGTGCCGATTAAGGGTGTTCCAAATCTTGCGGCAGCCAACCTTGATCCGGTGCAAGCGGCGGCAGATTACCGGGAAAGTGTAATCGCGCCGTATCGTGGTAAGCTGCCCGATGCCGTAATCGCCAATATGGAAGAACAGCTTTCAGGTTCTTGTACCGTTGAGATTGCAGCGTTCAATGAGTTCTCAAATTACATCACCGATGAGAATGTCCAGAAAGAATACGATCATATTATTTTTGATACCGCGCCGACAGGGCATACCCTGCGTATGCTTCAATTACCTTCCGCATGGAGCAATTTCATCAGTGAGAGCACCCATGGTGCTTCCTGCTTAGGGCAGCTTTCCGGCTTGGAAAGTAAAAAAGAGATTTACAAAAAAGCCGTATCAACCCTATCTGATGGAAAGCGCACAACCTTGATTCTTGTAACCCGCCCGGAGGAAGCTCCCATAAAGGAAGCCGAACGGTCTTCCAAAGAGCTTTCAGAGCTTGGAATCCGCAATCAAGCACTGGTCGTAAACGGTGTGTTGACTTCCTATGATGACAGCATTTCTGAAAGCCTGTACCGAAAACAGCAAAGAGCGCTTGAGGCAATGCCGGAGCAGCTGCGGATGCTTGCTGCGTATTTCATCCCCTTGCGCGCTTACAATATCACCGGCCTTTCTGGTGTGAGAGATTTGCTCACAGAAGATCATGTGATACCTAACAAGGAAAAGCTCCATTCAGAATCGCTGCCGCGCTTGAAAGAAATAATAGAGGATTTGCACCGCACGGATAAGAAGGTCATTTTTACAATGGGAAAAGGCGGTGTCGGCAAGACGACTGTCGCCGCAGCGATTGCTTTGGGCTTGTCGGCCAAAGGAAGAAAAGTTCATCTTGCGACCACCGACCCGGCCGCGCACCTGAAATTCGTCTTGGATAAACACAGCGGCATTACTATGAGTCATATTGATGAACAGGCGGAACTTCGGCGGTATCAGGAAGAAATTCTTTCTAAGGCTCGGGAAACCATGTCCGACGAGGATATTGCTTATATTGAAGAAGATTTGCGCTCCCCCTGTACACAGGAAATTGCGATTTTCCGCGCTTTTGCCGAGATTGTGGATAAATCAGAGGAAAATACAGTAGTTATTGATACCGCACCCACCGGGCATACACTGCTTCTTCTGGATGCAACACAAAGCTACCACCGGGAGGTTAAGCGGACACAAGGGGCTGTTCCGGAATCGGTAAAGAAGCTGCTGCCCCGTCTGCGCAATACGGAAGAAACGGCGGTTATCCTTGTCACCCTTGCGGAAACCACTCCGGTCTATGAGGCGATGCGTCTGGAGGAAGACTTAAACCGCGCAGGCATCAGCGCTAATTGGTGGGTAATCAATGCTTCCATGCTGCAAACGAATACAACCGATCCATTGCTGGCAGCCAAGGCAAGCAATGAAATTCCGTGGATTAATGAAGTGGATTCCCATACTAAAGGCAGCTTTGCAGTCATTACATGGAGTGCGGATGACATTAAGGGCGAGAAGCTGCTGGAGCTCTAATGGAGAGGATATATCATGATAAAGGTTGCTTTTAGCAAGATAATCCGGCTTTCAAACAGGATTAGAGAGCATTTTATATAGGTCTCGCAGGCAAAGTGAATGGATTTTTCTTTTGCCTGTAAAATTGCAGCAGACCTGTCTTTTGCCTTTTCAAAAAACAGGTCTGTCTGCTTGGAGTAATCGTGCGAAAAAGATTTCCTCCGCGAACGGGACCGATTCGCGCGTCCCAAGCGTTTAGGCCGAAGGCCAAAACCTTGCCGCGGGCGGAATTCACTTCCGCCGGGGATATTGCCTATTTACGGGATGGCCAACGCTGACAAGGAATACTACATCAATCAAAAAACGTAAATGTCTGACCGAGGAATGCTATACTTTGGACGTTTTCCGGCGGAATGAATATCATCTTGAACCTGAAGTCCGCGGATGCGCTGTCCCACGATGCGGCGCCGAACTGTGGATAGACTACTTCTCCGTTCTTGAGCGTGATTGATACACCTTCTAAAGCCGATATACTTTTCATAACGTTCTTAAGTTCCGGATCGCCACCGG
>DOHN01000149.1:26527-27809 GCA_003535195.1 Ruminiclostridium sp.
ATCGCCACCGGCATAACCCGGGGAAAGGTTGATTTCAAGGCTGGTAGCGCCACAGGTGATTTCCGCTTCCCTGCCGGAAAAATCGGCGGTGAGTGTTCGCGGCACTATATGCTGTACAGTGCTGAACACAATCTCCCAATCTCCGGTTATCGTGCGTGCGGCGTGTTTTCCGTTAAATACGAGCGACAGCGTATCCGGATCATACTTGCCGATATCAAAATCATCGCTCTTATTTCCGGCAGCGTCAAGTTCACCATGAGTTTCCCAAATAACTGTGCCATCGGGAGCTTTCAAGCCGAGGAGTCCGCTGCCCCATCCATATTGTGCAATTTCGTTGTCACGACGATGGATCGTCAGTGTCCCGTCATGCGTTTCAATCCCTGTGATTGCCATGAATTCGGCGCCCGGTACGACAACGGGCTGCGTTATGCCGATCTGCGTTCCGATATGAAAGTCAAGCGGCAGATTCTCAATTGCCTGTATGTCGGAGCAGACCGCCGACAGATGAAGTGACGCCGTCGCCGGTGCAGCGTCGCCGGTGGCAATATCATATTGTATAATCGCAACGGCTGAATTCGTATCGGTGTCATAATCGACGACAGCCGGCACGGATTCTCCATTATTCTTTAAGAAATAAATCGTATCCGAAAGGCGGCCGCCTTCCATATCACGCAGCTGCAGCCGGATATAGGCGTTGTATCCTTCGACATAAGCGCCAAGCGGTGTGATTTCTATTCCGTTGTCTGTGACGGCTCCGGATACGGCATCCCCGGTTGCTACGGCTTTCCCGGCCTTGGGGTTGGCAAATATAGAACTATAGAATTCGCCGATATTGATTACGCCACTCGCCGCAAGTGCGGTTACAAAACCGAGAAACAAAATGACTAAGCAAGCGGCAATCAACGCTGTTCGGCGCACTGTGCGCATATGTGTACGCCGCGGCTGCGCCCGATAGGAAGGCTGAGTCTGTTTCGCACCGGCGATATTGTTTTCACACGTTTCACACATATTGATTTTCTTTAAGGTAAGCTCTTTAACTCTGGTGGCAGAAACCACATTTTTTGCGGCAAGCTCTACAGAGTCATCATATACATGATCCATAAGATTTGTGATCTTCAATTCCATAATCTTTACCTCCTTGAATCAACTTTAGCCGAAGCTTTTCACGACCACGGCTAAGCCTGGTTTTAACGGTGGAAGCGTTCATCTGCATCTCATCGGCAATGACTGCGGTGGACTGGCAATAGTAGTAATGCCGCAGGAATATTTCGCGGTCGGGCTG
>DOHN01000149.1:27956-28404 GCA_003535195.1 Ruminiclostridium sp.
ATAAATTGCCGAATCCAATCTATCATCTCCTGATTAAGGAATTCGCTCTCCAGGTCATCACCAGAAACGAGAACGATATCATCGTCGATATGTATTTCCGTTCCCATCTCCCGCAGTTTATTTTTTGCCCTGTTGCGTGCAATGCTCCCAAGATAGGCCTTAAGGCGGGGAGCGTCTGTCTTATTGGCGTTGTTCCAAAGCGCCAGAAAAACATCAGAACAGACCTCCTCAATGTCATACTGTGTCATACAACTGCCGATTACGTTATAGATTACTGCGCTGACATATGGGGTGTACCGGTCAATCAGGCATGCAAGAGCATTGCTATTCCCATGGCTTACGGCATGAAGAGCCTCGCTGTCATTCATAAACTCATCACTTCTTCCTTTTGGTATAACAGCTGTCGATTATAATAACACACAAAAATGTAATCTGGTTTCACGAAGGA
>DOHN01000175.1:0-2099 GCA_003535195.1 Ruminiclostridium sp.
ATAAGAAAGGGGCGCAGCCCGCGCGATATGCTGATCTTTGTCTCCAATTTCACACCGGAGGCCCATGAGAATTACCGCATTGGGATCCCCCTGGATGCTGCCTATACCGAAATATTTAACACAGATCATGAAAAATACGGGGGCAGCCATGTTCTTAACACCGGACCCATCGCGGCCCAGCAAATGCCCTGGCATAACAGGCCCTTTTCCATTACCCTGCGCGTTCCGCCTCTGGGAACCCTTATCCTAAGGCCGGAAAATATTAAGGAGGAGGATTCTTAGGACAAATCCCCTTTATAAAAAGTTCTAATCATAAACCGGGCCGCATATACTGAGACGTATTTCTTTCAAAAAGCAATAATAGAGAAGTTAAAGTGGTGAATTTATGAAATTAAAGTATGTTTCAGTACTAAGGAAGCCCGGATTAAAAACCGGGGACAGTGGTTATTGGGTCACCGGTGAATTGGAAAGCCAGCCCGCATCCCTCTGGTTTAAATATTTTCAGCTGATATGGGTAAGTACCCCCCAATACAGGAAAATTTGTTCCGAGCCCAAGCTTAGCAAGAATACCATTATTATCCCCATCAAAAACAGTGATCTTATCATCCCGGCCCTGGACGCTTTAAGAAAAATCGTTGCCAGATTCAGTGAAAATTACGACAGTCTAAACCGCCTGCCCTATATGATCACGATAGATGAAGCCATGATATAACGTCAAAGCCTAAGGAAAAGGAAGAACCCGATTCGCAGCAGGTCCTTCAGATTGACAATCAATGCGGTCTATAGCGCTTTTCTCTTAAATTCGGCAATGGTTTTTTTCATTTTGGGGATGTCGTTCTGGAGCTTTAAAATGGTGCTGCCCACAAAGACCCCGTCGGCCCCCGCTTCCCTTGCCATCTGGATATCTTCGGGAGCGGCAATCCCCACACCGCAATATATTTCCCTGGTGATTCCCAGCTTTTTTAAATGGTCTATACAGTTTTTCAGGGCCGGGAATTTAGGATTAATATTTCCCGTTGTGGGTTTGGCCTGCATATATACAAATCCGTTGGACGCAGCCGCTGCCTGAACCTCCTCTTCGGGCATATGGAATTGAATATAGCACGAGATCTTCATGCCATGTTCAATTAATTTTTTCTTCATTTCAGGATCAATACCGCCCACATAGATCATATCCTGAAAGCCGTTTTCCTGGCAAAACGAAATAAACCGGTCCACACCGATCTCTGAGAGGGTGTTTTCATAAATCATCAGGATTAGCCTGGTATTCGGGTTTTCTTCCTTTATTCGCCGAATGCCTTCCATGTATTTTTCGTAGTCGCTGCAATTTTCCAGGGCTTTTTTCATGCGTCCCGCAATATATTCGCCCTCCAGATAGGGGGCTGAAGACGGGAAATCCACTTCAATGATATCGCAGCCTGCCTCCACATAATCCCTGGCCGTTTGGACACTGGTTTCGATGCTGGGATAACCGTTTGATAGATAACAGATCAGTTTCATGCTTTTTTCTCCTCCGTCATGGTCTTAGAGCCATAACCTTCAATAAAGAGATGCTTCATTTCATCCAGGGTGGGTATGATGGGATTGGTCTTGGTACAGCCATCCTTAAGGGCCATATCGGCCATCATCTCCAGCTTTGAGCGGTAGGCCGCTTCATCGGGTATGAGCTCGCCGATATACTCAGGAATACCAATGGTCTGATTCAGCTCTTTAATAACACGAACCAGATCACCGGCGCCCATTTCATTTGCGACAGAGTCATAGACAGCTTTTGCCGATTCATTCCGGCTGTTGAAGGCCATTATTTTAGGCAGCAGAATGGCATCGGCCAGACCATGGGGTACGCTAAAGACACTTCCCAGTGTATGGGCAATGGAATGCACGATGCCCAGGGAGACATTGGTAAAGGCCAAGCCGGCCGTCATGGAGGCATTGAGCATCATTTCTCTGTAGTCGAGATTAATGCCTTCCCGATAGGCAAGGGGCAGATATTTTACAATGTCCTTGATGGCCGCTCTTGCCAGGATATCACTCAAATAGTTTGCCCTGGCCGAGACCAGCGCCTCCACCGCATGGGTCATGGCGTCCATTCCGGTCTC
>DOHN01000175.1:2414-3832 GCA_003535195.1 Ruminiclostridium sp.
CGAAGCTTCGGGAAAGGATTGGGCGCAGCGATTTCCTCCAGGCTTGTAAGCCCGGGATGCTCATAGTAAATCCACATGGCCTTGGCCGCATCCATAGCCGAGCCCCCACCCAAACCGACAATGATGTCGGGCTCAAACTCTTTCATGGCATTTGCGCCCTTCATGACAGTGCTGAAATAAGGGTCCGGCTCAACCCCGGAAAAATGCTTGCAGTCTATGCCCGCCTCGCCCAGAAGATCGGTGACCGCTCTTAAGATTCCGCTTTTCTGCATGCTGGATCCGCCCGTAACAATAAAGGCCTTTTTGCCCTTCAGTGTTTTAAGATGCTCCAGACAGCCTTTGCCAAACATTAACTGGCTCCCTGCCAGCTTCATAGGTCTCATCATAATTATTCAGCTCCTATTTATCCTTGATATTGAGGCAGCGGGGACGGCTCCCAAAACTTTATTATTCCCTGCCGCCCTCTGCCCCCTGGCCGCGTAGTGCACGGATTAAGCCGGTACAGAGCTCCAGCGACACAGGATTCTCGAGTCTCCCGCCTTCCTTTAGACTGCTGCCCACTATAGCACCATCCGCAATCTCCATTTGCTCCTTCACATTGGAGGTCGTTACCCCGCTCCCGGCAATAACGGGAAGCTTAATAACGCTCTTGACCCTTCTGATGATGTCAATGGGGGTCGCAATGCCGATATGGGTGCCGGTGACAATGATGGCATCGGCGCCGCAGTCTGCCGCAGCCTTTGCCGAGTCCTCCACGCTGACATGGGTCAGCACCATATGGGTGTGCTTAACCTGAATATCAGCCAGAATTTTTATATTTTCAGCACCGAGATTTTTTCTGAATAAAATGGCTTCACGGGCGACAGGTTTGATGATGCCTCCATAGAACTCAACCGTATCCACAAATACGGGGATCCTTACAAAACCTGCACCGATTGCTTTAGCAATGGAAAGGGCCGCTTCATAATCGTTCATGGCCGCATCAATGCCAACGGGGAGTTGAACCTCTTTAGAAACCAGTGCGCTGACTGCTGCCAGAGCCGCAACCTGGGCGGTGTCCAATTTTATGCCAAAGGGGGTGTCACCCATGTTCTCAATAATGATGGCATCCATACCGGACTTTTCCAAAGTTTTGGCATCAGCTACGGCCTGATTCACGATTTTCTTCATATCCCCGTCAAATCCCATGGTCCCGGGCAGGGGCAGACAATGGACCATTCCGATAATAAAACTTTTCTCATTTGCTAAAAAACTTGCATCGCTCATCCTTCCGATTCTCCTTTATGAAATAGTAAAAGTCCATCCAGCGCCACTTTGCAGAGATCCTCCTCTGCCTTGGTCCTGCTCTCGTCTTTCAAAAAATCCTTCAGATTTTCCAGAACGGTCGTCATGGTGCAGATGCAGCCCCGTATACCCAT
>DOHN01000073.1:0-191 GCA_003535195.1 Ruminiclostridium sp.
AACTGAGAAACCATAAATGGACAGCTTCTTCTTCTGTATGCTAGAATAATTGTGATTCATTGCAATTAATACATAAGGCCTTTTTGTTGCGGAGGGAATGAAATGAAAGCCAAATTAACAAATTTGAGATCCAGTCTGTGGCTGCCTAACTTTATATCCGTTGCGGGGCTTCTGCTCCTTGTTGTTATCGC
>DOHN01000073.1:393-3932 GCA_003535195.1 Ruminiclostridium sp.
CTCTCGGTGATGATGGCGATTATTCCGTCCATTTTGTGGCTGACTATTTTCTACAGGCAAGACCGGATGAATCCCGAGCCCAAGAGCTATGTTTTAAAAATCCTTGTACTGGGCGCTTTGGTACAGCGGGCGTTATATATGCCGCTGATGAAATTTATCTTTCCTGATGGCAGCAGCCGGGCTATAGCCGGGAATTATGCCGTCACTATTATACTGGTGGCCGTTATACAGGAATCCATAAAATTACTGTCTGTACGCTACAGTATTTATTCCAGCGATGAATTTGACGAAAATGTTGACGGTATTATCTATGGCTCGGCTCTGGGACTCGGTTTTGCGTCCATGAGCAGCATGGATCTGATCCTGGCTAATAATGGGGCCATGCTTACCAATGTGACGGCCCTGGTCGTTATTGAAACCTTTGCCCATGCAAGCATCACCGGGTTGAGCTGTTATGTGCTGGGGGTTTCAAAGAGGGAGAAATTAAGCTTGGTGAGACTTCCTGCCGCGGTGATCATCGCTTCGGCTCTTAATGCCGTCACTCAATTTCTATTAGACGCTGTGATTCGGGACGGTTTTGAGGTGAATTACATCATTGGTTTGATTCCTGCCGCTCTGGTTGCTTTATTGGTCTTTTCGATCCTCGTGGTGCTTTCCTCCCGGCCCGAGAACAATACGTCGGATATTATAGAACCGCGCAAGGCCTTTGCGGGGATTTTTCCGGTCTGGGCCATCCTTGCCGCCGCATTGATTACAGGTTTTATAACAGGGCATATATCACAGGCCATGACCGCCCACAATGTGGATAATACCATAGAAATCATGTATCCTTCCGGCTGGGTCCGGATCGAAGATGAAGAAAATATTTTTAAGGCCGGTAATATAATAAAAAGCGGGGAACAGGAATTTGTCAGTGTGAAAAAGTTGCCATTGGACAGTCTATGCAGCGTAGAAACCCATTCCCAGGAAGAAACGCTCCAAAATGCCGCTGCAGCCTGGTCCATTAAATCCGGCATGAATTATCGGTTCTATCAGTCTGAAAAAGGGTATTATCTAAATACCAAAGGGAAGGAAACCTATGTGATAGATTACCTGTATATTGACGGCGGATCCGGTTCAGGCAGTCTGCCTGAGCCCTCTATAGGTTATGGACGCGACGTTATCAGTATAGAGGGGGAATATCTTTACATCACTACCATTTCAGCCAGCTATAAGGATTACGTATTGGATCATAAGGTTTTATCCGAGGTTCAATATACTTTTGTGAATGACTGATGATTTGAGAAATATATGACAGGAGTGATCCGGTGTGCATAAACCCGGGACGACAAAGAAAATATCAGCTGTTTTGGCAGTTGTACTGATAATGGCAATGACTGCGGCTTCCTGTGCCAAAAAGGCGGAGGATAATAGCCCGCCGACAGCCCCGCTGCTTACCATATCCAATACTGCCAATGGCTCCGTAGCCCTTGCGTGGAGTGAAAGCTACGATGACGAGGGCATTGACAGCTATGTTCTATATAGAAATGACGAGATTCTTGCCGATGTGGACAAAATTGAATATATTGACAATGATGTCGCGGCAGGCGAATACGAATATTATGTGGTGGCTTATGACCTGACCGGCAACCGCTCCGCAAAGAGTGTGAAACAGAAAGTGAAGATCTCTGACGAGCCGGGTTCCGAAAGCCTTAATCAAAACGCAAATCTGGATATCCAGGAGCTTTCCAAATCTACCGTTAAGCTCTACACCCTGGATGACGACCTGAATATTATTGCAATGGGCTCCGGCACTATCATCAGCAAGAACGGATACATCCTTACAAATTATCATTGCGTAGGGGATGAGCGAGGCTTATCAAACACGGAAGGTTATGTGGCCATAGCCATTACCGGCGATGTCAAAAAAAATATTCAGCCCCAGTATATTGCCCAGTACAGAAGCGGAGTGAGGGAGCTGGATCTGGCTGTGGTTAAAATTATCATGGATCTTAACTGGAATCAGGTCTCGGCAGAGGTGCTGAATCTTATTCCGGCCAAAATGGCCGATTCGGATTTGGTGAAGCTCGGCGACGATATTAATATTCTGGGTTATCCCGGTGTTGGCGGGGAAACCATTACCTTTACTGCGGGGCATGTTTCAGGGTTCCTGGATGACAACAATGATGCTGAAATTGACTGGATCAAAACCGATGCCGTAGTAAACCATGGGAACAGCGGCGGTACCGCCATCAATAGGACAGGCGAAATGATAGGAATCCCGACAGCTAAGCAGGTAGGGGCGGATAACGATGTCATGTTCTATTTAAAGCCGGTCAATCAGGCTCTGGCGGTGGTTGAAGAGGCCTTTGCCCAAGGTGATTTTGCCCAAATCCCCAAACCGGGAAGTTCCGGTGAAGCACCTGTTCAAACCATCACCGTCTATGGACAAATGGTTGATTCTTTCACCCTTAAAGCAGTTCCCGGCGCAGCTTTTGTAATTTTAAAGGACAATGCCGCAATTGAGGATTTTGCTGCCAATCCCCAGGAAAGCATGATACAATCCTATGCAGAAGCTGATCAGGACGGCATTTTTGCCTGCTATGACGTACCCGTTGGCGCTGCCTACTCGGTTATTGCAGGCGCGGATGGATATTATTCTATTTTAGAAGATCACGCTTTAGAAGTTCCGGCCGATTGGGAGGGCAATATGGATATTGGTGCGGTCTACCTTGAAAAAGCCCAATAGCCCTATCCAAAAACATGAATAAAAAAGTTACGGCTTTTATCCTGTGACAATTGAGTTATATACTGCCTGATCATGAATGGGGTGGATTTATGGATTTACTGTCAATAGGGAAAATGGCGAGACTTAATAATGTTTCAGAACAAACTCTAAGGCTATATGATAAAATTGGGCTTCTTAAGCCTTATTGTATTGATGATTCAACCGGATACAGATATTATAGTATAAATCAGTCCGCTAAACTTGACATCATTCAATATATGAAAGGGCTCGGAATTCCTCTAAAAGATATAAAAAAGCAGCTTGAAAGCTGCGATATCAGCATTGTTGAAAAAGTACTCGAGAATCAAAAGGATTTTATTGATAAAAAAATATTAGAACTTAATCAAATGCGAAATGCAGTTAATAGATCATTAGAAAGCTATCACCGCTATTCCTCCTCACCCAAAGAGGGCACAGTCATATTGGAATATATACCTCAGCGCAGAATATACTGCTACGATTCTAAAATAAATATATATGACCATGGTCTTGAAAATTATGAGTATATATTGAGGGAGTTAAGAAGCCATATCATTTTGAATCGGCTGCCTACGATCTATTTTTGCAATGTAGGTTCTATTCTTCGCAAAGATCTGCTTGAATCAGAAAAATTCTTTTCTACTGAAATCTTTCTTTTTATAGATGAAGACTTTAATGCTGATAAAGGTATAGAAATCATCCCCTCCGCTGCCTATGCCTGCATCTACTGCGATGGCTTTTATAAAGAAAAGGATTATGCCCGTAAACTTATAAAACATGTTAAGGATAACGG
>DOHN01000073.1:4077-4276 GCA_003535195.1 Ruminiclostridium sp.
CGGTGATTATATATGCGAAGTTGTGGCAGAACTGCCTGTATTCCCGGAAAATGAAAGAAATATGTTTATTAAGCTTCAGATACCCATAGAATTTTAATATTATGAAAAATAAATAACCTTTTTTAAATTATACCATTGACTTTATAGTTGGTATAAAGTGTATTGTTAAAATATAAACAATATACCATTAGAAAGGGGA
>DOHN01000001.1 GCA_003535195.1 Ruminiclostridium sp.
GCGCACGACTGGAAATCGTGTGAACGCTAATACCGTTCCGTGGGTTCGAATCCCACTCTCTCCGCCACAATTTGTCTGAAAGCCCTTGCGACGCAAGGGCTTTTAACATTTTATGAATAAAATTTTAATGCATTTGCGGGCTTTTTTTAAGAAAGGCGCCATTGGTTTTCGCTCAAATAAATTACAAAAATTCTTTTCACATTATTAAGGTGTGTTAACGTTCATATGCCGGGCTTGCTTTTTTTATCTTATAGCCATAATATCATTATAATACTACCAAAAAAGGAGCCGGCTCATGGAATACCCCATCGTATTCGGCATATTATTGGTGGCCACCGGCGGCAGCTCCGTCGCCTGCGGATTGTATGCTATCCAAAATAATATCAAAACACCTGTCAATAAGGTATTTCTGGCTCTGGGCTGTGCCATGCTGCTTTGGTGTCTGGGCCTGGCCATTACCGTCGTTGCGGCCAATGAGGAAATCTGCGCATTCGGGCGGCGCCTCGCACCCATTGGCTGGGGGATAATATGCAGTATTCTGCTGCATTTTATTCTGTTGCTAACCCAAAAGAATAATCTACTGAAAAAATGGTGGCTCTATCCGCTTCTCTATCTGCCTTCGGCAGTGACAATTTTTGCTTATACTTATCTTCCGCTTATTCATTTAAACCAGGACCACCTGATCCGGAACGAATTGGGCTGGCTCAATATTTCCATAACGGATGCCTGGGATTGGTTCTATTATGGGTATTGCTTTCTTTTTGTAGCTATCGCCATAGTCATAGTATATTTATGGGCCAAGAATTCGGCCTCCAAAAATATCAAAAAGCAGGTCAAGTTGCTGATAATTTCTCTACTGGTGGCTTCCGTCTTCGGAAGTTTGACCGATATTCTGCCGGTATTCCTGAAAATCAGGATACCGCAATTTTCACCGGTATTTGTACTGTTTCCCATTGCCGCCATCAGTTATTCCGTGAAATATTATGGCTTTTTGCGCCCCGAAGCTGAAAACCAAAATGAGCTCATCCTTAATGAGTCTGCCTATACAAACGTCTACCGGTACATCAGCCTGATTTTTGCTGCCGGGAGTGTTCTGAATCTGGTCATACTATTTTTACCATACTATAAAGAAGCTTTCTTTCCTTCAGCTCTTCTATTCGACGGAGCCTTAATTGCCATAACTGCCTTTATTTTCTTGATCAACAGAGTAAAACTGGTTGATTCGATCAAAGAGATGCTGCTTGCCGTGGGCCTCTCTTTTATTATTCCGTCGGTTACGTTATGGTTTGTATGTTCCGGAAGCATTACGATCTGGGCCTTTGTCTTTTTGCTGATTATCATCTGCCTGCTGTTTAACAGACGTATCCTCTTGATTACGGTGATTGTTTCGTCGATTTTAACGCAGCTGCTCACTTGGGCGGCTGTGCCGTCCGTTTCCCTGGAGGTTAACGGAGCGGATTATATCTTCCGGATCGGGTTAATAGGGTTTGCCGCTATTCTTTCTTTTTATGTACATAAGATTTATGTGCAGAGATTGAAGGAAAATGCCCGTCAAATCAGCATGCAGATGCTGGTAGCAGAAACTTCCCGCGACTTTGTCTCGGTAAACGAGCAGAATTTCAGCGATAAGGTGTATAGTATGCTCAAGCGGTGCGGCGGCTTTATCCAAAGCGACAGGGCCTACGTTGCTTTGCTTGACCCGGATACGAAACACGCCTATTATTTTCTTGAGTGGCCGGCGAACAGCGTGCCAGCCCATGGGAATGTCTTTAAAGAACCGGCGTCGGGTATGCAGTCCATGCTGTTAAAGCAATTTGAGTTCCACAATGTGGTAAAACTGCATGACACGGCGCTTCTGCCGCTGGCGGAAAAGCTTAAGAATCAACTGATGAGCTGTGATATCCGTGCGCTGCTGGCCTTACCTGTTAAAAACCAGGATACCGTCACCGGATTTCTGGCTTTCACCGCAGCCCGGCCTATAATCGGCTGGCGTTCGGAGCCTTTCACATATTTAGAGGTAATTTCCAATATAATCGCCGATTCCATAATCAAGATCGATGCCGAAAAAGAAATAAAATTTATTGCCTACCATGATCAGCTTACCCTTCTGCCCAACCGTATTTTGTTTAAAGACAGGCTGGAACAGGCAATCAGGCGGGCGGAAAGAACAGAAAAGATGATTGGTGTCGTCTTTTTGGACCTTGATTCCTTTAAATCCGTTAACGATACGATGGGACATGAACTGGGCGATCAGCTGCTATTTAAAGCAGGCCGGATTTTATCCCGGAGTATCCGTAATTATGATACGATTGCGCGTTTCGGCGGTGATGAGTTCGTCATTTTACTGAATGATATAACCAGCACGAAGGATATTATAAAGATTATGGACAAAATTATAGATACGCTCCGCAGACCGGTTCTGCTGAATGAACAGGAGTTTTTTATATCGGCCAGTGCAGGCGTTGCCTTGTATCCACAGGACGGGGCCGATGTCGAAACGCTGATCAAGAGCGCCGATATCGCCATGTACGACGCAAAAGCCCAAGGCAAAAATCAATATCTATTATGCTCTTGGGCTGTAAAGGATCAAGCACCGGAAGAGTAAACGCTGGCAGCGCTCTTTTTTCCTCGGCGCGTGCCGGTGGTGACGATATTCCCGTCAAAAAACAGGGCGCAGCGGTCGACAACTCCACAGCGTCCTATTTTTTCTGCAAGATCAAAATCTTCTATTATAATTCTTATATTAATCTTATATTCAAGGCGCCATTCCAGCATTTCCATAGTAAATTGCACCAACAGCCTGGGCAAATTGCGCAACCGTATATTCCGGATTAGCCTCCAGTTGCTTCATCAGCGGAGTGTTTGCCATACCGGCATCGGCGGCCTCAAGTATAATGTCCTTTTTTATTGTTTTAGCGCCTTCTTTAATCAATTCATAACAGCACCTGTTTTTCACGAGCCTTCCGAACAATACTCTTGCAGCAGCACCGGGATTGAGTATTTTTTCAGTTTCCAACCAGGTTACTGCTATAAATTCACCGATTTCCTTCCATATCTTTTTATTTGTTTCGTCATTTTCTCTTTCCGGCAAAGCCATCATATGCTCAAGGAAGGGTTTTCTCATATCCTTAGGTTCCGTCGAAATATAGTAGCCTGTTTGCCCGCCAACTTCTTTAGCCGCTATAAACCCCTTGTCAAACAATTCCTGATAAAGGTCAGGGCGCAGCTTGGGGAAATATTTCATTGCGAGCCTGAAAACGCCGCTCTGACTGCAGTATTTCTGCAGCGTACCCGGAAGCTCGGTGTTAAAGTTATTGATGCTCCTTAAATCGTCGGAAGGATACTGCTTTTCAACAAAGCTCCCAAGATCAATTATAAAGTTATAAACCTCCAGGGGTATATCGGGAATTACTCCATTCCCGTCAACCCAGCCGGTACCCAGTTCAGTTCCGAGAGTATGGGCAAATACGCCATCAGCGACCGATTTTAAAGAGCCCGCAGCTGCATTCTCCACTGCCGCAGTAAAAGACGCCATTGGTCCGTCATTAATAATGTTCACAATGCCGCCCTTCTTGATCAATTCAGAAAGCTTTTCATTGAGGTTTGTAAGTTTTAGAAAATCCTTTTCATAATTA
>DOHN01000176.1 GCA_003535195.1 Ruminiclostridium sp.
CCCCAATTTCCATTCTTTTGGCGACATAGTCTTCATGGTAGATCTCTGTGACCATACCCGTGGCCAGGCCGATCTGATTTCCATAGGAGCTGTAGCCATGGGCTGCAGTTGTGCTGATAACCCGCTGGGGAAGCTTGCCCGGCAGGGTTTTTTCAAGGGGGGTGCGGGGATCTCCGCTCCCTGTCACACGCATAGCCTGGTATACATAGGCGCGGCCGGAAAGCGGATCCCGGATGGCCCCGCCAAGACAGGTTGCCGCACCGCCAAAGGGTTCGATTTCGGTGGGATGGTTATGGGTTTCATTNNTCTCTTCCGGTTCTTCCTCCCAAAAGGATTACCGCATCTCCCTTTTGTGGAA
The DNA here is from genome assembly GCA_003535195.1 of Ruminiclostridium sp. GTDB lineage: Bacteria > Bacillota > Clostridia > DSM-8532 > DSM-8532 > DTU059. Next base: position 359 of record DOHN01000176.1, read on the forward strand.
CCCCCCTTACTACATTCGTTCTCGGTGCGGCAGCGATTACGGCACCGACCTCCATCCTTTTTGCAACATAGTCCGGATGATATATTTCATTTACATAACCTGTTGCCAGTCCTATCTGATTTCCGTAAGAACTGTAGCCTGCCGCCGCCTCTGTGGATATTTTCCTCTGAGGAAGCTTTCCTGCTAACGTATCCTCAGGGTTTTGCCTGATATCACCACTCCCGGATATGCGCATAGCCTGGTAAACGTAAGATCTTCCGGAAAGTGGATCTCTGATGGCTCCGCCAAGACACGTAGCTGCACCGCCAAACGGTTCAATTTCTGTAGGATGGTTATGGGTTTCATTTTTGAACATAACCAGCCATTCCTCGTTTCTGCCATCCACCATGGCATTGACCAGGATACTGCATGCGTTGATCTCTTCCGACTGGTCTAAATTATCCAAGTCCCCCGTTGATTTAAGGTGCTTCATGGCAAGGATTGCCATATCCATCAGCGAGACGTCCTTATGACGGTCCGCATACACTTTGCGTCTGGTGCCCAGGTACAAGTCATAGGCCTTCTTTATATTTTGTGCAACAGGATTCAAATCAAATTCAGCTTTTTCTATCCGGGTAAGAAAGGTAGTATGGCGGCAGTGATCGGACCAATAGGTATCGATCAGCCGAAGCTCTGTAATGGTTGGGTCTCGTTTTTCCAGATCTCTGAAATATTCCTGGCAGAAAGCCAGATCTTCCAGGGACATGGCAAAACCCATTTCATCCATAAGGGCTTTCAAGTCCTCTAAAGGCATATCTATAAAGTCTTTGACTTTTTCAACATCAGGGGGGACAGGGTATTCCCCTCTCAGCGTATCGGGCTTTTCAAGTGAAGCCTGACGGCTCTCAACAGGATTTATAACGAAGTTTAATATTTTTTCATAATCCGCATCGGATATGCTTCCGGACAAGACAAAGAGCTTTGCAACCCTTATATCAGGCCGTTCCCCCCGGGTAATCATCTGAATACACTGGGCGGCGGAATCAGCCCTCTGATCATACTGACCCGGCAGGTATTCAATTGCGATAAGCCGTTCATCCCCACCTACAGCAAGGCTCTCCTCATAGACAAGATCAACCGGCGGCTCGGAAAAAACCATGATTTTTGCTTTTTCATAGTCAGAATCCGTAATTCCTTCTATATCGTAGCGATTAATAATTCGAAGGCTTTTAAGGCCTTTTATGAGTAAATTCTCTTTTACATCAGAATAAAGCCCGGAAGCCTCAATATCAAACCCAGGCTTTTTTTCAACATAAACCCTTCTTACAGCCATTTGTAAAGCTCCATTCATTCAAATTGTTGAGAGATCATCAGTTTCATCATCATTATAATGGAAAAATTTCATAATTGAAAGGCTCCAATCCACCAAGAGAGCAAAAGCAAAGAAAAGCCCTCTTGTAACATTTCACCATCCTCTTTAAAAAGCGAATATCTGTTTCGTTGGAATAAGTTAAATTCATATCGAGTAGAATATATGGCATGAATTTTGGTTTGCGAGGTTGATGTAATGTCCGAAGGTATAATCAGGCATATGTATCCCGGAGGAAATACGCCCATCGGATTTTTCAGCTATTATCCTTACATCATTGATCGAAAGAAGGCAAAACGGATTTATATTCTAAAGGGCGGCCCCGGTACCGGGAAAAGCACCCTGATGCGAAAAGTGGGTCTGGGGCTTGCGAAGAAAGGCCTCAATGTAGAGTTTATGCACTGCTCCAGTGATAATAACAGCTTGGACGGTGTAGTCATTCCCGATCTTGGAATTGCCATGGTTGACGGAACCGCGCCCCATATAGTGGACCCGGTTTATCCTGGGGCTGTTGATGAAATCATTAATTTAGGCCAGTATTGGAACGAAGAGGGCTTTGAGGATTCCCGCCAGGAAATCATCGCTGTTAACAGCAAAATAAAAAGCCATTTTGCAACAGCGTATCGCTATCTCCGCGCCGCCTCCGCTCTTCAGGAGGATACCGAAAGTATTTATGAGGAGGCTTTGGATAAAGGCCGTGAAAACCTATTCTCTCGTAAATTGATCCTTCTGGTCTTAGGTGACAGGCCTCCGGCCGGAACGCCTGGAGATCAGCGTTGCTTGTTTGCCAGCGCCATTACTCCCAGGGGGTTTTCAGACTACCTCGACAGCTTGTGTATCAATCATAAGATCATCAGGCTCAGTGCCCCGGCGGGTATCAGCACCCATCGCATTCTGGAGGCTTTAAAATATGAAAGCCTGTTGCGGGGATTAGATATTGAAACCTTTTTCTGCCCGATGTCTCCCCATAGAATTGAGCATATCGTTATACCCGAGCTTTCCGTATCCATTATTACGGCCAATGAATACCACGATATCAGTGTCATGGATAATGAGAATTGTTCGACTTATTTTGTCAATGAATTATACGAAAAGGAAAAGCTTGAACGCTTCAGCAAGCAGCTGGGATTTAATCGGCTTTATGCAGAGGCTCTTCTTGAAAGGGCTATAGAATCTATAGCCTCAGCCAAGGCTTCCCATGATGAACTGGAAAAGCACTATATTAAGAACATGGACTTTAATGGTCTCTCCCAATTAAGGGATCATTTTCTGGAACAGTTCCCCTTATAAAGCTTTAAGCGGTAAGCATCACTATTTCCAGTTTAAAATGGCCCTTGTCGCATTTAACGACCATATTGCCGTCATACTTTCTAACGGTCCTTTCGATACTGTGCATGCCCAAGCCATGCAGTTCAGGAGAAGGCTTTGAGGATCGAAAATACTTCCCCTCTTTGAGGGGTATTTGACCAATGGAGTTGGTCACAACTATAATCAGATAAGAATCCCGATAGGTCATGGACAGGACAATTTCCTTTTTTAGATCCGCATCGGAGATCCGCTTACAGGCCTCAATGGCATTGTCCAGAGAATTTCCCAGGACGGCGCAGATATCGGTAGGCTCGATTTTGAGATTAGAGGGAAGATGGAGTTCCTTTTTAAATTCAATACCTGCCTTTTGAGCCGCATTGTACTTATCATTCAGCAAGGCGTCAATCACCGGATTGCCCGTATCTATCACTCTCTCTGCACTGGTAATACTAATGAGATTGTCGATATACCGGCCTAACTCCTCTTTGTTATTGTATTTATAAAGATTGTAAATGCAATTTAAGTGGTTCTTAAAATCATGAATAACTTCAGACAACTGGGCCCGGCTTTCAGCCAGCTTGCTGTAATGATTCAGCTGAAGCTCCAATTGCTTTTCTATAATTTTATATTTGTATTCTTTGTCCTGCTGCCGCATGAGTGCTTCAAATATGGCAAAAACGATGACATTGACAAACATCAGCCCTAAATAAGCCAGTAAAACATTGGTTAAATTCTGAATTCTATATTCAATAACCAAGTCCAGAATCACAAGGGTAACAACGATGCATATGACGGGAACAATGATCAGTATGGCGATATACCATATCCCCATCTCACGGATGATGGATTTTCTGGAGCTGCAGATAATTCTTACAGCCGTAAAGGAAAGAATATCTTTAATAACAACACAAATAAACTTAAGAAGCGGATCTGTCGGGATCTGGGTGGCCTCCACATTCATGGTCAGAACAACGATGCACATGGATATCAGTTCAACCACGACCATGGTGGCCAGAAGCAGTACGGAAGAAAAGAAGATCTGGGCGGGTTTTCCTTTGTAAAGACTGCACGACATAACAATTGTGATGATAAAAAAATTAATGGTCAAAATATTGGGAATATTGTATAAGTATGTGCTTACCAGAAAAAGCTGGGTAAAGGCGCCCAATAGCGCAATTATCTTCCTTCTTGGGGGAAGCTCCTTGGGATTCAGAAAACCATTTAAAAAGGTAAAAATCAAAATGATTTCGATCAGTGAGGTACCTGCCTCAACCGATAACCAAGAAATACTATGCATGCTCAGCACCTCGCAAGATAGCTGGTAAATTGGTCAAAAACTTCCTTGAAGCGATGTTCACTTAGCGGCAGAACAGCACCGTTTTTCAAAACAACATTGCTTTTATTGATCCTTTGTATATACAACATATTCACAAGATACCCCTTATGTATTCTGATAAAATCATACCTGGACAGTTTTGCCTCCTCATCCGCCATACTGGCATAATATATAAATTGACTGTTAAACGTATAGAGCACAATCTTTCTTAAGCTGCTTTCAAGATACAAAATCTTATTTATTTCGATATTGACCAGGCCGCATTCTCTGGTATAAAAGGAATAATTGCCTTTTTTAATGCTTTTAATTTCAGAAAACGCTTTTAAAAAAACATGTGTAAATTTTTCCTCGCTTATGGGCTTTATAAGAAACCAAAAAGGCTTGTATTCAAAGCTGCTGAAAATATAGTCCGCCATTGATGTGATAAAAATAATCATGGAATTGCTGCCCATGTCCCTTAAATGTTTCGCTGTATCATAGCCGTTGAGATCCTTCATTCTGATATCCAGAAAGATTAAGTCATAGCGCTTCCCCTGGTGAAACTCATCTAGCAGAAGTTTCCCGGATGAATAAGTATCAACCATTATTTCACCCAAGCTGTCACCATGTACAGCCATACAATTTTTGATATAGCTTGACAGAAGGTCAAGGTACACCTTTTCATCATCACATATCGCGATATCCATAGAATCCCCCGAACAAATAGAAAATTATAAATTTACGGCGTTCGTTTTTCTACTATGTGAACCCTGTTTCTCACTAAGATTATCATAGCAGAATACATTATGATAATTCAACAATTTTCCACGGTTTTCCCATATTCTAGTATTTTCCCTTAAATTGTTCTATGCGGTATCTTCCAAAAGCCTTCATTGTTCCGCGTATAATTATTTTCCCCGGCCGAAAAAGCCTTTTGATGCA
>DOHN01000138.1:0-8070 GCA_003535195.1 Ruminiclostridium sp.
CTATTAAGGATGGTGACAACAGAATGAAAAATAAGCTTGCTATAACTGCAATTGAAACCGCCCCGGCAGGGTCGCCCTTACTGTTGCGCGGCGACCTTGTTCAGGCAATCCATGAGGCTACGGCGCTCGGCTATGACGCCGTTGAAATCCATGTTGTGGACGCTGCGACATTTCCACTAGCAGATTTTCTGGCGGCATGCCGTCAAGAAGGCATCACTGTTTCTGCGATCGTTACCGGTCAGATTTTTACAAGGCGTAAGCTCTGCATTACCTCAGCCGACGAAGTTAACCGTGATGCCGCTATGCGGGAGGTATACTCATATATCGACCTGGCCGCAGCGCTGAATGCGACTGACGGAATTGTTATCGGCTGGATAAAAGGAAACTGCCCGGGTTCCAACCAGAAGGCCTATTATGATCTGCTGGCGGAACAGCTTCGGCTGCTGGGAACTTATGCCGCTTCAAAAAAACAGCGGATTCTCGTTGAGGTTATTAACAGATATGAGACAAATGTGTTTAACACTGCATCGGAGCTTGTTACTTTCCTTGATGAGTATCGGCTCGAGAATGTATTTATTCATATGGACACCTTCCATATGAATATTGATGAAGCTGATATGGCTAAAGCCCTGAGGACAGCCGGCCGCCGGTTAGGTTACATGCACTTTGCGGACAGTAACCGCGAATATCCCGGAGCAGGGCATATTGACTATGTTCCAATTATGCTCGCCTTAAAAGAAATAGGCTATTCAGGTGCATTATCCGTCGAATGTATTCCCGCTCCGGACTATAAGACCGCTGCTTATTCGGCAAAAAAGTATCTTGATAGTTTTCTGAACGATCAATTATAATTAATGTAATCAATATGCTGATTTTGTTATCTGCATTGCCGGATCATCATATATGCAGCTCGTCAGCCAAGGCTTTGATTGCTAAAGGAGTACTGATATGATGCCAAGAACACCAGACAATAAAAAAAGCCCCTTTATAAGCTTTTCTTATACTGATCCCAGCGGGGCAGCCAGCAAATCCGAATACGCATACCAATATATCCGTGACTGCATACTCTCCAACAAATATGCTCCGGGAACGGCCTTGTATATCCGTCAACTCAGTGAGCTGCTCAAAGTAAGCAGAACACCTGTGAAAGAGGCGATCAGCCGACTTGCTTACGAGGGATATGTCGATCTTTTTCCGGACCGGTATGCTGTTGTGGCAAAGATCGATTACTCCGATGTCGTCGAGCTGTTGGAATTGCGGGAATGTGTGGAAAGCAGTTCCTCTTATTATGCCGCACTTCGGCATACGGATTCAGATCTGACAATTATCAAGCAGCTTGTGGCAGAGCAAAAAAGCATACCTTTCTCAGAGTCAGGACAAATAGCAGACTGCGATATGCGGTTTCATCTTGCAGTTGCAAACGCTTCATACAACAGGCAGATCATCCGTACCTTGCAGGGGATATTTGAGAAATTTGTGCGGATCACTCTGCCGATTCAGAAAATGGAATCCAGAAGCCGTAATTCTCTGATACAGCACAGCGCCGTCGCCGATGCGATCATAGACGGCAACGCCGATGAGGCTAAACGCCTGATGGGAGAGCATATTGTGGATATTCTGACCTCTGTTAAAGTGTACCAGTATCAAAACATACACTTATTTAAATAAACATATGCAGCCAATAAAAAACCAAAACAATGCCCCCGCGGCATACAGTGAAAGATACAACTGTTTACCGCGGGGGCAGCATTATATATTGATCTATTTCCCTGCTCTCTTCAAGGTTTCCTTTACAGTATTGACAATGTGCTCCGCAGTCAGGCCGAAACGTTCCTGCAAATAATCTTGTGGGCCAACTTCGCCAAATTTATCTTCGACGGCGACATACCCCGTTTTTGCCTCTCCATCCAGAACATCCTTTACCGCACTGTACAGGCCGCCGATTTTATTATGGTTCTCCGCCGTAACGATTGCTCCTGTCTTCCGGGCATAAGCTTTGACAAGCGCCTCATCCAACGGCTTAATTGTAAAGATATCAATTACAGCTGCTTCTATCCCGTCCTGTGAAAGAATTTGGGCAGCCTTCATCGCTTCATGAACCATGATTCCACAGGCAATCACTGCGGCATCCCTGCCTTCACGCAGCACGTTTCCCTTGCCTAGTTCAAAGTGTGAACCTTCTTCATAGACTTGAGCGGACGCCTTGCGCCCGACACGGATGTATTTCACACCGGGAAGGTCTTTTGCCTGACGCAGAAAGTCTACCAGCATGGGAACATCCGTAATATCCACAATAGTTGCACCTGGAAGAGCCCGGTAAAGCGCCACATCCTCAAAGGGCATATGGGTTCCGCCGTTAAACGTAGCAGTAACGCCGGGATCAGTGCCAATAACCGTAATGGAGTTGCCTGCATATCCGCCAGACAGAAAGACCTGATCATAGCAGCGACGTGAAGCAAAAGGCCCAAAGGTATGTACGATCGGTTTAAAGCCGACGGCAGACATGCCGCACGCGATGCCAACCATATTCGCCTCGGCAATACCGCAGTTTATCGCCCGGTTTGTCTCCTTGGGCAACTTGGCTGTTCCGATACACCCCATAAGATCCGCATCCAGATACACCACGTTCTCATCCTCGGAAAGCAACTCACTGATCGTCTGTCCCAATACATTTTTGAATAGCCTGGTATCCATTTCACCATTATAAACGATATTCATTCGAAACCCTCCCTCACGCCAATGCTGACAGCTCTTTATGCAGCTGTTCCAGCCATCTGTCGCAGTCTTCCGGCTTTGGAGTCATGCTGTGGTTTGCTGCGGTCTCTTCCACCTCTTTTATGCCTTTGCCCTTAACTGTATCCAGCACAATGGCAATCGGCTTATCCCCTGCCTTTTTTGACAGAGCCGTAGATATCTGCTCCAGATCATTTCCATCAATTGTGAATGCCTCGAAGCCGAATGCCCGGAATTTATCTTCCAGATTGAAGGTATCGAGTATGTCCTTTGTATACCCATCCAGCTGTTTTTTGTTGTTGTCGATCAGCCACACAAGGTTATTGACCTTTTTTGCCGCAGTAAACATCGCAGCTTCCCATGCCTGCCCTTCATTGATCTCGCCATCGCCTACGATCAGGAAGGTACGGCAGTCCCGGCCTTTGATTTTATCACCAAGTGCCATGCCGACGGCAAGTGAGGTTCCCTGGCCGAGTGAGCCGGTCGTCATATCAATCCCCGGCGTTTTCCTGCGGTCGCAGTGGCTGGGCAGATTTGTACCCGGCTGATTCAATGTTTTCAGCTCATCATATGAGAAGTAGCCCTTCAATGCCAGTGCGGCATAGACAGCAGGGCCTGCATGACCTTTGGAACATACAAGTTTATCACGTTCCGGCATCCCAGGTTTTTTTGGGTCGCAGCGCATGACATCTCCATAGAGTACCGCCAGTACATCCGCAATGCTCAGGCTTCCGCCAATATGACCGAAACCACGCGCTTTAATTTCCTCTGTGATACCAATCCTGATCTTGTACGCCAGTTTCCGTAGTTCAAGCTTTTTTTCAGGCAACATAACACATCCTCCATTTAAATTCTTGCTACGCCGGATTTTCTCGCCGCTTCGGCAACGGCTTCTGCAATTCTGGGGCCAACACGCGGATCAAACGCCTTCGGTACAATGTAATTCACTGTTATTTACTGTTGCTACCCGCGGCAGCGTTGAACCGCCGTACGGCATTACCACCACCTTTGCCTCTTTTCCCAGCTTCTTTATTGCCGCATCCAACGCATCCTGCACGGTGGAAAACGGTTTCATAAATATATTGCTTACAAAAGAGGGTTCTAGGTCAGAAACCAGATAAATATCCGCATCCTGCAGTACCATCGCAATGGCAGCAGCCTTATGCCCGCCCAGTTTAAATTCGTCCTTGATCCGCCGTATCAGATCTTCCGGTTTCTCTGCTCCGAGCATCCATTTCTCAAAGGTCTTCTCCCCCAGGCCTTCTCTGCAGGAACCGACCAAAATCACGATACCGCCTTTCCTGACCGCATACTTTGCGTTGTCCAGCGCTTTCTGCAGCTGGTACAGATTTAAGTCTTTCGGTGCACCACCCTGTGAAACAAGCACGATGTCCGCATATGACGGTATTATTTTCTGATATAGCTTATCGATAAACGCGCAACCCGCGCGGTGCGCCTTGATCATATCACCTGCAAAAGCACGGACTATCTGCTTGTGCTCAGTCAACACCACATTTAAGATATAGTCCACACCGCATATCGCGGCAGCCTCTTCAATATCCTCTCTGACCGGATTGCCCTCCAACCGGCCCGCACAGGCTTCCTGCCTCACCATCATAGAGTGATTCGACTGGATCGCTGCCCTCGTGGAAACACCGGGCATTATGGCCTTCCCACCGCCGGAATACCCCGCGAAATAGTGATATTCAATATTTCCGAGGCAGATTTTTATGTCTGCCTCCGCAACGGTGCGGAATATTTCAACCGGCGTACCTCTGCTCGTTACACCCATTCGGATGCAGTCGTCCGGGTCGGAATCGATGCATATAATTTCCCGATAAGCTCTGTCCCCTGCCAGCTTTTTCCTTTCCGCCTCTGTATGCGTGCGATGGCTTCCAAGCGCAAATACAAGCGTTATGTCCTCTTTGCGGGCCCCCGCCGAATACAGCTCATCCAGAAGTGCAGGCATCACTATGCCTGTCGGCATCGGCCGCGTGATGTCGCTGGTTATAATGGCAATTTTCTCACCCGGTTTCACAATATCACGGAGCAGCGGTGTACCGATCGGGTTTGCCAGCGCGCGTTTTACTTCTGCCTTGCCTGTCAGTTCATAGGAAATATTGTTGGGCACCAATACCACCGCATCATTTTGTTCGGGGATATTGACAGTCTGCGTTCTGTTGCCGATTCCCAGTTCGATTTCCATCTTAGTTTCCTCCGAATTTCTTCGCGCCAAAACGCAGCGCCCTGACAGCCGGCAGCTCCTCGCCCGCCAAGAATCGGATGAGTGCGCCTCCGCCGGTACAGGTATATGAGATTTTGTCCGTCTTCTGATATTTGTTCGCCGCAGTAATCGAATCGCCACCGCCGATAACAGTAAAGGCTTCCGTTGCCCCAAGTGCATCCCAAACCGTTTTTGTACCCAGCTCTGATACGGGATCTTCAAAGACTCCCATAGGTCCGTTCACAAATACTGTCTTGGCACTCATGATTATGTCTTTATATAACTTGGCCGTTTCCGTGCCGATATCGACCGCAGTGATGCTCTCCAGCACCGCTCCTACACGGCATTCCTTCCGCTGACTGTTTCCCACATAGCCCAAATCAACCGGAACGACGATCCTGTCCGCGTATTTCTTATGTATTTCACCTGCGGTTTCGATATACCCGCCATAATTAGACTTATTGATGAAATCCATGCTCCCCTGACCGATAGCCTCCCCCTTTGCGGCCAGAAGAATATTACCGACCAAGCCTCCGCACAGCACACGGTCCGCCAGCCCTCCGGACAAAACATTTTCCATCATCATAAAGGCATCTGAGATTTTAGCTCCGCCAAGCACAAATACGCATGGCTTGGCCGGTTTTTCCATAAGCTCCGAGATGACGCAGTACTCCTTTTCAAACAGTCTGCCCATCGCCGACGGCAAAGCCTGTTCAAACCCGCAGAGTGACGGCTGATCCCTGTGTGCGGCAGCAAACGCATCGCATACATATAGGTCTGCCAGCGGCGCAAGCTTTTCAACCAGCAGTGTTTTTGCCTGCTCTTCATGTGTAAGCTTCAGCTTCATCTCAAAAAGGGTCTGCTCCTCCGCCATATAACGCACATTGTCCAGAAGCAGGATCTCTCCGTTCCGTAGCTCCGCAATCATCCGGCGCGCAGTCGGCCCACACACGTCATCGATCCACTTCACCTCCCTGCCGAGAAGCCGCGACAGGACCTTTGAATGGGGAAGCGTCGTATAATAATTCTTATATTCAATATCGCTGCCCTGGTGTGCAAGCAGGACAACTTTAGCCCCTTTATCGGACAGTTCTCTGATTGTCGGCACGCATGCCTTGATCCTGTCTATGCTCTTCAGCGTATCCGTCGCTTTATCTACCGGCTGGTTGATGTCCACGCGGCAGAGAACGGTTTTGCCTTCGACTGTATAGTCATCCAGTGTTTTTATCCCAAATTGCATAATTGAATCCCTTCCAATAAAACGCAAAAGGGGAGAAAAAGCTAAAAACTCCCCTTTTGGTCCGATATAAAATTCAAGGAGAATGAAAATTATTTGAACTTACCTATACCAAGGTATTTGTTAGTCTCCGCCGTACCCTCTTCTCTTGTGGTCTGCATTTCGGTTGCGGCGCGGATTGCATCGATAGTTTCAGGAATTGTAACGCTTTCCTGCGGGATATTGATCGCATACATGATCTCGTCCCCTGTCTCCACGATACTATCTTCCCAGAGGCCGATCTCATACATGTCCCCGCGGCGGTTGCCCAGATCGCGGGCATATTTGAACAGAGACGCATTACCCTTAAAACCCTCGTCAATGGATACGACACGGATTCTGGGATGCTTCTGGAACTCCGCCAGTGCCATCTCCTTTGTAACCTTTTTCTTGCCTTTGGCTACAACAGTGATGATGTGTCCGTGAGTTACGGGCGTATGTACCAGAATACCGGTCGCATCCACATGCGGCATAATCGTCATCAGGTCGACCGCCTGATGAGACGGTGCCTTGTCGATCTGAAGTGCATTTGTGAGTCCGCGATGATAGTCTCCGGGATCGGCCACACGGCGTATGATGGTAATCGCAACCCTTTCAATGCCAAATGCCCGGTCAAGGCAGTCCACAGATCGGATCAGACCCGTAGTATTGCAGGAAGTCAGCTTAAGATAGCTCTGACCGACGCCTTTTTCATAGTTTGCATACCCATGGAAAAATACATCGGCAACCGAATTCTTCTCGCCACCCTGGAAAATGGCCTTGACTCCCATTTTTTTGTAAATTTCCTTATTCTTTGCACCAACACCTGCAGGAGCGGAATCAAGCATGACGTCGACTTTTCCAACTAGCTCTTCAAAAGTGCCGGCCACGGGAATCCTTTTTTTATCAAACGCGGCCTTGTCCGCACCTTCTACAAGATAAAGGTTGTACTTCACACCATTTGCACCTATCATGCCATTTTCATTGAGTGCCTGGATCGACAGGGTGGGCATCATATCTGCAACACCTACCAACTCCATATCACCCTGCATTGCTACACCATCAGCCAAGCGCTGCCCAATTGTGCCATATCCCGCTACGCCAACTTTAATTTTAGCCATAAAACTACCTCACATTTCGCAAATTTTATAGTTTTTATTGTGCAGTTCCTATCGTATTTACCAATATTATATTGTATGTTTGGCATATAGTCAATAATATTTGGTTAATATTTGTTTAGTTATTGTATCATCTCTACAAATTTGCTAATCAATTTGACAATTTATAAAAAATCATATATATTAATTATTAATTTGTACTGTTTGTACTGTATGAATATTCCACAATTGAAGGTGTGTTTTTTTATGAAGGATCAGCGTCGAAAAGAGATGGAGCGCTTAATTACTGAACGTCAAAGTATGACTATGAAAGAGCTGTGCAGCACTTTTGGAATATCTATCAATACAGCAAGAGCCGATATCGCATATCTTATTAAAGCTGGGGCGGTTACAAAGGTGTATGGCGGTGTCAAGTGCAACCGCCCAAAACAGGTCTCGCTATTTTCAAGCCGTGCAACACAAAATGCCAGTATCAAGCAGCAGATTGCGAAGAAGGCCGCAGAATTGATTGTTGAAGGCGATATTATTTATGTGGATTCCGGCACTACTACGATGCACATACTTGAATATATACCCGATGATCTCCATATTACGATCGTCACGCCCAGCTTATACATCATATCGAATGTGTTTAACCGGCCGAATATAAAATTGATTGTCCTGCCGGGTATATTGAACCGTCGGACTAACTCGCTGGCGGATGCAAGCACCTTTACAGAGCTTGCCAAATACCATCACAC
>DOHN01000138.1:8186-8579 GCA_003535195.1 Ruminiclostridium sp.
GAGCTTGCCAAATACCATCACAGCAAAGCATTTATGGGTGCTTCCGGTGTTACGGAGGACGGAAAGCTGAGTGTTTCAAGTTATCTGGAATACGAAATCAAACGGACGGCCGTTGCGCAGAGTAAACAGTCTTTCCTTCTAGTTGATTCAAGTAAATTCGGAGAGTCCAACCTGATGTCCTACGGGACTCTGGATCAGATGTCTCAAATAATAACAGATGTTCGTGTTCCCGGCTTTTGCCGAGATTATTGTTTTGAACACCACATTCTTTTGACAACCGTATGGCACATATAAGTTCTGTAATTGATGGATTTTAAATAAGAACTCCGGCTATCTATTCCCCAATAAATAGCAATCCTGAACAGGATACTTAAAAAGGGGCTGTCTCAAAAT
>DOHN01000138.1:8698-13873 GCA_003535195.1 Ruminiclostridium sp.
TTAAAAAGGGGCTGTCTCAAAATAAATACTTATCACTTTTGAGGCAGCCCCTTTAAATACACAGTAACTTATTACGGGAAATTACGGGAAAGAAATAATTCCTTCAAGTTATCCTCTTTGCTTGGCGATTTCAAACATGACAAGGGCGGCAGCAACACCGGCATTTAAGGAGGAGATTCTTCCCTTCATGGGAATCCGGACCATCAGGTCGCATTCATCCTTTACAAGCCTTCCCAGGCCTTCTCCCTCATTACCTATAACCAAAGCGCACGGTCCTGTGAGGTCGGCATCATAATAATTGTTTTGGCCTTCCATATCCGCACCGATGATCCACAAGCCTTTTTCTTTCAGCTGGCGCAGGGTCTGCACCAGATTGGATACCCGGGCTACAGGCACATATTCCATTGCACCTGCGGCCACCTTTGCTACGGTGGTATTCAATGTCGCAGAACGGCGCTTGGGAATTATAATCCCGTGAACCCCGGCGCATTCGGCGCTTCGGATCATGGAACCCAAGTTATTGGTATCTGTAATTTCGTCCAGAACCAGTACGAAAGACTTCTCGCCTTTTTCTTCCGCCTGATCCAAAATATCTTCAACCTCAACATATTTCTTTGCCGCCACTTCAAGGATCACACCCTGATGTATCCGGCTCTGTGAAAGGGCGTCCAGCTTATTCTTATCAAAGTACTGAATGGGAATGTCCTTTTCTCTGGCCATGGCCACGATCCTTGAAATCATGGTATCGTCCTTGTCCTTTTCAACAAAGAGCTTATTTAAGGGACGGCCTGATCTTAAGGCTTCGAATACCGGGTTTCTTCCCTGGATCCTGTAGTCTTTTGCTTCATCCTCCGCTTCATGATTATCCGCAAAAGTCTCCTGCTTCTTGTAGGCGTCGATCTTAGGCCTTTGATTGTCAGCCTTTTTATCCGTAAAGGTCCGGGGTCTCTTCTCAAAGCCCCTCTTGGAATCCCTGTACGCGGTTTTGGGCTCAGCGCTTTTTCTTGTGTTTCTAAATCCGCCGGCGCCTTGTTCTTCATATTCCCGGAATTTTTTTGCGGGCCCTTTTCCGGGTTCTTTTTTAGGGCGCCTATAATCGTCCTCACGCCAATCGGCGCTTCTTCTTTTTTCGCCATAACCGCCGGACTCATAGCCTCCGGACTTTCTTCCCCGATAGTCTCCGGCCGCGCGGCCGGGTCTCCCGCTATAACTTTCCGAGTCCTCCCTGCGGGCTTTAAATCCGCTCTTGGGCCGGGGGCTTCCGCTGCCCTTTCCCGTGCCTGCCCCCCTTGTCCTTCCATCGGAAGGTGTTCTTGGGCCTCTTCTGGTATCATTATTATTCTTTCTCATGCTCTGTCTCCATTTCAGGTTTTTCAATAATTAACGCTGCCTGTTCCATGAGGGAATTAAGCCTTTCCTGCTGGCCGGTTAGATACAAAAATCCCAATACCGCCTCAAAGGCAGTTGCATATTTATAATCCTGGACTTCGGCGTGTTTTGGTATGGTCGTTGATTTGGTATTTCTTCCTCGTCTAAAAATATACGCCTCATCCTGGGTGAAATGATCCATAAGCATTTTGGAAATTTTAGCCTGGGATGCTGCTTTTACGTAGTCAGTGGAGTATATATGAAGCTTGTGCGAGGTGGCTGGCTTCCTTCGAATAAGTCTTTCTCTGATAAACAAATCAAAAACGGCATCTCCCATAAAAGCCAGAACGGCAGGCTGCATAAGCCTTGCTTCATCAACCATATTCATTGTCAACTTCATCACTCCATATTTTTCTGCAAAATAATCAATTATTATAGCCCAAGAGTTTAGATACTGCAAACACTATATAATATTCCATAAAGAAGGTACTTTTATAAACGGCAGCAGCTCACCCCAGCCCAATAAAAATGAGAAAAGAATATGGATAATCGGTAAAGCGAGTATGCTGTAGCCCAGGTACTTTAAAACCTGGTCACTTTTCATCTTAAGCGACAGCGGCGGTAAAAATACCGTTAACAGCGCCGGGAGAATATAATACAGGTAAACGGGAAGCTTCAGGAAGTTGCCATACCGGCTTATCAGCAGGCTCCCGTATACTGTAATCATACCAATGACATTTATAAGAAAGGATTTAACCTTGTACTGCGTGCCCAGAACAAGCCTGATGACGCATAAAAATGCCAGGTATGTAGCAGCAGCCACCACTATAAAGCGGAATGACTGATCCATGATAATTCCTCCTTTGAGGCCGTTTCCAAGGTACTTTTACTTGACCACAATATTGACTAAGCGCCCTTTAACCACAATGACCTTTAAAACGCTCTTCCCTTCAAGATAGGGCTGAGAACGTGAATCCTTCAGCGCAATCTCCTCAATGGCCTTATTATCCGCATCGGAAGGCACATTAATCTTGAAGCGGATCTGCCCGTTAAACTGAACAGCCAGTTCGATTTCATCCCTTACAAGGGCCTTCTCGTCAAATTCAGGCCATCTCTCATTAGTGATGAAGGTTTTTTCTCCAAACCTCTCCCACATTTCCTCACTGAAATGAGGGGCAAAAGGAGACAGCATCTTCAGAAAATCCCGAATGGCATCGGACATCAAACTGTAGTTTTTCGTTTCGAGCCCGTCATACTTATATATGGCATTGGTTAACTCCATAAGCCTTGCGATGGCCGTATTAAACTGGAACTGTTCCGTATCGGCGGTAACGCTCTTAATGGTGCTGTGTCTTATATAATTCAGTTCCTTTTCATCAGAACCCATTGTATTGACAGAGCTTTCATTTCCTTCGGCAGCAATCTTTTCTACAAGCCTCTCCACACGGCCTGCAAAGCGGTCCATCGCTTTTATGCCATCGTCGTTCCAGGGGCCTCCCTCAATATAAGCAAAACCAAAGGCCAGATACATTCTGAATACATCTGAGCCGTATTTCTGGATGAAATCGTCGGGAAGCACCGTATTGCCTCTGGACTTGGACATTTTCTGTCCGTCCGAACCCAGAATGATGCCTTGATGAACCAACGAAATAAAGGGCTCGTCAAAGTTAAGATATCCCATATCACGAAGCGCCTTGGTAATAAAGCGTGAATATAAAAGGTGCATGGCGGCATGCTCGGCCCCCCCGACATATTTGTCGACGGGGAGCATTTTATTGATCCAATCCGTATTAAACGCTTCTTTGTCGTTTTTATTGTCAGGATATCTTAAATAGTACCAGCTGGAGCACACAAAGGTATCCAGGGTATCGGAATCTCTCCTGGCATGACCGCCGCACTTAGGGCATGTGGTGTTCATGAAATCTTCGCATTTGGCAAGAGGCGACTCTCCGTCAGGAGTAAATTGCACATTATAGGGGAGCTCCACCGGAAGCTGAGCCTCGGGAACCGGCACAACACCGCATTTATCACAATAAACAACGGGTATGGGCGCCCCCCAGTAGCGCTGCCTGGAAACCAGCCAGTCACGAAGGCGATAAGTGACTTTTAATTCGCCCTTATTTTCCTTTTCCAGTTTTTTTACAATGGATATCCTGGCTTCTTCCGATTTCGTGCCGTCAAACTCCCGGCTGTTGGTAAGAACACCGTAGTCACAGAAAGGAAGAGCATCTTCTCCGCCATTTTCCGCTTTTATAACTCTTATGATGTCCAGGCCATATTTTGTCGCAAACTCGAAGTCACGCTCATCATGGGCAGGAACAGCCATGACACAGCCTGTACCATAGCCTGCCAGGACATAATCGGCAACCCAGATCTCTACCTTTTCACCGGTCAGCGGGTGAATTGCATAAGCGCCGGTAAATACACCGGTCTTTTCCCGAACCGTGGACAAGCGGTCAATTTCAGAGATCTTCTTTACCTGGTTCCGGTATTCTTCCACTTTTCCCTTATAATCCGGTGCAGTAATTTGATCGACCAGCTCATTTTCGGGCGCCAGAACTACATAGGTAACGCCGTAAAGAGTATCTGCCCTGGTGGTAAATACCCTGAGCGAAAGATCTTTCCCCTCGGCTTTAAACTCAATTTCCGCGCCTTCCGAACGTCCAATCCAGTTGGTCTGAATTTTCTTTGTCTTTTCAGGCCAATCAAGACCCGGCAGACAATCCAGAAGTTCCTGGGCATAATCGGTAATCTTAAAAAACCATTGGGTAAGATTTTTCTTGGTTACTTCTGTCTGGCATCTTTCGCAGGAGCCGTCAATAACCTGTTCATTGGCTAAAACGGTCTTGCAGCTCGGGCACCAGTTGACCGGCGCATTTTTTCTGTAGGCCAGTCCATTTTTATAGAGCTGAAGAAACAGCCATTGGGTCCATTTATAGTATTCGGGGGAACAGGTCAAAATCTCGTAATCCCAATCAAAGGTGGCACCCATTTCCTTTAGCTGATGTTCCATGGTCTCTACATTTTTCAAGGTTGAATCCTTGGGATGAATGCCGGTTTTTATGGCATAATTTTCGGCAGGCAAGCCAAAGGCGTCGAAGCCCTGCGGGTGAAAAACGTTGTAGCCCTGCATTCTCTTCATGCGGGCCCAGCAATCCGTCAATCCGAAATTATACCAGTGCCCTACATGGAGCTTGGCCGCCGACGGATATGAAAACATTTCGAGACAATATAATTTTTTATCAAGCTTATCCCTGTCAAAGTTATAAAGCTTGCTTTCTTCCCACTTTTTCTGCCATTTTCTATCTACTTCTGTTGAGTAGCTCATGGTTAACCCTCCTCAAAAAAATCATTCGTTTATTTCTGCATGAATGGCGATTGGTTTTCCATCCTGCCATAATCTTTCAAGACCATAATACTCCCTATCGTCTTCGTGGAAAATATGGATCACCACATCGCCATAATCCATGAGAATCCAGCGGGCTGAATTATAGCCTTCCATATGCAGCGGCTTCAGCCCTGCTTCCAAAAGCTTTTCCTCCACAAAATCCGCCAGGGACTGAATATGGGTGCTGGACGTTCCGCTGGCGATAATGAAATAATTAGCGATGACAGTTAAATCATGGATGTCGATGGCATTAATATCGTTGGCCCTTTTATCACTCAAGGCGCTCATAATAATATTCAGTATTTTATGTTCGTCCATCTGTTTCTTGTTCCTTCCTTTCTCAATTAAACCGCAAAAATTGTACAGCCGCTAATCAGAAAGCATTTTTTATTGTGTCATAATTTAGCGCCATGAGTGAT
>DOHN01000138.1:14126-19448 GCA_003535195.1 Ruminiclostridium sp.
TGATTTCGGTAACGGGTGAGGTTATTATAACATATTTTTTCACCAACGCGTCAGCTGCTTTTCTCCCAACGCGCATAGGCGCCGCAGGGAAGTATAATGTCGGATTGGTCGATTGGAAGCCCCACCTCTCCGCAGGAGACCTTTCCATTATATTTTCTCTTTAAAACAAGCTCAAGCATATTCGCCGAAACCTGGGGCGAAAAACCGGCGGTATATGAGTTTAAAAGAAAGAATACCGGGTCATCACTCGTCGCGTCTTTTAAGGTATCCACCAGCTTATAGAGCTCATCTTCAAGCTTCCAAAGCTCGCCGTTAGGGCCCCGGCCATAGGAAGGCGGATCCATAATGACAGCATCGTAAGTCCTTCCGCGTCTGATCTCCCTCTGCACAAATTTCAGGCAGTCATCAACAATGTACCGGACAGGCATTTCTGAAAGGCCTGACAGCTCAACATTTTCCTTTGCCCATGAAACCATACCCCTTGATGCATCCACATGGCAAACTGAGGCGCCTGCCGCAAGACAGGCACATGTCGCCCCTCCGGTGTAAGCAAAAAGATTCAGCACCGAAACAGGTTTTCCTGCGTTTGTGATTCTCTCAGCCATCCAGTCCCAGTTTACTGCCTGCTCGGGAAAAAGCCCGGTGTGTTTAAATCCTGTAGGCTCAATCTTGAAGGTCAGATTTTTATAGTTTAAAGTCCAGCTGGGGCGAAATTTCCTCTTATACTCCCATTCCCCGCCTCCCGCTTTGCTTCTGTGATAATGCGCATCAACCCTGTCCTTGATATGCTCCTTTGTCCAGGGCCAAATGGCCTGCGGGTCAGGTCTTCTTAGAATAATCCCATTCCAGCTTTCCACCTTTTCGCCAAAGCCGGCATCCAGTAATTTATAATCGATCCATTGATCTGAAACATCCATCTGTAATCCTCTCGTCAGTCCATCTTGAAAGTATTATAGCCATGAATAAACATGGATAACCTGTCAGGCCATACCCAGCATCTGCAGAATTTTGAGGCCGTTTTCATTGTTCAGCAGTATCAGCCCCAGGGACAAATAAACCATAAGGATAAGAAAAAGGCCCGGCAGTCCTGCCAAAAGTCCCTTTGCACTGCCCCTAATCCGTTCCGGCTCTTTCACGGTCGCACGGGTCATGGATCTTAGTACCAGCAGCATAACCACTATAATTACAATACTGCACACCATGACCACGGCAAAAATTGCGGCCATAGTCCCCAGAAGCTGGTTCAGCGTCATATTGAATTGTTCGGCCAGCTCAATAAACTCCGGTGTTGCAAAGGGGTCTGTAACGACCTGGGCATTCATGCCAGGTCCCGCTTTTGCATAAAAATCCGACAGGAGAGTTAACATTGCATTATTCATAAAATGCAGGATCATCCCGTTAAAGATTGAACCCGTACGATAAACCACATATGCTGCGATAATCCCGATCATGGTTTGGGCGGCCAGACGCTGAAAGTCAAAATGAAAGAGGCCAAACATAAAACCGCTCAAAAAAATGCCCCAGCCTGCCCCCAGCCTTTCCATTCCCCTCTGAATCATCCCCCTGAATAAGAGCTCTTCGCAGAGTGCGGGAAGAACCGCAACCAGGAGCAGGGAAACAAGGATGCCATGGGACATATAGTCGGCAACTTCGCCGGTGATATATACTCTGCCAAAAAACGTTTTGATTCCCAATAAAGCGATAAAGCCGGCACAAGTAGCGGCTATCACCATAACCGGGCTCATGGCGAGCATCATAAAGACCTCGGCCGGTCTGGGCGTTTTCAGCCTGAAGGTTTCTTTGATGTCATATTTTCTTATAAGCGCAAGAAATATCGGCGGTACAGCAAAAAAGAGAATCTGCGAAAAAATGAGAGTTGTTATGTCATTCAGTTGAAACCTGACCAGCAATTGAGAGACATACACATAATAAATGGCCACAACTGTATATAATATTCCAGAATCCACCGGCAGGGGAAGCTTTCTTTTTTCGTTTTCAAATATTTCCATATTAAAGATCCTTTTCGGTCATCTTGTCAATAAGCGCTTACTGCCTATGGATAAAAGTTTAACACATTATAAAATAATAATAAAGAATATTGTCACAGGGGAATTTATCTCCCTGACAATGTTGCATGGGCATTGCGGACAGTATCTGAGATGGAGATGCCTGCCGAAGATTCAACATCACTATTGGTAAGATGCAAAAGGTATTCAATATTGCCCTCGGGACCGGTAATGGGTGAAAAAGAAAGGCCGGCAACGCCAAAGCCCATTTCAACGGCCGCATCAATGATGGTATGAATGACTTCTTCGTGAACTTTTGGATCTCTTACCACACCTTTTTTGCCCACTTTACTTCTTCCGGCCTCAAATTGCGGTTTTATCAGGCAGACCACATTGCCTTCCGGCTTCAGCAGTGCTTTAAGGGGAGGCAGAATAAGCCTGAGAGAAATAAATGAAACATCAACCGATCCGAAATCCAGGTTCTCCGGAATCTGCTCGGAGGTGACATACCGAAAGTTTGTCCGCTCCATACAGACAACGCGGGGATCGTTTCTGAGCTCCCATGCCAGCTGTCCATAGCCTACATCCACCGAATACACTTTTTTTGCGCCATTTTTCAGCATGACATCGGTAAAACCGCCTGTTGAAGCACCGACATCCACGCAGGTTAATCCCTCCAGATTAATCTGAAAGGTCCGGATGGCCTTTTCCAGCTTCAAGCCGCCCCGGCTCACGTATGGAATGGGATTGCCTTTAATCTCAACAGGGCAATCCGGATCGTAAGGAGTCCCCGGTTTGTCGGCCCGTTCGCCGTTTACATAGACCAGCCCTGCCATAATGGCCCCTCTCGCTTTTTCGCGGCTTTCAAACAGCCCCTTTGAAATAAGTATCACATCAAGTCTTTCCTTAGACATAACAACCTCAATCCCTGCATTCACTTAAGACGCTCATTTTAATACCATTGGCATCCAAGCCGTACTCCTTGTATATCAGGCTTCTTTTGCCATGCTCTATGCCCCGGTCGGGAAGCCCCAGCACCATGGTATGAGCATTCATCTGGCCATCGTTGATGATTCCGGCCACAGTTGAGCCGAACCCGCCATTTTGTATGACATCCTGAACAATCACTACGTACCCCGTTTTTCGTGCCGATCCAAGAATCAGCTCGTCATCCACGGGCCTTAAAAAGCGGGGGTTTATGACCTCGCAGGAGACACCTTCCTTTTCAAGAAGCTCCGCAGCCTCAAGGGTATTTTGAAGCATGGAGCCTGCGCCGATCAAAGTGACATCCCGCCCTTCCTTTATAAGAACGCCCTTCCCATATCTTAGCGGCATATCGCTGCCGTCAAATTCAACGCCCGAACCCCGAGGATAGCGTATTGCAATAGGCCCCGTATGCTCCATTACGGCATAATCCAGCATTTCCTTAAGCTCATTGGGGGATGCCGGCGCCAAAATAGCCAGATGGGGGATCGTATACAAAAAAGACACATCATAAATTCCCTGGTGCGTTTCCCCGTCAGCCCCTGCCACACCGGCCCGGTCAACGGCAAAAACCACATGCAGCTTCTGAAGGGCCACATCATGCAGAATCTGATCATAAGCCCTTTGAAGGAATGTGGAGTAGATTGCCACAACCGGTTTTGTCCCGGCTATGGCAAAGCCTGCCGCCAAGGTTACCGCATGCTGCTCGGCAATCCCTACATCAAAGAAGCGCTTGGGAAAGCTCTCCCTAAATGGTCTTAAGCCTGTTCCGTCAGACATGGCGGCCGATATGGCCACAATATTGTTTTCCTTCTGTGCCAGGTCGCAAAGCCTATTCCCAAAAACACTGGAATAATTCTCACTGCCTGATTGAAGCACTTGGCCTGTCTCAATTTCAAAAGGCGCGATGCCATGAAACCGATCGGGATGCTCCTCGGCAAATTTATACCCCTTCCCCTTTGTGGTGGTTACATGAACTAAAACCGGCCCTTTCATGGTCTTGACCTGTTCAAATATGGCTGCCATTTCCCTGATATTATGTCCATCAATGGGGCCGAAATAACGAAATCCCAAATCCTCAAAGAACATGGCCGGCACAAACATGCTTTTCATGGCGGCCTTTAGCTTATGGACGAACTTTCTTAACCGCTTGCTTGATCTGGGCATTGAATCAACCAGAGCTTGCAGGGATTCCCTCGTCTTATAATAAAAAGGGCGAACCCGGATCCTGCTCAAGTACCTTGAAAGCCCTCCCACATTGGGCGCTATGGACATACCGTTGTCGTTTAGGATAATAAGAAGCTTTGTTCCGGATATGCCGGCATCGTTTAGGGCCTCAAAGGCCATTCCCCCCGTAAGGGAGCCATCTCCAATCACAGCGGCAACGGTGTATTTTTCACCTTTTAAATCCCGTGCTCTGGCCATACCGAGGGCCGCAGAAATGGAGGTGCTGCTATGCCCCGTATTAAAAGCGTCATAAGGGCTTTCCTGGGTTTTGGGAAAACCTGAAATTCCGTGAATCTGGCGCAGGGTATCAAAAACATCCTTTCTGCCTGTCAATATTTTATGGACATAGGTCTGGTGCCCCACATCCCATATAATTTTGTCCAACGGAGCATTCAATACTTTGTGGAGAGCAATGGTCAATTCAACGACCCCAAGGTTTGAAGCGATATGCCCTCCTGTTTTAGATACGGATTTTATTAAAAATGATCTTATTTCATCTGCCAATTGTTCCAACTCTTCAAAGCTCAAGCTCTTAAGATCCCTGGGACTTTCAATCCGAGCAAGATATCCATCTGCTCTATATAAATTTTCATTCAATTAGGTTACACCTCAAATCAGCTGTTCTTTTTGCTCTTGTTTTTATTTCTCCTCTTATTCAGGGAAAACAAGGATAGAAAACGGGCGGCTTTAAAAACGATATAGTTTGCGTTATTGATTCCTATATTCTTGGCAAATCCCTTTCCGCCCACCGTCATGGCCGCAATAAAAGCGCCTGCCGCAACTTCGATGAAGGAAATCTCCTGACTTCCGGCAAAGACCCGGTAAACGATAGCCGTTCCTGCCGCGCCGCTTACAACACTGCATATATCTCCTACCACATCATTGCAAAAGCTTGATACTCTTGCTGAATTTCTCAGGAGAGCGATAGCCTGACGCGCGCCCCGGATCCTTTTAGATGCCATGGAATGAAAAGGGGTTTCATCGGCAGCGGTAACAGCCATGCCCACAACATCAAATAGTACGCCGATCAGTATAATAGCCAGCACCACCAAAACCGCCAGCTCTGTGGAAATCACCTTAAAGATGCTGGTTGAAGCAAAAAGAA
>DOHN01000138.1:19625-19884 GCA_003535195.1 Ruminiclostridium sp.
GATATAAATGTAATAAAAAGACCCCAAAGGATATGTTTTTTCTCTATCCCTGAGCCCTTTTTAACCGGTATGCTTTCTTTTGAAATTTCTCGATATCTCTGTAGAAATTTGAAATATCTACTTTCAGGTTTATCTTCTTCCAATTAAAATCTCCCTATAAAGACATGATGATAACAATCACATGAAAATGAACAGTTAAAATACCAGGATGGCAACAATTCGAGTAAATTTTGCGTCTTAGGTCAGGCAGGTTTTCCCC
>DOHN01000138.1:20012-20467 GCA_003535195.1 Ruminiclostridium sp.
GGCAGGTTTTCCCCGCAAGATACCGGATCGTCACCGTCCCGGCGGTTTCCCATTGAACCTTGCGTTGAGAGGTTGCCCTCTTCAAAGCCTGATCGCCACTTAGTACACATTGCAATCCCCAAATTGTTTACTACTAACAGCCTAGGGGTTTTCCCCTCGAGTCTTACCTGACTTCTAGCCTCTTTTGCACTGCAGGTTTCAAACGGCAATATTGCTTATGTACCGGCCAGCACATAAGCACGTGATCCGTTATCCCCCCAAACAGCACTCAAGGCAGGCTACGCTGTCCACAGCATCAAAAAAGCGATACCGCATGACAGGTTTACTCCCTCATCGTAGTCAAGATTTTTATCGCTGACGCGGGGCAATCTATCTTCCACAACTAAGGGTCTCCGCGGAAAAGGGGTCATAACCCGCATGCCATTGCAGGCTGCCCCTAAACCTTAACTCCCAGC
>DOHN01000138.1:20581-27467 GCA_003535195.1 Ruminiclostridium sp.
GCCCCTAAACCTTAACTCCCAGCACCAGCCCATCGCTGGGCGCAACAAGCCGACACAAGGAACTTCATCGATGTGCCCTTTAACGGATTTTTAGGCCCGTCTTCAAAGCAGGCAGTACTGACTAGAATACTGCGCCATCCTGATAAGCTTCTGTTTGAGTTTTTATTATACTATAAATTTTCCGGTTATGCAAATATAGCCCCAACCAATATTCCTAAGGCCGCACCTGCAAAAACCTGAACAGGCGTATGGCCCAGCAGCACCTTGAGTTCCTTGTCCAAATTGATCTCCTTTGACGAGTAAACCAGCTTGTTAAGCACTTCCGCCTGCTTACCGGCCGCACGCCGTACACCGGCCGCATCAGCCATAACAATAAAGGTAAAAATCACCGCATTGGCAAAAGTTCCCGAATGAAACCCATACTGTATTCCCACCACTGTCGCAAGGGATGTGGAAATCGCCGCGTGGGAGCTGGGCATGCCGCCCGAAGCAACAAACTTTCTGAAATCAACTTTGCGATGCTGAACATAATAGGCGATAAATTTGATCAGCTGTGCCAGAAACCACGAAAATATCGGCAGAGTAATTGCTCTATTCAAAAAAAATTCCCTCAGAATAACCACCTTTATATTCCCCCAAATTTTATTTTTCCCTTTCTGCAATATAGACTGCCATCTGATCCAGAAAAGCTGTATCCCCAAGCGGTTTAATTGATTCAAGCGCCTGGTCCACAGAAGCTTTCAATAATTCTCTGGCCTTTTCCCTGCCCAGCAATGTAACAAAAGTTGATTTGTGATTTTTAGAATCCTTGCCCGTCGTTTTTCCCAATACGGCGCTGTCGCCTTCAAAATCAAGAATATCGTCTTTTATCTGGAAGGCCAGTCCAATGGCGCGGGCATAGCTCTCCAAAGCCTTCTTGATCTCTTCCGGCGCGTTAAAGAGCTCCGCAGGAGCAAGAACAGCCGCTCTTATCAAAGCGCCCGTTTTCTTTTGATGCATGTCACAAAGCCGGTCATAGGAAATATCCTTATTTTCCGACTCCAGATCGATAACCTGGCCAAGAATCATACCGTTGGTTCCTGCGGCATCGGCAATAAGCCTTGCCGTTTTGGCACGGTAATAGCAGTCGGCATCCCTGATGGTTTCCTCAAGCATTTTTTCGAAGGCCAAATTAAGCAGCCCGTCGCCTGACAGCACCGCCATGGCCTCGCCAAAGACCTTATGGCTGGTCGGCTTTCCTCTTCTGAAATCATCATTGTCCATGCAGGGCAGATCGTCATGTATGAGCGAATAGGTGTGGATGAGTTCAATGGCACAGGCAAAAGGCAGTACTGCGACTTCATCACCGTTCAGCATGCTGCACACGGCCAGAGACAAAACAGGCCGAAGCCTTTTCCCCCCTGCCGTCAGGCTGTAGTTCATAGCATCATAAATACTTTTACGGAGCGGATCTTGAGCCTTTAAATGTACGGTAATCCATTCCTCCACAGATTCCAAATAGAGCTTATATTCTTTATTGAAGTCCATCATATCAATCCTCCGGAGTAAAATCCTTTTCGGTGACCCCGTCCTTTCCCTCTATGATGAGTGTTATACGTTTTTCAATATCATCCAGCTTTTTGTTGCAGAGGCGGACAAGGCTTACGCCGCGCTCAAACATCCGGATGGATTCCTCCAGTGTCATCTCTCCGCTTTCTAGAAGGCCGACTACACTTTCAAGCTCCGTAGCAGCCTGTTCATAAGGCATATCCATTTTCTCTTCATGCTTTTCCAACCCATAAGACCCCCTTTAACCTATTAGAGTGGTTTTTCGTATATTCCTTGAAATTTGCCGTCGGAAACGGTCAATATCAATTTATCCCCGGGTTTTAAGGCCCTGGACGACCGGATCAGCGCCCCTTCTTCGGTCTGGGCAACCGCATAGCCGCGGCTTAAGACAGTCAAAGGGCTCAGGGCATTTAAACGGCCCGCTGCCTCCCTTAAAACAGACTTTACCCTGTCCAGCCCAATCTGATTCTGCTGAATCAGGTTACGCTCCAGCACATCTAAATGCTGCCTTTTCCGGTCAACCATTTCCAACGGCCTTTGAAGGCTTCTGGCATTTTCCAGCCGTACCAGTTTTTCGCGTTCTCGCCGAAGCCGGTTATTCAGTGATATGGACAGCCTTTTTTCAAGGTTCCGAAGGCCTTCCTTTAAAACTTTCTTTTCGGGCATGACCATCTCGGCAGCCGCCGACGGCGTCGGCGCCCGAAGATCCGCCGCAAAATCAGCGATGGAATAATCGGTTTCATGGCCCACAGCCGAAATGACAGGAATTTCCGATTCAACGATGGCAAGGGCCAGATTCTCATCGTTAAACGGCCATAAATCCTCTAAAGATCCTCCGCCCCGGGCCAGTATGATCACTTCTACATTTTTCATGGCGTTAAAGCATCGTATGCCCCTGATCAATTGGGCGGGGGCTTCAGCGCCCTGTACGGCGGAGCCGTAAATAACTACTCTCGCATTGGGATAACGTCTGTTTAAAATCTGGGTAATATCCCTTATAACAGCGCCCGTGGGAGAAGTTATCACCCCTATGGCTTTGGGCAGAACAGGAATTCCCTTCTTTTTTCCCGCTTCAAACAGGCCCTGTTTTTCCAATTTAAGCTTTAGCTGTTCAAAGGCCATATATAATGCACCGGTACCATCGGGCTGCATTTCATCCACATAAAGCTGGTAGGCTCCCCCCACTGCATATATCGAGACATATCCGCGGACCAAGACTCTCATACCCTCCTCGGGTCTGAATTTCAAACGGCTGTTCTGGGTTCTGAACATCACGCATCTGATGACTGCGCCGTCATCCTTCAGGGAAAAGTACATATGTCCTGATGAGTGATTCTTGAAATTCGAAATTTCGCCTGCCACCCATAGATAAGAAAGCAGCATGTCGTTGTCAACAAGCTGCTTGATATAAGCTGTCAGTTCAGAAACACTCAGGCATTTGTTCATTTCAAGTCCTCCGGACGGATTTCCTGGCTCAGCTCTGTAAAAACTTTTCCCAAAACGCCGTTTACAAAAGTTTTTGATTGGTCGTTGCTGTATTTTTTAGCTATTTCAACCGCTTCATTAATGGACACATTAGCAGGAATATCCGTTCTGTATTTCATTTCATAGCAGGACAAACGCATAATAGCCAGATCGACCTTTGGCATTCTCTGAATGGTCCAGCCCTTGGCATGGCGGGAAATCAGCTCATCCAGTTCCTCCTGCTTCTCCATAACACCCTTTACAACACCAAGCATATATTCTTTATCAGCCTCTTCTACAATGCGTTGCTCGTCAATAAAACGCTCCAGTTGCTCTTCCCTATCCTCTTTTTGTATGGAGATCTGATAAAGCAGCTTCATGGCATTTTCACGGGTTTCTCTTCTTCCCAAGGGTCGTCCCTCCGATTCTCTTTCAAAAAGTTTAGCGGGGACACACCGCCTCTTTCTTTGGCCTGTTTATGGACTGTGCCCATTTGATTATAATCCGATTATAACCACGCTAGCGCTTCTGTGCAATATAAAAAATACGCTCTTCCTCTTGGCAGGGGGCTTTAAAGCCCAGTTCGGCGAATTCTCCCAAAAGCGTTAAATCCGCCTGGTCAAGAGCCTTAACGATTTCTTCCGTTGAAAATGCCCGCTCTTTGTGAATTTCATCATAACGCTCATAAAGTCCGTCTTCCCTTCTGATA
Source organism: Ruminiclostridium sp. (assembly GCA_003535195.1). GTDB lineage: Bacteria > Bacillota > Clostridia > DSM-8532 > DSM-8532 > DTU059. The sequence continues at coordinate 24,303 of DOHN01000138.1, forward strand.
AAAAAGGTAAGATCGAAGGTGGCGCATTTTCTTTTGCTGTCATATGTATTCTTCCAAATCCATGAGACATCCTCTCCCACTTCACAAAAGGTCTCATTGCCCAGTATGCTTGAAAGCTTATAGGGGCTGTTCAAATCAAAAATGAACATACCTCCCGGATTCAGATAATTGTTCACCAGACGAAAAACCTTTTCTATATCATTGAAGGAAGTCATGTAATTCAGCGAGTCCAAAAGGCAGATAACGGCATCCACCGTTCCATAGAGCTCAAATTCCCGCATGTCCTGATTTAAAAATAGAATATTGGTTTTGGCGCGGTGAGCTTTTTCATAGGCGACCGAAAGCATATCCGCCGAAAGATCCAGGGCAATCATATCATAGCCCCGCTTGGCAAGCTCAACGGCCATGCTTCCTGTGCCGCAGCCAAGCTCCAAAACCAAATTCGGATTTGCATTAAATTTAAGAAAGGCTGATTGCAAATAATCAGCCCACTTAACGTAAGGGATATCCTGTGTCAGTTGGTCATAAACCTGAGCGAATTTTGTGTACATTTTCATTACCCTTTGTTTAGACGGCCTTAGATTTTCGTTTCCTGGAAAGAAGACCGCCTATGCGTCCGGTTTCCTTTGCGCTTAAGCTCTTCCAGCCACTCTCCTGAATCCTGGAGAGAAGCCCTAATTCTTTGGCTATTTCCAGTTTAAGCTCTTCATCGCTTTTTTTCATTCTTATCACCCCATGCATAGTATTGCCATCTACATCCATGGGTATTCTTCCCGCTACTTTATTTTTTCCTGGACTGCTTTTATTGCAGCTCCCAGCTGTGCATCCTTTTCATGGGGAATATCTTCAATAGAGACGGATTTAAACTCTTCATCAAGGGCCACTTCTATATCAGGCGTAACGCCCTCGCCGTGAATGCACTTTCCCGATGGGGTAAAGTATCTGGCAATGGTATATTTAAGCCCGCCGCCATTTTCAAACTGGGTGTCGATTGCCTGAACAAGCCCTTTACCAAAAGTTTTGTTTCCAACCAGTGTGCCTTTCCCATAATCCTGAACACAGGCAGCTAAAATCTCGGATGCGCTGGCGCTGTACCCGTTAACCAGAATACTTAGAGGCATACTCAGCTCTCGGGCGTCTGAATACTCCTCGTCCTTTCTCTGATAGCGGTCCTCCGTATACACAATAAGACCCTTTGGCACAATGCGGTCAGCAATTTTGACCACCTGGTTGTAATCTCCCCCGGGATTGTCACGAAGATCAATTACAAGACCTTTGGCTCCCTCGGCAATGAGATCGTTCAGATGCTCTTCAAAATCACCGGCAATATCATCATCAAATTGCTTGATCTGAATATATCCGATCTTGTCCTTGAGCATTTCACTGGAAATATAGGAAATATTGATTTGACGACGCTCTATTTCAAAATCTTTGTACTGGCCGATATCGGGCCTGTAAACTGTAATTCTTACCTTGGTGCCGGGAGTCCCTTTGATTTTCTTTACAATCAGATCCGCATCTTTAATGCCGGTCACATCTTCGTTGTCCACCTTCACGATTTTGTCATTTTTAAGAATGCCGGTCTGCTTGGCAGGGGAGTTTGCAAAAACATCGGCCACCGTCAAAAGATAATTTTCATCCATGTGAACCGATACCCCTATGCCCACATAGTTCCCCGATGTAGTCTCTAAAAACTGCTTCATTTCCTCCGGGCTATAATAGGTGGTATACGGGTCTTTAAGCCCTTGTGCAAGGCCTTTAATGGAGGTTTCAAGAGCTTTGTTAAAATCAACCTCTTCGTAATATCGGGCATCCAGGATATTTTTAACTCTGTTATATGCCTTGATATCGGAGGAACTGACCTCATCCTCGCCAAAAAACAGCGCATATTGAGGTTTAAACCAATACAGAGGCGGTTGGGTTAAAAAGACATCCCAGGAGACCATGTTTATAACTGAGAAAAAATAGCCAAAAATGAAAGTAAGTGCAGAACAGATTGCCACAATGCTGACTGTCCGCACAAAATGTCTGTTTTTCATGTAGTTACCTTTCTTCAAGCATAATAAATCCATTTTACATTCTATGCCGTATAATTTCAAACCATGTTCAGTTAAAAAAGGATATCCAATCGGATACCCTTTTAATCAGCTAAGGAGTAACGTATTTTAATGGATCCTGCCGTTCTCCGTTCTTTCTCACTTCAAAATGGAGGTGGGGGCCTGTCGATAAGCCGGTGGTTCCTACCTTTGCAATGATGTCCCCCGCTTTTACCTTCTGGCCTTCCTTGACAAGCAATCCGCCCGTCATAATATGCAGGTAAAGAGTTGACATTCCGCCGCCGTGATCGATAATGACGGTATTTCCTGATCCGCCGCTCCTCCAGCCCGACCAGATAACAGTGCCGCTGGCCGCAGCATGTATGTAGGTACCCTGGGGCGCTCCAATATCGATGCCCCCATGAAACTTCTTGTATTTAAGAATGGGGTGCATCTGATATCCAAATCTTCTTGATCCGGGCTTATAGCCGGGTAAAGGCCATTGCATAATGCCGCTGTAGGCTGTGCCGGAAGAAGAGGCCCTTCTGATTAATTCGCCCAGTTCCTGAGCTTCCTTTTCCAGAGCGTTTTCTGCCTTTTCCAATGAGACTACGTTTTGCTGGCTTTTAGCGATCCGGTCATCGGCAGCGGCCCTGGAAACCTCAAGATCATTGATTATTTTAAGACTTGCCTCCAATTGCTGCTGAGCATTTTCCTCTTCGGCCACCTTGGCCGCTTTCAGCTCATCGATTTCCGCCTGTTTTTTCTCCAGGCTTGCCATCAAATCCTGATCAAATTTTGAAACCAGCTGCAGCATATGTACTTTTTTAAACATCTCGTCAAAATCCTGGCTTTGAAGAATCTCATCGGTATCTGCCTTGGTTCTGGACTGGACATATAATACAACGATCCGTTCCTGGAACAGCTTTAATTGCGCGTCATATTCATTCTGTGCCTGTTCGATTGCCGCATCCAGCGTCTTAATGGCAGATTCTATATCCCTGATTTTTGCTTCAATCTGACTTTTTTGATAGCCCTTTGCCTCAAGCTCCGCAATGATCGTTTTACGCTGATTCTGATCATTCAAAAGATTTTTTTTAGCCTGACTCTTCTGAGCCGCAATGGCCTT
>DOHN01000138.1:27617-31558 GCA_003535195.1 Ruminiclostridium sp.
ATGGCCTTTTTCTCTTTTTCGGCCTTCTGCAATTCTTTCTGCATGCTGCTGATATCTGCAGCAGCCGGGGTTATAACCATACTCAGCAGTAAGGTTATGGAAATCATTACCGGTAAAACTTTTTTCATCATATGTACGTGCCCCATCCCTTCAATTAATGGTCACTATGCACGGTTTCCCATGTTTATGCATTTTCAAATATTACATTTTTGTTAAATATTATTATAAGCTTTTCGTCCTATACATTCAAGTGCTTTCTAACAGACATAACGCTGCCGATGCCACCGATTATTACGCCGAAAATTACATATATGATAAATATCCGAAAAGCTACCGGCCCGAATTCCAACACCTTTAAGGTGGCCAGACCGATGTTCTTCAAAATACTGTTCAGTCCGTTCTGAAGCCAGGTATAAGCCTGGGAAGTCAACATAAACGAGGCCACAGCCCCTATGAGGCCTATAATAAATCCTTCCACAATAAACGGCCACCGGATAAAGCTGTCCAATGCGCCCACATATTTCATGATCTCTATTTCCCTGCGCCGTGCAAAAACGGTAAGACGAATGGTATTGGAGATCAAGAAGACTGCGATGATCATCAGGACGGTCAAAAGGGTCATCATTGCATAATTGAACACCTTTAATATGCCTTCCAGCCTGTCCAGCCCATCTTTGTTATAACCGATGCCATATTCATTATTGACACCGGAAAATTTACTTAATTGACTGATGAAATCCTTACTGTTGGACGGATCGGCCAGCTTGATATAATAAGATTCAGGAAGGTTTTCGGACGTAAGTCCCTTTAGAAGCGCCTCGTTTTCCAATTCCGTCTTCAGATTTTCATAGGCCTGTTCCTTTGTTTCGGTTGTATATGTACTGACAATACCGGCAGTTTTTTCTTTCTCAATAAAGCTGAGAACCTCTTCCTTCTCAAAAAGCGAAACATCCACATTTAAAAATACAGTGACCTCCAGGTCCCGCTTCATTGCCTCAATATTAGTTGTTATATTCACTGCAATGAGCAAAACAATTCCGAGAAAGAACAGTGAAGCTACTACCGTAAGAATGGAGGCGAGCGACATCAATTTATTCTTATATACGTTGCGGGTACCCTCTTTTGCAAGAAGCTGCAATGTCCTAATCTTCATTTAAGTACAACCCCTTCTGCTCATCGCTTTTAAGCTCGCCGTGGTCAATGGCGATGACACGTTTTTTCATTGCGTCAACAATGCTTTTTTCATGGGTTGCCACAACGACAGTCGTACCACGCTGATGAATCTCTTCAAGAAGGTCCATAATTTCCCAGGAGGTTTTCGGATCCAGATTGCCGGTGGGCTCATCCGCAATCAGAACGGCCGGATTATTTACAAGAGCCCTTGCAAGAGCAATTCGCTGCTGTTCGCCTCCCGACATTTGGTTCGGATAGGCCTTTGCTTTCCTGCTTAATCCCACAAGGCCCAGGGCAAGGGGCACCTGCCTCCTGATTTCCCGGGGTGAAGCCTCTACAATTTGCATGGCATAGGCCACATTATCATAAGCTGTTTTATTCGGCAACAGTCTGAAATCCTGAAAAACGACGCCCAGGCTTCGTCTGAGGTAAGGTATCTCGGAACGGAGCATATCATGGACACTATAGCTATTAACCCAGACTTCTCCTTCGGTCGGTACTTCTTCATGCATAATGAGCTTCAAAAATGTTGATTTGCCGGAGCCGCTGGCCCCGATAACAAAGACAAATTCACCTTTTTCGATTCTGACTGTAAGGTTTTTAAGGCCGACGACTCCATTGGAGTAGACCTTTGTTGTATCTACAAACCTAATCATAAAATTCCCCCGTACAAACAGAGAAGAAAAGTTATTTAGCCACCTCGTCAAGGTAACGCTTAACCATCATGGCCACCTTAAAGTAAATGGCGTCGTCAAACTTTCTTAAATCCATCCCCGTTATTTTTTGTATCTTATCAAGCCGATACACCAAAGTATTGCGGTGTATAAAAAGCTGTCGGGATGTTTCGCTTACATTGAGATTATTTTCAAAAAATTTCTGTATGGTGATCATGGTCTCAGAGTCAATAGTTTCAAAGACACCTTCCTTAAAGACCTCATTTAAGAAAAGGCGGCAAAGAGTTGTAGGCAATTGATAAATCAGCCTGCCTATACCCAGGTGATTGTAATCAACAATATTCTTTTCAGCTTCAAAAATCTGCCCTATTTTTAAAGCCGTCTGGGCATCTTTGTATGAACGGGCAACATCTCTAAGGCTTTCGGCTTCGGTACCAATCCCTATGCCGGCCTTTATCATGAGTTCACTGTTTAAGGTGTCTATAATAATTTTTGCCTTTTTATGAATCTCTTCGTTGTCTTCACGTTCTTTAAGTTCTTTTATAAGAACCGTATTCTGGTCATCCAGCAAAATAATATTGTCCCTGTTATTATTGGGAAAAAGGCTCTGTATAATATTGTAGGCATACAATTCCCTTGTCTTTTCAGTACGGACAAGGTAGACAATTCTCCGGCTTTCGTTCTTAACTCTTAATTCCTTGGCTCTGATTGTAATATCACCGGGCAGAATATTTCCGAGAAGCACATTTTTCATAAAATTGCTTCTGTCATATTTTTCATCGTAATAAAGCTTAGCATTCTCCAAGCTGATGGAAATCAGCTCCGCATATTTCTTTCTATCCGGATGATCGCTGGTAAGATACAATACAAAATCCAAGCGACCATTAATTTCGATTTTTTTCATAACAAGACCAGGCTTTTCAATATATATAGAGTTGGATATCAAAAAGTCAGCACATGGTTCATGCACTGTCCCGATCTCTTCTTCAATTGTGCTGGCAATTACTGCCCCTGTATTGTCGGTTATTCCAAAATCATTCCCGATAGTGTCGCGAATGCGAGTAACAACAGATTGGAAAACTTTAAATGCCAAGCGAACAACCCCCCCCAGTGTGCGGTATATCCCGATTCTTTTTTATTATTATACACAATAATAGAACATCTTACAACTTTTTTTGCCGCAGCCATAGATATATTGCCATTTTTTCACACTTTTCAAGGGTTTGCAGCTATAACAGCACGCATTCGGAAAATATAATGCGGATGGTATTGAGAAGCTCCTTATTGGGGAAGGAAGCGGCGTTGTGTATAAATATTTTGACAGGCGCACAGGTCAAAAGAAAGCCTATCATAAAATCGTCGTTATCAATTACCGGATTGCTTTCCTGGATGCCAAAGCCGCTAATGACATCATCAGGAATTTCAAAGGGTCCGGTACCCTCCACTTTATAACTGCCGTTTTCCAATACGATAACATGCAGTTCCGGTACTCTTGGCACCTGCATCCGGATATAAGCCGTCAGGAGATTGATATACTCCTCGTACTGCTTTTCAATAAAATATTGGCGTATTGACCGTTCTACTTCAATCTCAAGCCTTTTTACATACTCTCCGAGCCTAAAGGTAACAAAACCATCCATAATCAGAATATGCGCATTTCTTAAATATTCTGCAATCTTTATGGAAATGAGCCTTTTTCTTGACTCAATAAGGTTTCCAAAACCGTCTTCTTGCGGCTGTGTATAAAGCCTTGAGCAGACAATACGGTATATTTCATCCCGGTCCGACTTGGGAAGCCCTTCGCAGACACGGTTTATAATCTTTTCCAAAATATTTTTCTCGTAAGATTTAAGAATATATTCCGCCAGCATATCAGACAAATTATTAAGGGCTGCCAGGTACTTCCTGCCATTTTTTCTGATGCATCCATCCAGCAGGACAGTCAGACAGTCTTCGTTTTGACTAATTTTTACATGAAACGGATTTCTTGTATTTTTCTCAAATCTTTTTTCCAGATAACCGGCCAATCCTTTAATATCCTTTACGCAGTCTACCCTGAAGGATGGCATCATCTCACATCCCTTCAGGTGTAGT
>DOHN01000138.1:31699-34655 GCA_003535195.1 Ruminiclostridium sp.
AGGTGTAGTATATGTCATTCTCATTGTCCGTTATACGGAACATAAAGGAAGAGCCGGGTACTAAACTTTTTAAAAAAGAAGAAAACGAGAGCAGTTAAGAATCACACTGCTTACGTTCTGAGCATATCTTATTATCACCCGCACCTTCTCTTTCACCGGCCGGCAATGAGTGCGGTTCTGATATGCCGCACCCGTAATTCTACGGGTGCGGTTGAAGTATTATTCAATATTTCCCAAAATGGAAGTGAGCTCTCCGACAAATTCCAGCGGAATGGCCAAGCCTTTCTGACTGGGCCTGAATTCATCACTTTTGCTATCAAACCAAAAAGTTCTGATATCCACATAAGATTTTGAATTTTTGGATACTTTCTTAATATGAATCTCCTCGCGGCTATTTTTTACAAATTTGCCAAGCAACTCTTCCGAATCCCAAAAATCTGCCATTTTAATTACCTCCACACATTTTTATCTTCATTTTTAAACTTTATCATTATACCATAGAAATATTCAATAATTTCAATAAGAATAAGGGATTATTTTTATAAAACTGTCCATAATAAACACTTGAAGGCGAATTATTTCGCTTGAATAAAAGCAAAGGAGTCAGGATTATGAGAACACCGATTGACAGAATTGCACTCTTACTCGTTATCATAGGCGCTCTAAACTGGCTGCTGGTAGGCCTTTTTCAATATGACCTGGTGGCAGGCATATTTGGGGTGGCAACCCTTGGATCCAGAATAGTATATTCTATAGTAGGAGTTGCTGGGCTTTACTGCATCAGTTTACTCTTTAGAGATGTACCAGTCGTTGATTGACGTGTAAAAAGGACCTATCCATAAAAACCGGCTGTCTCAAACTTGAGGCAGCTTGTTTTTGCGGATTCTTTATACTACTTCAAAACTCAATACATCTTCATTGGCAGAAAATTCAACAACAACACAAAGTCCATTCTCCTCTTCAAACTGTATGGATGTAACGAAAAGCCCCAAATAATCAAGGGCTGCATTAAAATCTCTTTCCATACGGCTTCTGGCGATGTCGCAGACAATAGTATCCATAAATGGCTCCTTTAGCAAAAGTTACCTTATGAACATGCGTTCATCACCATTATATGATATTTCCCTTTGGTCCCGTCAGCAATCTTTGATTGCGCTGACGGGCGGGGGTTCTCATTTTAAGATCTTGATCTCAATACGCCGGTTTTTCTGGCGGCCTTCACTGGTATTATTGTCACCAATGGGCTTAAATTCGCCGTTTCCGGTTGCTGTAAACAATTCGGGATTGAGCTTCTCAATATTGACCAAATAGGTCACCACATTGGTGGCACGGGCTGTTGAAAGCTCCCAGTTTGAATTGTACTGGGAGGTATGAATGGGGACATTATCGGTATGGCCTGAAATCATAATTTCATTATTGATACTTCTTAGGGTATCTGCCAGAGAGGACAGGATCTTTTTACCCTCAGCGCCTATTTCAGCACTGCCGGAATTAAAGAAAATCTCCGAATCCAGCCTTACCAGCAAATAGTCTTTTTCCTCTACCACCTGAACCTGATCCGATATACCTTCCTCGCTGATTGTATCCCTGATGCTGTTTTTGGCATTGTCTATCTTTCTGTTTTCAATCTGCTTGTGGGCATTAATAACCATATCCTCTGCCGTTTCAATATATTTTTCCCTTGCTTCCTCCGAACCCTTGGTATTCTGAAAATCTACGGTGATTACGCTGTTGCCGCTATAAGGAAGTATGGATTCTCCGCCGCTTCCCCCAAAATCCGCAAGGGTCTTTGAAAGGCTGGCTGATATCTCTTTAAATTTATTCTGATCAACAATAGCCATAGAAAACAGCATGATGAAAAAGCACAGCAGCAATGTCACCAGGTCGCTGTATGTGGCCATCCATTCAGGTGCGCCCTCTGAAATTTCTTCTTTTCTCCTGGACATGATCTCACCTTATTTCTTACTGAGCGCCAACCGCTTGGGGCCGCTCCTGCTCATTTTTATGAAGCGCGTCATAGTCGTCACGCTGCTTCGGGGATAAAAATGTCTTGAGCTTTTGCTCCATAAGCCTTGGATTTTCCCCCGATTGTATGGAAAGAACTCCCTCCATCATCATTTCTCTAAGGCTTATCTCCTCGGCACTGTAACCTGCAAGCTTTGTGGCAATGGGATTGCACACAAAATTGGCCATAACGCTGCCATAAAAAGTAGTAATAATGGCAAGGGCCATGGCAGGTCCCACCGTTGAGGGGTCGTCAAGAGTTCTCAACAGATTTACAAGCCCTAAAAGAGTACCGATCATGCCCCAGGCAGGAAATTGGGCTGCCATTGTTTTAAAATAAGCCTGACCATTCTGGTGTCTTGATGCCATACTGTCAATATCCAGCTGCATGGTTGTTTTTACAATATCCGCTTCAATGCCGTCAACTACCAGCTCCATTGCTTTTTTCAGAAAGTCATCGTTAATTTCCTCCTGGGCCGACTCCAAAGCCAAAAGTCCTTCACGCCTTGCTTTTTGGGAAAGGCTCACCAGCGTTTGAATGGTTGCAATAGCTGATGATTTCGGCGCTTTAAAGACCAGAGGAATAAGTCTTAATGCCTTGGTTGAATCCGATAAAGGATAGCTGAAAATGGTACATACCAATCCACCGCCCATGGTTACAACGATGGATGGAACATCAAGAAAGCTTGATAATTCCCCTCCGGTCAACATACCATAAAGAAGAACAGCTATTCCTCCGATAAGTCCTATCAATGACCCTAATTCCATTATTTCACCTGCTTTTGTACTTCCTTGCCTAAACTATGAAACAGCTTTATTACTGTTTTCATTTATTGTGTATCATAACAAAGCATATATCGGCAGAATCATGCTTTTTACTTAACCTGCCGGATGGGCTGAGACATAAAAAAGTTGCTGCGCAATGACTTCAAAAAGCGGCAGAGTGATGTTT
>DOHN01000138.1:34885-55008 GCA_003535195.1 Ruminiclostridium sp.
CATCACTCATGGCGCTAAATCACTCAATCGAAGATTGCTGATGGGAATAAAAAATCGGTATTAAAATGAAATACCGATTTTTTATTCTTTCAACTACTCACCGTTTTAAGGAGGATTTTATATCTGTATACTATAGTTTGGCGCTTCTTTGGTCATATTGATATCGTGGGGATGACTTTCTTTAAGGCCCGCACTGGTAATACGGATAAATTTTGCATTGGCCATCAGTTCCGGTATATTTTTTGTACCGCAATACCCCATGGAGTGCTTCAGGCCCTCCACCAATTGGAAGATCGTTTCAGACAACGGACCTTTAAAAGGTACGCGTCCTTCCACACCTTCCGGAACAAGCTTGGTGGTGCCTTCCTGGAAATAGCGGTCCTTGCTGCCTTTATTCATAGCAGCCATAGAGCCCATGCCCCTGTAAACTTTAAAGCGTCTTCCCTGATAGATCTCAGATTCTCCGGGGCTCTCCTCCGTACCTGCCAGCAGGTTGCCTACCATGACGGTATTTGCCCCTGCAGCGATGGCCTTGGGGATATCCCCGCTGTATTTCACGCCCCCATCGGCAATAATGGGAATATCACACTTTCTGGCTTCCGCGGCGCAGTCATAAATAGCGGTGATCTGCGGAACACCGATACCGGTCACAACACGGGTAGTGCAAATGGAACCCGGGCCTATTCCAACCTTAACGGCATCAGCACCGGCCTTGGCCAGATCCCTGACCCCCTCTGCCGTCGCCACATTGCCTGCTATGATTTGCGTGTTGGGATATGCGCCCTTGATCTCGGCAACACTTTTCAAAATATTATGGGAATGACCGTGGGCCGAATCCAGAACAAGAACGTCAACCTTTGCATTGATCAGCGCTTCAACCCTCTGCATCATGTCCGCGGTAACCCCGACGGCAGCTCCGGCCAGCAGCCTTCCATTCTTGTCCTTTGCCGAATTGGGATATTGTATGGCTTTTTCAATATCCTTAATGGTAATCAGTCCCTTTAGATATCCCTTGTCGTCTACCAGCGGAAGCTTTTCCACCTTATACTTCATGAGAATTGCTTTCGCTTCCGTTAAAGTGGTTCCGACAGGAGCAGTGACCAGGTTCTCCCGGGTCATCACATCGCCGATTTTCTGGCTGTAATCAGTCAGGAACCGCAGGTCTCTGTTGGTCAGAATTCCTACCAGCAAGCCATTTTTTGTAATGGGCACCCCGGATATCCTATATTTTGCCATAAGCTCGTTGGCATCCTCAATGAGGTGTTCCGGGGAGAGGTAAAACGGGTCCACAATGACCCCATGCTCCGAACGCTTTACACGGTCAACCTCCGTAGCCTGCTGCTCTATCGTCATGTTTTTATGAATAATTCCTATACCGCCTTCGCGGGCAATGGCAATGGCCAGTCTCGATTCAGTCACAGTATCCATGGCCGCACTGAGCAGAGGGATATTGAGCTTAATCTCATTGGTCAGAAAAGTTGAAATATCTATATCTCTTGGGAGCACCTCTGAATACTGCGGAACCAAAAGCACATCATCAAATGTCAACCCTATTTTCCCAAACTTATCTTCCATAAAAATCCTCCGCTTTCTAAAAGTTTCAAGTCCCTTATTAATGTATACAATATACAATTTACAGTACTTTGCAAAAATATTATACCCATTATACTTTATAGGATATTAAAAATCAATTATGATGCAACTTCAATTCGTAATTTAGTGCCGGAGCGATATTAGCGTGCCGAAGCGGAGCGGCGCGAATCGAAACCCGGACGGTTTCACTTGAGCGGCGCACTTTAACTCACTTTGCAGGGACATGTCCAGGGCAAAATTAAAAATATTTTCTATATATATGAATCGAAGCTTTATAAAAACAACCTTAGCATTTCCCGGTTTTGCATATTTTTAATCTTTTCGTGTATCCAGAGCAATTTACCCTGTATACATCCTCTGGAAATAATAAGTCCCTCTTTATAGTAGGACTAAATTATTATCGCTGCCCATGGAAAGGACAGAAATATGTGGTCAAGGCATTCAGAAACACTTCCTGTTTTTTCCGGCACTCGTATCTTTACTTTTTGTGTTTATTTTCTTATTTTGTAATGCTATAATAGCTCTATAAATTCAGAAAGTCATGAGAGCGGCAAGCTGCAGCGAATTAAATAATGCTTTTGTCAGCATTTTTGATGATAATGAGCATTATTTAATATGGATTCAAGTTGCAGCGCTGCTGCAATTTTTTTTGCGAACCATTTTTAGAAAATCCCGCGATGGCTTTAAAATACAAACATTTTAACTGCATTATAAACTCTTTGTTATAGATGGCGTACAGACTTCCCAGGCACTTGGATATAAATTTGTGGGTATGGTGAGAGCTATGGAAAATATTAAGTCTTTCGTTAATAACCTGCTGGAGGAGTGCGACCGTCATGCGAACCACTATATAAGCGAGGAATTGAACTGCGCAAAAAAAGCGTTGGAGCTTTCCAAGTCCATTAATTATGATATTGGCATCTTTGAAAGCCATTTTCGGATTGCCCGCTCCCTGATGTCAAGCAGCAATAACGAAGAAGCAATTGAGCACCTGGATGTATGCTATGCCATCGCCCAGACATTGGGTGACGCACAGCTGGTCGCCCGGACAGCAAACAGTTTTGGAATCTCATACTACAATCTCGGCATCACATCAAAAAGCCTGGATCATCTTCTGGAGGCTTTGGAGCTTTCCAAAACCAACCAATATAGGGATATCGAGTGCCGCGTCTACAATAATATATGCGCCATCCTCTGCGAGCTGGGCGATTTTGAGACCGCCATCGGTTATCTTCAGAATATTTTGGGACAATGCGAGCAAGCCGATCCCCCCATATTCCCCAAATGTATTGTATACAAGAATTTGGCAGATACCTACTACAATATGAACGATATCGGCAAAGCAGAGTTTTATGCCATAAGGGCCCTTGATGAATCACTAAAAAACCGCAACTCACAAATGCTCTGCGAAACCTATTATATTATGGGTCAGATCCGCGCCCGGCAAAAGCTCCCCGAAGAGGCTTATTCTCTTATGCAAAAAGCCATGGCTCTTGCAGAAATGACTTCGAACTCCTACTATTTGGTGCAAATCAGAATAGACCTCAGCAAGCTCTTCTATGATCAAAACCGTTTAATTGAAGCCTCCAATATTATCAGAGAGGCATACGGCCTCGCTTTCCAGCTGGATTATCCGGCGCTGAAAAGGAGCGTAGCATTGACAATGGCTGAAATCTGCCAGCTCACACGTGATGAAAGGATGCTGATCAAAGCATTAAAAGCTTTCAAAGATATTACGCTTCTGATGGAGAAAGAAAATATTCACCGCCAGCAGGTATTTACAAAAGCACAGCTCCTGGTCTTCAATTTAAAGAAAGACAATGAGCGGCTTAGAGGGGAAATAGAGCGGGATCCCCTCACCGGGTGCTTAAGCAGCAGAACATTCCCCGACCGTATTACACAGTCCTTGGCGACCTATGGAAATACCGGCGCTTTAATATTTCTTGACATCGATAATTTAAAGATCATCAATGATTCCTATGGTCATGATATTGGGGATGCTTTGCTCATATCCTTTGTAAAAGACCTGATGGCCGTCATGCCCCAGGAATCCCTCAAAATACGGATTGCAGGGGACGAATTTCTGGTATTTCTGCCCAAGGCGGGCAGGAATGAAGCCGCTGCAGCACTGGACAATCTGTTAAATACGCTGAAAAAGCCCCGCATGGTGGGTGAGGTGCGCATGCCGGTGCTGGTCAGCGCGGGCATTGCCCTGTATCCCGAGCACTCTTCAGATTTAATCAACCTCCGCAAAATGGCCGATGCAGCCATGTATTCTGCCAAGCAGGCAGGCCGGGGAAACTATCGCATCTACAATGCCAGTTAAAGCTCTATTTGTTGTATTTGCTCATGGCGACTTCCACCGAGGCGCAAATAATGGTGGCCGCAGCGAGAGAGGTCTCTTCAATGGCCGCATTGATAAGCTTTCTTTCCTCCAGGGAAAAACGGCTTAAAACATAAGCTGCCAGATCCATTTTTTCAGAAGGTCTCCCTGTTCCGATACGAATCCTCGGAAAATCTTCGGTCTTAATGTGCGAAATAATGGATCTCATGCCATTATGGGTTCCCGCACTGCCCTTGGCCCTGATTCTTAGTTTCCCAACTTCCAGATCGATGTCATCGTAAATGACAATGAGCTCCCGGGACGGTATATTATAGTAGTCCAGGATTTCCCGGAGAGCCTCGCCGCTGTTGTTCATATAAGTCTGCGGCTTTACAAGCATCACTTTCTTTCCCTGGATCATTCCCTCAGCCACGAGAGATTTGTGTTTTAGTTTAAAAGAAGTGATCCTGTATTGGGCCGCAATAAAGTCGATGGCATCAAACCCTACATTATGCCTCGTTTGTTCATATTTGGCGCCCATATTGCCTAAACCGGCCAGTACAATCATAAACAACCTCCTCGTATAGGAATGTGCCCGATGGTTTTTTTGAAACAAAAGCGGATATTAACCCACCGGTTGTGATATCCGCTTAAGCAAAGATATAAAAATAATTCGAAATACGCTTATAGCTGAGTAAAAAGTGTAGAGATCGAAATATCCCCATAGATTCTCTCTATGGCTTCCGCAAAAACATCGGCCACGGAAAGGGTCGTTATCTTGCTGATCTTTTTGTCTTTTGTAATGGAGATGGTATTTAAAGTAACCAGCTCCTTGATGCAGGATGTCCTCATCCTGTCAATGGCCGGACCCGATAAAACACCATGGGTACAACAGGCATACACTTCGGTGGCGCCCATATCCGTTAAAGCGCTGGCCGCATTAACAACCGTTCCGCCTGTGTCAATCAAATCGTCTACAAGGACAGCACGCTTTCCCTTTACGTCGCCGATGATATTCATGATCTCGCAAACATTGGCTTTGGGCCTACGCTTATCAATGATAGCCAGAGGCACTTCCAGTTTTTCTGCAAATTTTCTGGATCTTCCGACACTTCCCACATCGGGAGATACGACTACAACATCATCAACCTGTCCCGCGAATTTCTTATAAAAATGCTGAGCCAGTATGGGTGAACCCAAAAGGTGATCCACCGGTATATCAAAGAAGCCCTGAAGCTGAGGAGCATGAAGGTCCATGGTAAGAACCCGGTCAGCGCCGGCTTTGGTAATCAGGTTTGCTACCAGCTTTGCCGAAATTGGATCCCTCGCCTTTGCTTTTCTATCCTGACGCGCATAGCCGAAATAAGGCATAACAGCAGTGATGCGGCCTGCAGAAGCCCGTTTTAGTGCGTCGATCATAATCAGGAGCTCCATCAAATTATCATTAACAGGTGTGCACGTAGATTGAATAATGAACACATCTGAGCCACGAACTACTTCGTTGATACTAATGGCAATCTCGCCATCAGAAAAAGTCGATACCACCGATGCGCCAAGAGGGAGCCCCACCTTTGATGCAATCTCTTCAGACAGTTCCCGATTTGAATTCCCGGAAAAAATTTTTATGTCTTTACCGTGAAGATTCATAAGCCTATACAACCTCCAAAATAATCTAAAATTATTTATTATCAAGACCCTTTTTTTTGACCCAATTCTCAATGACAGTCTGGCGGCTCCTTGCGATAGCAAGAGCATATTCCGGCACCTCTTCGGTAATGGTTGAACCGGCTGCAATATAAGCATAATCTTTGATTACCACCGGAGAAACAAGATT
Source organism: Ruminiclostridium sp. (assembly GCA_003535195.1). Taxonomy (GTDB): domain Bacteria; phylum Bacillota; class Clostridia; order DSM-8532; family DSM-8532; genus DTU059. Next base: position 40,636 of record DOHN01000138.1, read on the forward strand.
GGCGTTACAGCCAATGAACGCATGATCCCCGATAACGGTCCTGTGCTTTTTCCGGCCATCATAATTTACTGCAACTACGCCGCACCCTATATTCACACACTTTCCCACATCACTGTCGCCCACATAGGAAAGGTGGGGGACCTTGGTGCCGTCATCGATCACAGAATTCTTTATTTCTACAAAATCTCCAATTTTAATATTCTGACCAATCTTCGAACCCGGCCTGATATAAGCAAAAGGACCTACTTTGGTATTATTGCCCACTTCAGATTGGGTCATTACCGAATTCATAAAAATTACACCGTTTCCAACCGTACCATCCTCTATTCTAGAGTAAGGGCCTATTTCGCAATTCTCCCCGATAACGGTGTTCCCCTCTAAAATGGTGCCGGGATGGATCACGGTATCTCTGCCAATCTGCACATTTTCATGGATCAGGCAGGTTTCGGGCAAATGAAAAGTAACGCCGTTTTGCATATGTTTATGGATGATCCTCTTTAATATAGTACGCTCCGCCTCATTTAGCTGCATTCTGTCCTGAACCGTCCTGAGCTCTGAAGGATCTCCAACCTTGCAGGAGGTGAATTCCGTCCCGCTATTTATAAGCATCTGAATAATTTCCGGGAAAATATTGTTTTCTGAGCTATTATGATCTTGCCTGGTTATTGCGGTAAGAAATGAATGAATGTCAATGAAGCATATTCCTGAAGGAATGGTTTTATTTTCTGAGAGATTTTCGGATTGAGCGGCCAAAATGGTGGCCTTCCCGCCTTGCTGCCGGTGATAATCGTATGAACTTCTAAGGGTTTCAGCCGTTATAGCCGGTATATTGCCATTTATTAAAAGGACTGTGCCTTCTTTATTTTCAAGGATATCAGCGATCTGCATCAAAGAATGTGCGATATTGTAACCCTGTTCCTGGAAAACAAATATTGTATTTTTTGGCACAATTTCTCTTATTCCATGGTCCTCTCCATCCAAAACCAGAGCCAGAGCTCCTGATCCTGCCTGGGAAGCTGCATCTATAACATAAGACAGAAGGGGCTTTCCGCATATTTTTTGTATTACCTCAGTTGCCGATGACTTCATCTTTGAACATAAATTTGATGCAAGAATGATTGTAACCAGTTCATGCATTTGTTGTTTAATCCTCCTGGATGTTATATTTCCATCGCTATTGTCTCATTTTTGACAAGGCAATGCAATTGCTATTTTAAACATATTAACGCAAAAAAATAGGCCCTTCTTAATCGCGAAGTGCCTAAAATTCCTAATTGAATATGTATTATTCCTTTGTTGTAGTGCCCGCAGCTTCTTCTTCAGCCAACATTGACTGATATTTTTCCAAAATGGTGTTTTGTACCTTATTCCTTGATTCTGCATTGATTGGATGTGCAATATCCCTAAATTCCCCGGTTGGAGTCTTTCTACTGGGCATAGCAATAAAAAGCCCACCCTGACTTTCAATGATTTTGATGTCATGTACAACAAATTCATTGTCAAAGGTAACCGACACTACGGCCTTCATTTTGCCTTCGGCCTCTACCTTACGAATTCTAATGTCTGTAATCTCCATCTTAGCAGCCCACCTTCCGATAACACAATGTAGTTTATAGATTTACTGTACTTTTATTATAATTTCGCCAAATATCACAAAAATCCTTCTTAAAATAAAAATATTTTTTAATTATTTCCCAATATACAAGCTTTATTATTGGTTTCATTGCTAAAACCTTGTATAGATGCTTATACTTGTTATATAATTTTTAACGAAATGTTTATCCGGAGAGTGCACAAATGAAACAAAATTTTTCTTTTGACACGGACAATATGATTATACACATGGTGGGTATCGGGGGCATCAGTATGAGCGGCCTGGCCGAAATCCTCATGAATAAAAATGTTAAAATTACAGGATCGGATCTGCATTCGACTGAGATCACCGAAAGGCTCAGGAATATGGGTGCCGACATCTATCCCTCGCATGATGCCCGCAATATCACAAACCAAAATCTGGTAGTTTACACCGCTGCCGTATCCCCAGACAACCCTGAGCTGGTGGAGGCCAGAAACCGCAATATACCTGTTATTGAAAGAGCGGAGCTTCTGGGTTCCATCATGGAGCAGTTTGATGAGAGTATAGCGGTATCGGGCACCCACGGCAAAACTACCACAACATCAATGATTTCTTCCATTATGCTGGAAGCCGGGCTTGATCCCACCATACATGTAGGAGGCATTCTGGATTTAATCGGCGGAAATACCCGCATCGGAGGCAGCTCTTATTTTGTTGCCGAAGCCTGCGAATATAAGGACAGCTTCTTAAAGCTTCGCCCCTCCCTGGCCGTTGTCCTGAATATCGACGCGGACCATCTGGATTATTTCAGGGATATCGATCATATACGCAGCTCCTTTGAGTCTTTTCTTTCAAATGTCAGGAATCCGGGGCATATTGTCCTGAACCTGGATGATCCTCAGACCAAGACGCTGGCAAAGACCCTGACCCGCCCTGTCACCAGCTATGGCCTCAACTCCGCCGAAGCCGACTGGGAGGCGGAAGACATCAGTTTGAAAGAAGGGCATTCCTCTTTTACCGCCATTTATAAAAAGTCTGTGTGGGCAAATGTTACGCTCTTTGTACCCGGCCTCCATAATGTCTCAAACGCACTGGCCGCCATCAGCGCATGCCATGCGCTGGGTATTCCCCAGAGTGCCATTATAAAGGGACTGGAGCATTTTAAAGGGACGCACCGCCGCCTTGAGGACAAGGGCAATGTTCATGGCATACGGGTCATGGACGATTATGCGCACCATCCCACAGAGATTCAGGCGACCTTAAGCGCCGCCAGGTCTTTGACCTCCGGCCGCCTTATTTGCGTGTTTCAGCCCCACACCTATACCAGGGCCTTCGAGCTTCTCGATGATTTTTCAAGGGCTTTTGCACAGGCTGATACGGTGGTTGTCACCGACATATATGCCGCCCGTGAAAAAGATACGGGACTTATAAATTCCCGGGTCTTAACGGACAGAATAAACCTGAATACCGGCAATGCCGTTTATATTTCCGAATTTGATGATATTGTGGAGTTCCTCCAGGAAAATGCCCAGCCGGGGGACCTTATCCTTACCATGGGCGCAGGCAGTGTTTACAAAGCGGGTGAGCTGTTTCTGGCCGCTTCAAAAAGCCTGAATCAGCAGCCTTCTGTCTCGGGGCTTTGATTTCCTAATAAAAGCCCCTTTTTTTAGATTACCACAGCCGTGTAACCAGGACCGTCATATCATCATGATTTTTTGGGAGACGTTCCAGGGCTTCCTCTAGGATGCAGTCCGCCAGCTGCTGAGCATTGGTGGTTTCAAGTTTTTCAATAAACCATTGGAGGCCCGTTACTTCCCCTTTTTGCGAAAAAGCCTCTAGTACCCCGTCAGAAACCACAATGACAAAATCACCGGCCGTCATCCTTTCGGATTTGAAATGGGAAACCGTCCCACCATCCGATTCCCCGATTTCGGTATCGACGGCAGATACCCCTTCACTTCTCCTAATAAAGGAGGCCGGAGCCCCGTATTTATAAGAGTGGACTTCACCGGTGCAAAGGTCTATGGCACAGATATCCATGGTGGCGAGCCTCTCATTTTCCCCTCTTATGTTCAGATACATATTCATCAGCCGTATTGCAAGACTGAGCTCCACGCCGTCCTCTATCAGGTTTTCGAGCATCTGTATCGCCGTCCGGCTATAACGTTCGGCCTTTTTCCCGCTTCCCGTCCCGTCGCTGACGGCACAGATATGATGCCCTTCGCTGGATATAAAAAAGGTAAAGCTGTCTCCTGAGACCATGCCGGTTTGGCGGCTGGCACGGGCCACCCCCGTGGCTGTTTTAAATTTGGGCTGCTTCATGTACCGGACCACCGAATTGCCCAGCATATCCCTTCGGCCTTCTCCCATACGAATAAGATCGGCCTGGATTGTTCCCTTTACCATATCATCCAAATCCTTGACCCTGAACTTGCTCTTAGACTCAAAGATCACCTCAAGAAAGGGTCTGGATTCTTTTTCCTGATGGTACCGTATCCCCGAAACAGGAATTCCGCTGCTGCCGGCTGCCGCTAAAAGTCTATTCTCCACCTCGTAATCCCTGGCGCCGGCCTCTGCAACTTTCCTGGCAATTGTCATGACTCCTGCGGAGGCGAGATCGGCTTGCCTGGCCAGTTGAATACGGCTTTCCTGCAATTTGCTCCGACAAATATTTTCCATTTTGTACAGAGAATAAGCAATTCCCAAATCCTCAAAAAATTTATCGGATTTGCTGCATGTATTTTTAAACCAGACAGGTATTTCGATCTGGCCTGATTCATCGGTCTTAAAATCCGAGATCGATTTTTCCACAAGCCTATAGGTCTTTAAAAAGTTAGTTCCCCAGCATCTTTCGCGCATACTGCAGCGGTTGCAGATCTTTTCGGCCACCGTTTCAATAATCCAATGGGTTACCGAAACCTCTTCTTCATTCTCCTCGGTAACAAAGCTCTCAATATTTCTCGAAATACGGGAAAAAGCCTTACTCAGGATGAAAAGCTGATCTGCGGACTCCTTTGTGATGCCCGAATGGTGAACTTCCAGAAATTCGTCGCCTCCTCTTATACCGGCCAGTCCATCGCTGAGCCTGTTTAAAAGGGGTTGGGGGATCAGGAGGAATAAAATACCGGCAGCCAGCGCCTCATAATACTGGAGTATCAATCCCCCCTTCAGCACTGAAAGGCCTGAAAAAAGAATAATGACAGCAGTCCAAAGACAGACTCCTGCCGTTCGGGTTTTAACAGGCAGACCTGCTGCAGCTCCGGCCAGAGCAAGCATACCTGGAACATCCAGGGAGGCCGGCAGGTCATAGAGGGCGACAATCATTCCCAAAACGACCCCCGCACAGGCCCCTGCGCTAAAGCCCCTTCTCCTTGCCAGGATCAGGACAGCCACATAGGCAAGCATGGAACCCAGCTCACATTCCCAGACCATCAGGCCTTTTAAGCTGATAACGGCCGCGCAAAGAAGAGCAGCCTTGGCAAACAGCATACGTCCGTCAGGAAAAAGCTTTTGCTTTACCTGGTGAAAGGTGTCCGAGGCAGGAGTCATGATGACTGTAAAAGAAAAGACCAGCGCAGCGGAAAGTATGGATACGACCAGATCATATAGATGGAAGCCCTGTATGAAACCCTTTAAAATACCGGTAAAAAAAATAAGCAGAGAAATAAGTACCGCGCGGTTAAAGCCGGACTCTTTCCGCATGCCGATTTTGAACATAATTTGAGTAAAGGCCTCAAACAACAGTAAGGCCAGGACTTGGCGGATACATTCATACACACTGGAGAAGACGGCGCTGCCTAACGCAATGGAAAAAATTGCAGCGGCTTTTGAAAATCCGGTGAAGCCTATCGCTACATAAAAAGCGGTGGCAAAAGGTTTAATCACTTCAAAGAAGCTTGCCCTTGATAAAATAAAACACATTATCCAGGCTGCAATCTGGCCCATCGAAATATTGGCTGCAAAGGATGCAAGCTGCTTTGTAAGCTTTCTTTCATTCTTCAGTTGCGTGATATTTTCCATCCGAAGAGTTCCTCCATTCATTTTTCTTCCGTAAAAAATCCGGTCCTTCCTTCCGAGCTATTTTGATAAATGCATTATTCAGTATATGTTCCAGGTGCCGCGAATATTATATACTTCCCGAAACAAGGGAAATATAAAGGCCCTCACTTATTAGCGAAGGATTTTCTTGAGGGCGCACAAAATACCACTCATGGCGCTAATAAGAAAAAGCCCCGGCCCGTTCATGCAGTCTTCGGTCTGCGTAAACGGGGCCAGGGCCTTCTTATAGAAAAGATACAAAGCCGTTTGGCCTATAAAATATGGATTTTTGTTTATCTCATCAGATCATTCAGATCAATTTTTTCAATATCCTCTTCCAGAATAGCGGCTAAGTCCTCATCGGAAACAGTCTCCTCCAGAGCCAGCCTGTCGGCCTGAACGGTCAGAAGCTTTTCAAAGAGATTTCTCACCGTACGGGCGTTGGCAAAGCTGTCGCTCCGGGTTTCATGCAGCTGCTCCAGCATCTGGCCGACCTTTTCCAAAGCCTTTTCAGTAGGCTTATATCCATTTTTTTCGCACATGCTTTTAAATATATCGAGGAGCTCGGAAGGGGAATAATCATCAAAATTGATATATTTATTAAACCGGGATTGCAGGCCGGGGTTGGAATCCAGAAACTCCTCCATTTTGTCGGGATAGCCGGCTACAATGACAATAAGATCATCCCGGTGATCCTCCATGGCCTTTATCAGGGTATCCACCGCCTCATAGCCAAAGTCGTTCTCACCGCGGCGGGATACCAAAGCATAGGCTTCGTCAATGAAAAGGACGCCGCCCATGGCTTCCTGGACCACTTCCATAACCTGGGGCGCCGTTTGACCTACATACTTGGCCACAAGCCGGGAGCGGTCCACCTCCACAAGATGGCCCTTTGAAAGCACGCCGATCTCCCTGTAAATCCCTGAAAGAAGCCTTGCAACAGTGGTTTTTCCGGTTCCGGGATTTCCCGTAAACACCAGATGGAGGGACATGTCGACTTCCGGAAGTCCCCGTTCTTTGCGCATTTTCATGACCTTAACAACATTGGTGAGGGATTTGACGTCTTCCTTGACTTTTTTTAAGCCCACCAGGCTGTTCAGCTCTTCCATGAGTTCATCCAGGCTTTTCCTGGGCGCGCTGTCCTCCGGCGGCTCATGGCTGCAGTCGTTAAAACCGTCATCGAACTGTACATCCTGGCCGCCTTTCGCAGCCGGGCCGTCATCAATGATGGGAAGCCGGTCTTTAAAAAGATCGTCATAAACGCCCCCGATAGGATTGCGCCTCAAAAGAGCATCCATTTCGTCCAAAAGCGAATTCAGATCATCTTTACTGCCAAGTCCGCCCACACCATTATTTTTATTGTCGTTCATATATTTCTCCCCAGCTTAAAGCCTCTCCAGGTTTTTTAAGTGAATATCTTTTATTGATGATACCACAAAATCAGCCCAGGTTGTATCCTGCTGCCCGGAACCGATAAAGGCGACACATTTCATTCCCGCCCTTTTCGCAGACTCGATGCCGGCAGGGGCGTCTTCTATGGCGATGCATTCATCTGCCGCAATGCCTAAAAGTTCTGCGGCTTTCAGGTATATCTCGGGATCGGGCTTGCTATGGGAAATATCATCACCCGTAACAAGAGCGTCAAAATACTCAATCAGCCCGACTTTTGCCAGAACATGCTCCGCAAATTCTCTGGGAGATGAGGTGGCTAAAGCAATCTTAAGTCCGTGCTTTCTTGCCGATTTCATAAGCCCGGGTATACCCTCAACCGGTTTAAGCTTTTCATGGCGGAAATATTGCTGCGTATATTGGCTCTGCCTTTCTATAAGGTTTTCCACAGTTTCATCAATGCCGTAACGCCGCCGCATAACAGACCACATTTCGTCGTTTCGGATGCCGGAAAATTTTAGCAGCTCACTGAGGCTGGCTTCTTTATTAAAGTCTTTTAATACATTCAAAGCAATGCCCGCGTGGATGGGTTCACTGTCAATGATGACCCCATCCATGTCAAAAACCAAGGCCTTAATCATATTTCCTCCTACACTTTTTTTAGCTTTGCAAAGCTTTCCATAAGCCTTTTCATGCCATATTCATCAAAATAAATATCCAAGCGGTAATCTCCGCTTTCCAGTACTTTGGATCTTACAACACCTTCACCGAATTTCTTATGAACTACCCGGTCCCCGACCTCCACACTGGCACCGCTGTCCTCCGAAGCCCGGTTAAATTCCTTAATTCTGGCCTTTAGGTCGGAAAGGTCCACAACTTTGCCCGAAGGAATGAAGCCCGTATTGCCGCCGGCTCTCTGAAAATGCTTCTTTTCGCTTGTTTCAGAAATTGCGCCCGTCATGAGATTCTCTGGAATTTCTTCTATAAAACGGGACACACGGTTACGCGATGTACTGCCAAAGAGCATTCTGCATTGAGCATTTGAAATATAAAGGTCCTCCTTGGCACGGGTGATGCCCACATAGCAAAGACGCCGCTCTTCCTCCAGCTCCGATTCATCGGCAATGGATCTATAGCTTGGAAAAATCCCTTCTTCCAGGCCAACCAGGAAGACCACAGGAAATTCAAGACCTTTGGCGCTATGTAGGGTCATCAGAACCACACGGTCCCCGACCTCCTCGGTGTCGTCAATATCGGCAACCAGTGAGATATGCGCCAAAAAGTCCTCCAGAGTAGGATTTCCCTCAGTGGTATTCTCAAACTCCCTGGCCACAGAGACAAATTCCTTGATATTTTCTATTCTGGTCCTGGCCTCATCAGTCATTTCATTTTCAAGCTCCCGAACCATTCCGCTTTTTTCTATCAAAAGCTCAATAAAGGCGGTGAGCTCGGTCTGAGCTGCCAATACCTTCATGCTCTCGGCAAAATTAAAGAATTCACTAAGATTCCGGGCCGATCTGCCAAGCTCCGGAAAATCCGAGGCCAGAGAAATAATCTTATACATATTGACATTTTCATTGGCCGCATAATTTTGGATCCTGTCCAATGTGGTCTTTCCGATTCCTCTTTTAGGTACATTGATGATTCTTGAAAGACTAACATCGTCGTTGGAGTTTTGAATTACCCGCAGCCATGCAATGACATCCTTGATTTCTTTTCTGCTGTAGAATTTCAGGCCGCCATAAATCTTATATGGGATGCCCTGTTTCATCAGCACATCCTCAAATACCCGCGATTGAGCGTTAAGCCTATAGAGAATGGCCATGTCATTATAATGTCTGCCGGATTTTTTCAGTTGTTTCATCATTCCTGCCACAAAATATGCTTCATCATGCTCGTCGGCGGCTTCGTAACGTTTGATGGAATCCCCTTCAGAATTCTGTGTCCAGAGCTTCTTTATCTTACGTTCAGAGTTGTTTTTAATAACGCCATTGGCAGCATCCAGAATGGTTTTTGTAGAGCGGTAATTTTGCTCCAGCTTGATGATGGCACACTCGGGAAAATCCTTTTCAAAATCTAATATATTACGCAGATTGGCGCCGCGCCATCCGTAAATCATCTGGTCATCGTCGCCGACAACGCAAATATTGCCGTGCTTTTGTGCCAGCATACTGACCAGCGTATATTGCGCAGTGTTTGTATCCTGGTATTCATCTACCATAATATATCGGAATTTATCGGAATAGTATTCCAATACGTCGGGGAAATTTGACAATATGCGTATGGTAAGGAGTATGATATCGTCAAAATCCAATGCATTGCTCGCTTTCAGCTTCTCCTGGTAAAGCTCATAGAGGGCGGAGATGGTACTCAGCCGGTAATCGGAGGCATAAAGGCGTTTAAACTCAGCAGGGCCGATTAATTCATCCTTGGCTCGCCCTATTTCGTTTAATACAGCTCTCGGCGGAAAATTTTTATCATTGATCCGGAGCTGTTCCAGGCAGCTCTTTACAACAGTTTGCTGATCATCCGCATCATAGATGACAAAGCTTTTGTCATAACCCAGCCTATCAATATCCCGGCGTAAAATTCTCACACAGCTGGCATGGAAGGTTCCGGCCCATATATTATTGGCATCAGGGCCAATGAGCTGTTCTAACCTGTCCTTCATTTCACGGGCCGCTTTATTGGTAAAGGTGATAGCCAGTATATTCCATGGGCGGATGCCCTTATCCTCAACAAGATATGCCATTCTATGGGTCAGGACCCTGGTTTTGCCCGATCCTGCTCCTGCAAGAATGAGCAGTGGGCCCTCTGTATGCAGTACAGCCTGTTTCTGCTCAGGGTTCAGACCTTCCAAAAGATTCATAGTCTACCTCCAGTTCATTTGCTTCAATAATTATAACATGCCCTAATATGGACATGTTTCAATATTCCCGGATACCCATTCGAAACCCGAAGCATCACTCATGGTGCCTGTTAATATCACTCACGGCACTAAATCACAAAATTGAAGATTCGAAATCTTTGATTTCGATAATGGGTGGGGTTATTATAACATGAAATGTTTCAATTAAAAATCACACTCCAATGAATATCAAAAATTTTTTACTCCTTTTTTAAGACACTTTTGGGATTTTGTATATTGAAATAAAAACCATAATAATTATTATATTACATTAAAATATCTAAAAACTTCAAAATATTAAAGAAATATTGCCAAAAATAAAATAATTTTTTATTTATTTTTTGTCGATAATGTCGGCAAAAACCACCTTATAACCCTTTAATTATTACCTATATAAAAATTTTACATGATAAAAACCAAAATGAATTTTCCTAATTTTTGAATTGCGTAAATCGCCCATTGGCCTTATAATATTGCTGATAAATCTCTTTTCGTAAAAGCTCTTTCGATTGGATCCTTTTTTTGCAGCAAAATCAGAAAGCAAGAGAAAATCCATGAGCTTGCATAATCGGATTGGTTTCTGGGAAAAAATCCGTGAAGCTGTCGATTAGAAATTTATGCGTTTAAGAGAAGACAGCCATGAATATTGGTTTTTTAAAAAATTCATATTATTCGTCTATAGGCTTTACATGGCAGGCGATGTTTTGGAAGCTGTTTTTTCTGTTTGTACCATCATACATGGCGTAAGTATTTAAATAAAGACAGAAAGAATAGGAGTGATATATAAATGGTAAGGTACATAGCAAAAAGAGTCTTGCTGTCTGTTTTTACACTCTGGCTAGTGGCAACCATAACTTTTGCTTTAATGTTTATGGTTCCGGGCGGGCCATTTTTAGCTGAAAAAACACCATCTGCAGCTACTCTGGAAGCACTTAACCAGAAGTATGGCCTCGATCAGCCTAAAATCGTACAATATAGAAATTACATGGTGAAGTTCATCCAGGGTGATATGGGTGTCTCCTTGAAACAAAGAGGAAGAACCGTCTCCCAGATTATCTCCACAGGTTTTAAGGTTTCGGCTAAAATCGGCGGCCTGTCCATCCTCATCGCGGTACTTATCGGTGTTCCCCTGGGCTGTATCGCTGCCCTGAACCGGGGCAAATGGCTGGATAATGTGATCATTGTCGTGGCCACGTGTGGAATTGCCGTGCCCAGCTTTGTTGTGGCGACCATCTTAATGATCATATTCAGCGTTAAGCTGGGTATTTTGCCAACCTATGGGTTGACTAGCTGGCAGCACTATCTTATGCCTGTCGCCGCTTTGGCTTTTTACCCCACTGCATATATCTCCCGTCTGATGCGTTCAAGTATGCTTGAGGTTCTCGGGCAGGATTATATGCGTACCGCAAGAGCAAAAGGCTTATCTCAGTTTTGGATGCTTTTTAAACACGCTCTCAGAAATGCCATCCTCCCCGTCGTTACTTATTTGGGGCCGCTGATTGCCTACACACTGACAGGAAGCTTTGTTGTTGAAAAAATCTTTACCATACCGGGATTGGGCAACGCATTCATCAGCTCAATCCTCAATAGAGACTACACCATGATCATGGGCACCACCATCTTTCTGGCTGCGCTGATTATCCTGATGAATCTGGTTGTAGATGTTGCTTACAAAATTATAGATCCAAGAATTAAACTGAAGTAGGAAGGATGAATTGACATGAAAGAGAAAAAGAACCCCCTTAGTTTCCAGCTTGATGTGTCTGACTTCCTTCCGGCAAATAAGGAAGAGAAGGAAAGCCTGGTCATCATGCGCGAAAGCGTCAGCTTCTGGCGCGACGGTCTGCGCCGTTTTGAAAAGAACAAAATAGCCATGACCAGCTTCATTATTATTATATTAGTTTTCATATTTGCATTTGTAATGCCGCAATTTTATCCCTACTCCTATGAGCAGCAGATCCGCGGAAGCGAAAATCTTGCGCCCATGGCATACTCGGAACCGGAACTTGCTTTAAAGGCCGCCGGTGAAAAGGTATTCCCTCATATTTTGGGAACGGATTCATTGGGTAGGGATACCATGATCCGGCTCATGATGGGCAGCCGCATTTCACTGCTCGTTGGTCTTGTAGCCAGTATACTGGTGCTTCTCATAGGATCGATCTATGGCACCGTTGCCGGCTATTTCGGCGGCAAGGTGGACCTGTTTATGATGCGTATTGTAGATATTATCTATACAGTTCCCGACATTCTGATCATTATTTTACTGATGGTCACCTTGAAATATCCCTTAAAGGACCTGGCAGAAACCGTACCCGCCTTTAGCTGGATCAACGTAATAGGAGTAGGGCTTATCTGTATTTTTATAGTCTTTTCACTCCTCTATTGGGTGGGTATGGCAAGAATTGTCCGCAGTCAGGTTCTGACATTAAAGGAGCAGGAATACGTCACTGCGGCAAGGGCCTTGGGTGCCGGCAGCGGGCGCATCATCAGAAAGCATCTTCTTACAAATAGTATGGGAACCCTGATCGTAACAACAACCTTACAGATTCCTTCGGCTATTTTCACCGAGAGTTTCTTAAGCTTTATCGGTATCGGCGTTGCGGCCCCTATGCCCAGCCTTGGATCCATGGCTTCTACGGCCATCGACGGCATCTACTCCTACCCGTACAGGCTTTTGGCTCCCGCATTGATGATCAGTCTCATTATTCTGTCCTTCAACCTGCTGGGTGACGGATTGCGTGATGCATTCGACCCCAAACTGAAGAATTGAGGTGAAAAAATTGAGTGAATTACTATTAAATATTCAAAACGAGCGTCTTTCCTTTTTTACACCCGCAGGCGAGGTAAAAGCGCTTAATGATATATCCATACAGATGTATGAAGGAGATGTCCTCGGCATTGTCGGAGAAAGCGGAAGCGGAAAAAGCGTCACGGCCTATTCCATTATGCAGCTCCTGCCCCATACCGGCAGAATTATCGGAGGAACAATCGATTTTAACGGTCATCGCATTAATGATATGACCGAGCAGAACATGAGAAAAATCCGCGGCAATGAGGTCAGCATCATTTTCCAGGATCCGATGACGAGCCTCAATCCGGTTTATACCATAGGAAATCAAATTTGTGAAGTCATAAAGCTTCACACCAATAAAAATAAAAAGCAGGCTTTGGAACGTGCTGAGGAGCTGCTCTCCCTTGTGGGCATCAACGAGCCCAGAAAAAGGCTGAAGCAGTATCCCCACGAATTGTCCGGCGGTATGCGTCAGCGCGTAATGATTGCCATCGCACTGGCCTGCGAGCCCAAGCTTCTGATTGCCGATGAGCCTACAACAGCTCTTGATGTTACCATACAGGCCCAAATTCTGGAGCTGATGATAGACCTCAAGGAACAGCTGGGCATGTCCATTATTATGATTACCCATGACCTGGGCATTGTGGCCAATATGTGCCAGAAGATCGCTGTTATGTATGCCGGCAAAATTGTGGAATACGGTCCAGTGGACGAGATATTCTATAATCCGCAGCATGAATATACAAAGGGTCTGCTTCGCAGCATCCCGAAACTGAGCGAAAAGGAACATAACAGGCTGGTTCCCATAGAAGGAACTCCCGTCGATATGTTAAACCCTCCAAAGGGCTGTCCTTTCGCTCCCCGCTGCGACAGCTGCATGAAGATTTGTCTTCGTGAGATGCCGCAATATACAACCATAAATGACGGTCATCTCAGCGCCTGCTGGCTGCTGCAGAAAAAAGAGTTCATGCAAGGTGGTGAAGAAAATTGAGCAAAAAATTAGTGGAAGTTCAACATCTGAAGCAGTATTTCCATGCGGGTGGAAGTATGTTCAACCCTAAATATGTGAAGGCTGTTGATGATGTCACCTTTTATATAAACAAGGGTGAGACCCTTGGTCTTGTGGGTGAGAGCGGCTGCGGCAAAACCACAACCGGGAGAACCCTCCTTCGCCTCTATGAACCTACCAGCGGAAAGGTTATATATGACGGCAAGGACATTACCAAAGTCAGCATGCTCCCCTACAGGCGCAAAATGCAGATCGTATTCCAGGACCCCTATGCGAGCCTGGATCCACGAATGACGGTAGGCGATATTGTCGGTGAAGCCATCGATATCCACAAGCTTGCGGCTTCCAAGACCGAAAGGCATGATAAAATCATTGCCATGCTTGAGCGCGTGGGACTTAACAGTGAGCATGCGAACCGTTACCCTCATGAGTTTTCAGGAGGACAGCGCCAACGTATAGGCATCGCCAGAGCCCTCGCCGTTGATCCTGAATTTATTGTGTGTGATGAGCCCATTTCGGCTCTGGACGTATCCATTCAGGCACAGGTCGTCAATATGTTTGAGGACCTTCAGCAGGATCTGGGGCTGACCTATCTCTTTATTGCCCACGATCTCAGTGTTGTAAAGCATATCAGTCAGCGCATCGGCGTCATGTACCTGGGT
>DOHN01000138.1:55127-55421 GCA_003535195.1 Ruminiclostridium sp.
GCATCGGCGTCATGTACCTGGGTAAGCTTGTAGAACTTGCCGACAGCTATGAACTGATATTCCACAGCGTTCATCCTTATACCCGGTCACTGATTTCAGCAATTCCTGTTGCCGACCCTATAAAGAGCCGGGAGAGCAAAAGAATTGTTCTGGAAGGAGATGTACCCAGCCCTGTAAATCCGCCAAGCGGCTGTCGCTTCAGAACCCGCTGCCGGTATGCCACCGAGCTTTGCGCCACACAGGAACCTGAATTTAAGGAGATATCCCCCGGGCATTTTGCAGCTTGCCATCATT
>DOHN01000138.1:55553-57290 GCA_003535195.1 Ruminiclostridium sp.
TGCAGCTTGCCATCATTTGGATAAGGTACAATAAAGTAGAGCAATAAGAGCCCCACTTTATCAGAGCAATCAAAAATTGCTGTCCCATCCGGGGATCTTGTTGCTTCACACTAGAAATTTTATCCTATACAAATAGCATTTTCAGATAATTCGACAAAGTATTGACTGACTGGAAATGTTATAATATAAAAAATCGTACATAGTACGAGAATTAATTGGAGGGATTTTAATGAAAAGAAAAGTTGCACTTATTCTGGCAATGATTATGATCAGCATGATTATTCTGCCAGCCTGCGGCAACCAATCTAAACCCGGAGCAAGCGCATCACCCAGCGCACCTACCGGTACTGATGGCGGCAATAAGAGTGCCGTTGATACTCTTGCCGTAAATGTCGGCCCCGATCCCGACACTATTGATCCTGCTCTCAACTCTGCTGTTGACGGAGCAACAATGATCATCCACGCATTTGAGGGACTGATGACTCTGGACAAAAACGGCGTTCCTGTTGAAGGTCAGGCCGCTTCTTACAAAATTTCCGAGGACAGAAAGGTATATACCTTTACACTTCGTGATGGTCTGAAATGGAGCGACGGTGAGCCCGTAAAGGCAAGTGACTTCGTATATGCATGGAATCGTGCTGTTTCTCCTGATACCGCAGCAGATTATGAATACATGTTTGATGTAATCGAAGGCTATGACGAAAAGAAACTGAATGTTGTCGCACAGGATGACAAAACCCTTGTAGTAACCCTGAAGGTTCCTACCCCCTACTTCCTTGAGCTGACTGCATTCCCGGCCTTCTCACCTGTTCGCCAGGATATTGTTGAAGCCAATGGCGAAGCTTGGGCAACAACCGCTGAAACCTATATCGGCAATGGTCCTTACAAAGTAACCGAGTGGGTTCCAGGTTCACACATCCTGATGACAAAGAACGAAAACTATTGGGATTATGATAGGCTGGGCGTAGAAAACATCAAGTTTGTCCTGATGGACGATGACATGGCTAAACTGAATGCATTCCAGAAGGAAGAAGTTCTCCTTATTGATGATATGCCCAACGATGAAATTGACGCATGGAAAGATAAACCTGAATTCCACCTTGAAGGACAGCTTGGAACCTACTATGTTTCCTTCAATGTTCAGGCCGCTCCTCTGGACAACAAACTTGTCCGTGAGGCATTAAGCCTTGCCATCGACCGTGAGTTTATCTGTAAAGAAATAGGCAAAGCCGGCCAGCAGCCTGCAGGCGCATTTGTTTCCATAGGATTGTCAGATTCCGATCCTACAAAGGAATTCCGTGAAGTTGGCGGAGACTATTATAATCCGACCGATTACGAAGGAAACCTTGAGAAGGCAAAGCAGCTTCTTGCACAAGCAGGCTATCCGGAGGGAAAAGGACTGCCGACCCTTGAGTATATCTACAATGAAGGTACAGGCCACCAGGCTATTGGTGAAGCCCTTCAGAATATGTGGTCAAAGATTGGCGTTAATGTATCCCTTGTTTCACAGGAATGGGGTACCTTCCTCAACACCAGAAAGAACGGCGATTATCAGATCGCACGTAACGGCTGGTTAGGCGACTACAACGATCCTATCAGCTTCCTTGACATGTGGGTAACAGGCGGCGGCAACAACGACGCTCAGTGGTCCAACAAGGAGTACGATGCTTTGATTGCAAAGGTCAAATCTTCCAGCGATCAAAAAGAGCGTTATGAAGCTATGCACAAGGCTGAGGA
>DOHN01000146.1:0-580 GCA_003535195.1 Ruminiclostridium sp.
TCAAAAGAAAGCTCGCCCACTGTAATGATGAGGGGATAACTCTCTAACGAATCAAACCCGATCTTGCTGCGGTCAACCCCTCTGGCAGGTGCGCCTTGAACCGGGATAGAGATTGTCACAAGTAAAATCAGTGAGATCAATGCAAAAATAATCCTTTTCTTCATGGTGAAACCTCCTATTCCCGATTCTGTGTGAGCCATGCAGCGATTTGATTCAGCTCTTTATTGCTTTCATCTACCCAAAGCCCTTCATTGACACAGGTTATGGCTGCATCAACATCATTGTTGAAGATGGAAATTAGGGCACAGCAAGCATAATTCTTCGCTTCAAATGGATTTATTCTGAGTGCCGCAGTATAATATCTCAAAGCCTCTGTATACTCATTTGGTTCCTTCTCCAAAATATCTTTTGCCTTAGCCCGTAAATATTCGTCATTGAAGTTCATAGGATGACGTTCCAAACCATAGGGTTTCGGCGTAAAAACTTCATAAAGATCGGATTCTATCACGGCAAGCTCATCCCGTATCTTAGAAAGCTCATCTATGCCAAGCTCACTCAGATAGTAAAAAGCTGCGCTGTT
>DOHN01000146.1:791-1370 GCA_003535195.1 Ruminiclostridium sp.
TATATTAGTCCTTCAAAATAATAAGGGTACGGCGAAGCAGGGCTGATGGCAGCGATAGATTCCCAATCCTTATATGTAGGCTTCGCCGTAACATTCGTATCCTCCGCATCAGCCACATCCTTCAAATACTTGTTTTCACCCTTCATATCAAGGATATGATCAACCGCAAGCCTCATAGCGCTGACGCTTGAACCAGCCATGCCGTAGTAATGCTGCGCCTGCAATTTCATGTCGTTTTCGGCATAATCATCGCCCATTTTTTTAATTTCGAGCATAGCCTCTTTGAATTCAGTGTAGGCAGACGCAGAGCCGATGTTGCTGCGATAAATGATAAACGCCGATGCAACTGCGATGAGCAGTGCGGCAACAATGATAATTGAGAGAATATGGCCTCTCGGTTTTTGTTTTATTTTTTGAATATCCTCCATTGGAACATACCTCCTAAGAAACACGCACTATAGTGTTCGATATACAAGCATAAAAGGAAGTAAAAGGGTGTTCCTCTTACTTCCTTTTACTACATAGTTACTATTAACTGACTGCCTTATATGAGCGGAGGCTCATGGCAATTGCTTGTTC
>DOHN01000146.1:1563-2536 GCA_003535195.1 Ruminiclostridium sp.
GGCCTTGGGCATGAACTTTCCGTCGGCACCTTGGATGACACCAAGCTTGCTCATATATTTTACGTGCTCTAATGCCCAAGGAGAAATATCTTTTTCATCTGTGAAAGTAGGAGCGCCGGCGATAGAAAAATCACCATTCGGCACCATTTTTCTGATAGCACGACTGAGCATCGTAGCAACCTGTTCGCGGTTTGTCAGGTCATTTGGCGCAAATTTAGTGTCTGAAATGCCCTTTGCTATTTCAAGCTTATAGGCTTTTAGTATTTCCGGGTTTGTCGTGTCTGTGAAAGGATTCGGAGAGGCTGCCTGTGCAGCGGTGCCTGTCGTCTTCTCATATAATATAACAGCAAGCTCTGCAAACTCCTCGCGGGTGATGGGTTTTGTCATGTCAGCACCAATGAGCGATTTGGGGATCAGCCCCTTTTCATTGGCCTCATCAAGCGCGGGCTTCGCCCAATCGGATGCCTTGATGTATTCTGCCTGATTGCCTAAGGTTACGATGTTGGAATACGGGGATGTGATATCTTTAAAGTTCTGATGGGAGTAAAAATATGCCCGGAAGCTATTCACCTCTGCCTTTACATTGACGCCCCCTTGTGCATCCTCCACTTCCGCCGGATAATAAGCGTAGACATTACCACCTTCAAAATAATCAGCGGCGAATGCAAACGATGTTTCCTTCCAATCATTATTTCCGGTCTTGTGTTCGATTTTTATAATCGGGGTAAGGCAAGTAAAACCGGGAAAGTGCTGCGGGTCATTACCTAAAATATCGACAAGTGCCAAAACACTTTGGGGCACATCCATCTTGATATCGTAGCAAATCCTGTCATTTTGGTCACGCTTCAATTCGACCGTCAAATTTGTAGGCGGCTGATCCAGTGTAAAGGGTGCCGAATTTGCAGCTAAGGCGCTAAGGGGCATTAGGCCAAGAGTTAAGAATAGTGCCAATGTAAACGCTAAAACTTTAGAT
>DOHN01000146.1:2785-4190 GCA_003535195.1 Ruminiclostridium sp.
ATCATACTGCCGTCCTTAAAAGCGAGAAATTCGATGTGATCGCTTTCCAAATCAGGCGCTGAATCAAAGGTAAAGCCTGCCGCAGTTAATTCGCCAACATAGCTTTTTATCGTTTCAGCACTTTCCACCGTCATCTCAAAATGCATAATGTCATCTTCCCGCAGGATTTTGCTGATATGCCCCTTAAGCTCAGGAACTCCGGGCATCTCGTCAAAAGGCCATGCCAAACTCTCGCCCTTAGGCTTCTCAGTAGGGCCGGCGACACCTTCCAGACCCGACAGAATTAGGTAGACGGATACTTTTCCGGCATATTGGGGAATGGGATTCATAGCGTTTTTATCAAGCATTATAGTGTAATCAACGCCGTCCATTTTGGCGGTAATCCAATAACCATCTGCTGTTTCATCTGTATTTAAGTCTTTCGCATCTTTGAGTGCACCCTCATAAAAATCACACAGCGTGTCGATGTCATTGTCACTGACATACATGACTTCCAGACCTTTACTCGCAGGGTTTTCCCTCACATCAATAATCTCAGCGTCCGCTGCAAGGGGCAAAGTTTCTTTAGGATAGCTGGCCGGCAGCGTTTTGGAACCAGAGGCGGTTTCATTTGGCTTTTGGGTGCCATCGGTGACCTGGCTTTGTTTGGGTTCCGATGTAGTTCCGCCATTTGCTTTGTCTGCCGCAGGCTCTTTTGCTCCGCATCCGGCAAGCGCCAATATCAATACAGACGCTAAAATTAAAGATAAAATCTTTTTCATGATTCTTACTCCTTCCTTATTTGATAATGGTAAATCCCCCAATGACAGGAAGCGGCTTTTGCTCACCTTTATTGGCATTCACCATGCCGATGATAATAAGTGCCAGAACAACAATACCCCATGCCCAGCCTATGAACGATGTGATTGCCCACAGCCTCCATGTAAGCAGGGATGAAAGGATTGATACGGCAATATTTCCCGCAACCGATGTGATTAGAAGCACAAGACCCTGATTTGCGTGAAAGCGTCCAATTTTAGAAGTCGGACAGGAAATAAGCGGGAGAAAAAAGAGTACATAGGATAGCATGAAAATGCCCTTATGTTCCTTTATCTCCTGATTTGGCGATGCAGACCGTACCGTCCCTTGCATATTCTCTTGTTCCGATGACAATGGCGTTCCGCATCCATCGCAAAACTTTACTGTTTCAGCAACTTCTTTTCCACACGTTGTGCAGTTCATATAAATACCTCCATTTCTCTCATGGTTTGTTTTGATTAACTTTTTTGGCGGCTCTCTTTGCTGCCTCCAGCCTTTTCTGGATCGGTCGCTGTATATCCGGCCACGCCTCCTCAAATTGTGCACTTGTCAGTCCGCTTATGCCTTGTGTCAAAGCGCAAGCGGTACAAATACCGATGCCATTGCC
>DOHN01000151.1:0-4920 GCA_003535195.1 Ruminiclostridium sp.
CCCAATATGGACGCTATCGCAGAAAAATACGGCCATCTCCCCGATCAACAGGAGCTTTACAGCCTTATCAAGCAGGAGGTTTTAAAGGCCAACAAGAAGCTTTCCTCCTATAAAAAAGTCAGACGTTTCGAGGTCCGCGAAGAGGAATTTGAAAAAACGACAACCAAAAAGATAAAACGCCAGGTCGAGCTTGTGTCCTTAAAGGCTATCGGTGAAATGCTCAGGGTATTTAATAACAGAAAGGGTAAATAGTCAGTTTCTATATTGATTTATTATATAAAGGAGTTTATATGTTTAAGGGTACATTCCATGCACATAGCAGATTTGACGACGGCAGGGAAGAGCTCGAGTCCTATATTATTTCAGCAATGGCAAAAGAGTTCAAGGTATTTGGATTTTCGGCTCATGCCCCCGTTCTGATAGACAGTGAATGGAATATGAAAGAGGAAGATTTTGACGAATATGTTCAGACCACAAAATTCTTAAAGGAAAAATATAAAGAAGGGCTGGAGATCTATACCGGTTTGGAAACCGACTATTATCCGGGTTGTGTCGACTGGCGAAAGAAGAAGGGCATTGATTATACCATCGGCGCCGTGCATTTTGTTAAGAGCGAGACTACCGGCAGCTTAATGCCTGTAGACGGATATCGCCAGGAGTTTGAAGATACCTTAAGAGATGGTTTCTCCGGGGATGTTCAAGCACTGGTACGGGCTTATTACGGCCAGATCCGGGAAATGCTTTTAAACATGCCTCCCAATATTGTAGCTCATTTGGATATCATTCGAAAAAACAACGGAAACAATGTCTTTTTTAATGAGAATGATGAATACTACAGGGAGGAGATTTCCAAGACACTGGAGATTGTATCTCTTACCCAGGTTATTTTGGAAGTGAATATAGGGGGCATATCCCGCGGCTATGTAGAGGAGCCTTACCCCAGCAAATGGATATTGGAATCCTGCCTTGATCTTGATATTCCGGTCATGATTAATTCGGATGCACACCAGCCTGATATGATTGATGCATATTATCGGGAAGCGGTCAGCCTTTTAAAGGACATCGGCTATTCCCATCAGCGCGTTTTGTATGGGAATGAATGGCGTGATATCAGCTTATGATAATACCTACTGTGAAAGGAAATCACTTATGAAAGTCATACATCTTATTGGCGGCGGAGACGAGGGCGGTGCCAAAAGTCATGTTCTCCAACTCGTTAAGGAATTAGGGAAGCATATTCATGTCACCTTAATCAGCTTCAGGAAGGGTAGCTTCTTTGATGACGCCGTCGCTATGGGAATTGACGCCCGAGTAATAAATACCGGCAACATTGTTCGCGACATCAATAAAACCTTAAAGCTTGTGGTCGCAGGAAAATATGATATCATACATTCCCATGGCGCCAAAGCCAATATGATTGCCTCCATCATCAAGCACAGAACGGGAATTCCCGTTGTAACTACCGTCCACAGTGATTATCGCCTGGATTATATGCACAGCATTCTAAAAAGATTTTCCTTCGGTGTCATCAATATGATCGCCTTAAGGCGGATTGAATATCATATCAGCGTTTCCAACAATTTTAAAGAAATGCTCATAGACAGGGGATTTAATCCCCAGCGTATTTATTCGGTCTATAATGGCATCCCCTTTGATGATGACATTTTGCCCTGTTCCAGGAAGGAATTTTTTGAGCGCTACCAGGTGCCTTTTTCGGAAGATTGTATTTTAATAGGCATCATGGCAAGGCTCCACCCGGTCAAGGATCACGAAACCTTTCTGAAAGCCGCGGCTATGGTAGTCAAGGCCAATCCCAAAGCCCGGTTTCTCATCAGCGGTCCGGGCGACGAGCTCATGACCCATTTAAAGCAGTTTGCAGAAAATCTGGGCATTTCCTCCCATGTCTTTTTTACCGGTATGGTGCAGCAGCCCTTTGACTTTTTTCAGAGCATCGATATCAATGTGCTGACCTCCATCAGCGAAAGCTTCCCCTATGTCATTCTAGAGGGCGCCCGCCTTGCAAAGGCTACGGTCAGCACTCGCGTGGGCGGTCTGGGCGATCTCATAGAATCAGGCGTCAATGGATACCTTGTGAAGCCCCGGGATTTTAAGACTCTTGGAAAATATCTTACCGAGTTGTCCTTAAATCAAGAAAAACGCGAAGAGATGGGCCGGCTGCTTCAGGAAAAAGCCGAAAGAGAATTCTCTCTGGAAAACATGTGCCATACCCAGCTGTCCATATACGAAACGGTTCTGAAAACCGAAGAGAAAGTAAGACGCAATAAAAAGAAATACGATATCGCGCTCCTGGGTTATTACGGCTATAAAAACAGCGGAGACGAAGCCATTTTGCGCTCCATCATAGACTCTTTCAGAGAGGTGGATCCGGATCTGGATTATCTGGTTTTTTCAAAAAAACCGAGAAAAACAAAAAAGATCTACCAGGTTGACTCCATCAACCGGTTTAATATTATAAAGGTTCTGACCTATCTGAGAAAAACGCGGCTGTTCCTTGCGGGGGGCGGCAGCCTCATTCAGGACAACACCAGCACAAGATCCATACTCTATTATCTCTCTATTCTGAAATTGGCAAATAAGACAGGCACCCGGTCCATGCTTTTTGCAAACGGCATCGGACCTGTAAAAAGAGCCTTTAACCGCCGCTGCGCCAGCAGAGTTCTGAATCAGCTGGATGCCATAAGCCTTCGGGATTCGGAATCCTATAACGAAATCAAAGCCATGAAAGTCAGCAAACCCAATATTTATGTCACATCGGATCCGGCCATTCTCTTAGAGCCCGCAAACAGCAATTCTATTGAAGAGATGATGCGCGCCGAGAAAATACCGGCGGACAGCCCCCTCATCGGACTATCCATCCGAAAATGGGCTGATTCCAGCTACCTGGATCAAATTGCGGAAATTGCTGATTATTGCGTTGAGCATTTTGGGGCTCACCCCGTTTTTATACCCATGCAGCACCCCATTGATTTAGAGATTTCAGAAGCCATTATGAGCCGAATGAAAAACCCGGCATCGGTCATCAAGAAAATGTACAGGCCGGAGGTAACGCTGGGCTTTACAGGACGATTACAGCTTTTAGTGGGAATGCGTCTTCATTCCCTGATCTATGCGGCAAGCCAGTGTACCCCCTTGATCGGGCTGGTCTATGAGCCCAAGGTAGGCGCCTTCTTAAAGGAAACCTGCCAGCCCTCCGCCGGAAGTCCCGAAAATCTTGACATGGATAAGATCTTTTCGCTTTTAGAGGAAGTATGGAATAACCGGGAGAAAACCAAAGGGGATCTGGCAGCCGCCAGGGAGCGCCTGCGAATCATGGCAAAAAGCAATATTTTAACAGCTTATGATTTATTAAGCGGCGGCTGATTCCCTTCCTTACGGATCAACTGGTCCGGATGAAGATCCTTTTCCGTCCATACAAAAAACTGCCGAAGGAATAATCCTCCAGCAGTTTTGTTTTCTCCAATATCATTTTTGGGTTTCTTCCCCGTTGTCATCTTTTGCCCGGCAGTTCCAATTCGACTTCTCCCGCATAGTTTGTGTTGAAGATGTTCCGAACCTCATCGGGATCGTCTGTCTGGCCAAGGGCCCACATCAGCTTTGTCACCGATGCTTCGCTGGTCATATCCCTGCCGGGAATGACGCCGCATTCGAGAAGCCTGTTGCCTACCTCGTAAATTGAAAAATCGGAAGTCTCATAGAGGCACTGGCTACATGCAACCACCGATATACCCATATCAATAAGTCTCTTGAGCTTTGGCAGCAGGTTTCTGCGTACATAATGAAGACCTCCTATGCCAAAGGTCTCAAGGACAATGCCCTTATAGTGCATATTGCAAAGCATATCAAAAATTTCAGGCTTTGTCCCCGGTATGAGCTTCAGCAGAAAAACATCCTTGCAAACATTGTCCATGAGCACAGTAGGTGAAGTATCGTCAGGTTTTCTGATGTGATCCTTATAGCAGCGCATGCCGTCTGCATAAATTTCGCCAAGGTAGGGAGCGTTCACACTTTCAAAAGCTTCAAAGCCCAGGGTGCGGACTTTTACGGCTCTGCAGCCGTTGATGATTTTATAGTTAAAAGCAAGAAAAACACCGGGTATAGCACAGTCAATTGCCGCAAAGGCCGTATAGAGGTTGTTTCGCGCATCTGTAAGCAGGTTGTCGATGGGCATCTGGGATCCTGTAAACACAACCGGCTTCTTTAAATTTCGCAGCATATAACTGAGCATGGACGCCGAATAAGCCATTGTATCGGTACCATGGGTGATGACGAATCCGTCATATTCATCCATCGCATCGAAGACCGCCCTTGCCATGGTCTGCCATTCTTCTGCCTGGATATTGGAGCTGTCCAGATTCAGAATATCCCTGGTATCAATATCATAATATTGCCTCAGATTGGACATATATTTGAGCATTTCCTCCGAGGCCAGCGCCGGCTGAAGACCTTTTTCGCCTGTTTTTGCGGCAATGGTTCCACCGGTAGCCAATAGCAGTATTTTTTTCAAAAAATCTCAACTCCCAACTATTTAAATGTGAGGAGGAGCCTTTTAAGCCTTTTGGCGCCGCCGTCCGAAATACAGAAGAATAGCCGCGATCACCCAGAAATAGACAACCATATAAGGAACTTCAAAGACATTTTCAATAAGATTATGGACCAATACTCCGCACAGCCCCGAAAAACAGCCTGCGGTTATCAGCCTTGTATCATAATCCTTGCAATGCTTGACAGAGCGAATGGACCAAACTATAAGGGTCAAAATTAATACCGCAAACGCGATGATCCCCATGGTCCCCATTTCTACGGCTGTTTTCAGCCAATAGTTATCCATATAAAAAGTGTTGGGAATAAGGTCTTTATTATTCATGGCAACGGCTCCCCCAAAATGGCCCAGGCCGACAC
>DOHN01000151.1:5024-15469 GCA_003535195.1 Ruminiclostridium sp.
CTCCTCCAAAATGGCCCAGGCCGACGCCCATCCACCGGTTTTGCAAAAAGAGCTCCCAGCCCTTCTGATAGCGCATCAGCCGGCCTCCGGTCAGACTGCTGGTGATATACTGGGGAGAAAGCATATATTGAATCCGGTTAAAAACGGAAGGAATCAGCATCATGGCACCGCCGCCTGCGCCCAGAAGAATGAGCCAGCGGGGGTTGATAGCCAGGCAGAACACAAAAAATGCCACTGCCGCACCGAGCCACGCCCCTCGGGAAAGAGTCAGGATGAGGCTTAGCCCCATAGCACCCAAAAGAATGAAAAACACGGCTCTATCAAGAAAGCTGCGGTTTTTTTGCAGCACCAGAGCAAGACAAATGGGAATGATCAGAATAAAAATACTGCCCAGGATATTGGGGCTTCCCACAACTGAAAACACACGGGTAGCGGTGTTGCCCTCAGCCACATCGGTCCAGCCCTTGGGTGTGGGAACCTTCATAATATATTGCAATATGCCGTGCAGCCCCATGACG
The DNA here is from genome assembly GCA_003535195.1 of Ruminiclostridium sp. GTDB lineage: Bacteria > Bacillota > Clostridia > DSM-8532 > DSM-8532 > DTU059. The sequence continues at coordinate 5,543 of DOHN01000151.1, forward strand.
CCGCCCACGCAAACCAGCAGACGGAGGATAAGATAAGCTTTACGGTCATCGTCCAGATAGCTGTTTAGAATAAAGAACCAGAGAATATATTGAACTACAACCCGAAAGCCGGCAAATCCCAATGGCGCATAAGTACTATTTATTACATAAAGATAAAAGGAGACCGCAATGAGAAGGATCATGGGCGCTCCTACAGGAGTTGATACAAGAGGTTTATGCTGTTTTTGAAAAAACCAGACACAAAAAACATAAATAGCGCTAAAGATCAGAAAAGCTTCATCCCAAAAGCCAAAAAGCGAGAAATCGCCGAGTATGTCGCGCCCAATTTCATCAATAAAGGCATAGAAAGCCACTAGGGGAATCAAAAATTGTATGCCCGCCGGAAAAAACCTTGAATCGGAAAGGATGCAAAAACTCCTGCTCTCCTTCAATACCGGGAGCATTCTATCCCGAAATCCGGCGCTTTTTCTGTTCAGACTTTCAAAGATACGATAGCATAAGGAGCTTTCAGGATCGTATTCTTTGACTGCGAAATTGCGTAGCATGGCAGCAATTCTGCTGTCTATGATCACTTTTGCGCAATACTCCACCCCGCGCGCCAGAAGACTATTATTCAGAATATTGATAATAACCATGGTAAAGCGAAAAATAACGCTTTGCTTAAACCAGGATTCCAATACAACCATAACAAATACCCCAAGCTATTTTTCTTTGAGGTCCAGAATCAGACTCTCCGAACCCATGGCATAAATTGTTTTTACGGTAAATTTGCCGCCGATGGCAACAGAATAACGCCCGACTTTTATACCATCATCATTGAGCTTATCCTGTACTTCAATATCGACGTAAACATCTTTCAAATCGGGACTAACAGCCTCAACAATACGTCCGTCTTCTGTTTGCACAGCAATAACAGCCGGGCGTTCCTCTATTTGGACGATCTTTGCATTCACAAAGCCGTCATTATCATAATATATACGGCTGTCCTTTTGGAGGCCTTCGGCAAAAGTATCGGGCATTTCGGCACATTTAACGGTCATGATATAAGCTTTTGTGGCGACCTGGCCGGATTTTTCTTTGCGGTTTTCGATGAGCTTGTAGCCCACTGCACCTATTGCAACCACGACGGCCAGCAGCATAATCAAATCAAAAATATTGATTTTGCCAAAAATCCGGCCTTTCTCATCAATAAACTTCATAATAGTCCTCCTAAACTAAGTTTATATGGATACCCTGTCCAGCAGCTCCGCAAGGCTCCTGGTAAGAGCCTTTCTGTCATATTTCGCTATTTCTGCCCGGTCGGGGTCTATAACGAACTGGCCCCGAAGCCAAGCCTGGTATAGGGTTAACAGGCCTTGTTCGATGGCTTTTACATCAGCCCAGTCGCAAACAATACCGGTTTTGGTCCGGCGGATAATCTCCGCGGCCGCCCCCTTTTCAGGAATTGCTGCCAGAATGGGATTATTGGTTTGGATGTATTCAAATATCTTGCCGGTGTAAAAAACCTCTGAACCTGGGCCGCCACCTTCAATGAGAAGCAGAACGTCGGAGTTTATCATCTTTGTCAGACATTCCCCGTGTTCCATGTAACCTGCAATATCCACAGAACCTGTGAGCCCGTTTTTATCAATAAGCGCCAGAAGCGGTTCCGGTTTAAAACTTCCTATAAATTGCATAAGAAACCTGCCACGGTCTATTAATCCCTGTTTGACAAGATTTCCCGCCGCTTCTAAAACTTGATCAGGCTTTCTGCGGCCATACAGCGCTCCGGTATAAGTAACGGTAAACCGGCCATTACGCTGCCGGCCCATGGAGGGAGCCTGTTCAAAATCTTCCGAGTCATACCCGTTAGGAATAACAGCCATGCGTGTTTCAAGATTAAGGCCTGGATTTAGCCTGACAAAATTGCCTTTCATCAAAGGTGTATTTGTTATCAGGCCATCGGCCTTTTCCAGCACTTCCCTCTCCATTGCCTTTTCTTTTTTCATGCGGTATGGAAAATAGGGATTGTCAAGATGATAGGGATTATTGGTCCATTCATCCCGAAAATCAGCCAGCCATGGAATATCCGGAAAGCATTTCTTCAATTCCAGGCCCATGAGATGATCGCTGTATGGGTAAGAAGTGGTATAGATGGCTTTGATATCCTCTTTTTCCACTCTTTCCACGGCAGATTTCAGGGCCCTTTTCATCCAGAGCACCTCCCCATCGGGAATGAGCAACTTCCATGCGACGAACTTGCCCGCTTTATTAAAAATGGTTGGAAACGTTGTTAAATCACGGGCAGGCGTCCGGATAATCTCTAAATGAGACGGAATCTCCCTTAATAGAGATTCATCCCGCAGCGCCATTTTCTTTGTATCCCGGGTAAGCACCACCGGCTCCCAGCCAAACTGTGGCAGGTACTTGGCAAATTTGGCAGTTCTCTGAACCCCCGAGCCTCCCACGGGGGGGAACTGGTATGCTACCATGAGAACCTTGTTCACGCCTGCTCCCTCCCCCAGCCAAGGAGATGGTATTGAAGCCCTGCCCCCTCTACTTCAAGAGCATCCCAAAAATGCCTTGTATCCAGCACCTGGGGTTTTTTCATGACATCTTTGATTCTGGAAAAATTCAAGGACTTAAATTGATTATGATTCACAGCAAGTAAAATCAAATGCGCATCCTGGGCAGCCTCGTAAACATCCCTGTCCCCCGAGCCTTCAAAATTGACATGGGGATCTACCACCACAATTTCAAAATCGCCCTGCTCCTTTAAAAGACGGACAAGCTCAATAACGGGGCTTTCGCGCATATCGTCCACATTGGGTTTATAGGTCACGCCCAGCACGCAAATCTTTTTGGTGCCCTGAACGTCATTGGTCAGTGCTTTTACTTTTTCCAGAACAAAATGGGGCATGCTGTCATTGGTCTGCCTTGCCAGATGAATTATTTTAGAGATTTCAGGCTGCTTTTCAATAATGAACCACGGGTCTACCGCAATACAATGCCCCCCTACGCCGGGACCGGGCATATGCAGGTTTACCCTCGGATGCTTATTGGCAAACTCAATGACCTTCCAGGCATTGACGCCCATCTTTTCACAAATCATAGCAAGCTCATTGGCCAATGCAATATTGACATCCCGGTAGGTGTTTTCCATAAGCTTGCACATTTCAGCAGTGGTTGCATCGGTGGTATAAATATCCCCCTTGACAAAACTCTTGTAAAGCTCCCTGACAACCTCCGCAGACTTTTCATTAATGCCGCCTACGACCCTGTTATTTTCCTTAAGCTCGATTAAAATTCGGCCTGGCAGCACTCTTTCGGGGCAATAGGCAACAAGCAGATCTTCTCCCGGATTCAATCCTGCTTCCCGCAAAATACCGCCCATAAAGTCTCTGGTAGTCCCGGGAGGCGAGGTAGATTCCAAAATGAGGATATTTTCCTTCCTCAAATAGGGAATCACCGCCCGCAGGCCGTTTTCTACAAAGGTCATATCGGCAGTCTTGTCCGGCATGATGGGAGTCGGTACACAGATAATAAACGCATCGGCTTCCTCGGGTTTCAGGGATGCCCGTAATGTGCCCTGGTCTACAGCCTGCTTGACGGTCTCCTCCAAATGCGGTTCCTCTATAACAATTCCACCCCGGTTAAGAGCGTCGATAACCTTTTGATTAACATCCACACCTACCACGTCATGTCCATTTGTTGCAAACATGGCCGCTGTAGGAAGACCTATATAGCCAAGTCCAACAATACAAATTTTCATATATTTTAACACCCCTATTTTTTATTTTAGACTGTTTAAGTTTAACATTTCTTTATTATGAGGTCAATAAAATAGGCTTTATGTGCGGGATAAAACATATTCTTTTCAAAACCCGGTTATTTTAGTATAATCATTTAGCAAACTATTAAAAAAATTATTATTTATTTTTTATAATTTGCTCAGAAAATAGATGAAATGCCGTGAAAATGGCAATTCATCCTTTACTGGAGGATTTAAAATGCCCGAAAAAATTGATATTCACGGTGTTATGATGGACAATGTAACCATGGACGAAGCGTTGAAGCGCGTTCTGGAAATGCTGAAGCACCAGGGTCCTTATAAAATTTATACCCCTAATTCAGAAATTGTTATGCAGGCATACAGAGACCCCGATTTAAAAGCGCTGCTGAATAAAGCCGACCTCCTGATTGCCGACGGCGCAGGCGTGGTGCTGGCTTCCGGGATACTCGGATGCAGGCTTAAGGAAAAAGTCTCGGGTATAGATTTGACAAGAAGACTCTTTATCAATACGGACAGGCGTATTACCAGCTTCTTCATATTCGGCGGAAAGCCCGGTGTAGCAGAGCAGGCCTCCATTAATCTGCTTTCGGATTTTCCAAGAGCCAATATTCTGGGTTTTCGCAACGGTTATTTTAAGGAAGAAGAAGTTCCGGACATCATCCGGCAGATCAATACTTCAGGCGCTGAAATCCTTCTGGTAGGCTTAGGCGCGCCAAAGCAGGAAAAATGGATCCACGAGCATGCCCACGAGCTGAACTGCAAGGTTATCATCGGGGTTGGCGGCTCCATCGACGTGTTTGCCGGAACAGCAAGCCTTGCCCCCGAGTTTATGAGGAAGGCCGGTTTGGAATGGTTATACAGGCTCATAAAAGAACCTTCCCGATATAAACGAATGATGGATCTGCCCCGGTTCATACTGCTGACTTTAAAAACCAGGTTTAAAAAATAATCGGCATATAAGACTTACCGGCCCATTTTGTTTACGGTCTCTACGGCAAGCCCGTAAATCACATCCATGGTTACCGGATCTTCTTTTTTTAACCTGCCGGTTAATTGGGCCGGCAGAACACCTTGCCCCAAAAGCGCATCCAGCGCTTTGTTCGGCTCGCTGGGAATGCCCAGTATGTCTAATACAATCATTGCTGCCGTTTCGCCTGTAAGCATCTCCCTGCGCTCATAATTTTCAAGTTTTTTATCGAGCTCCATGTGATAAGCTTCCGGTACAATTTTTATGATTGCATTTTTTAAAAGAACTGCCAGAAGCTCCTGGCTGGCTTTATAGTCAAGCTTGAAGTCATTTTTTTCTCCCCCCGCAATAAGACCCCATTCCGCCAATTCTTTCACATACCGTTAGGCCCAGTGGTCCGAAAGCTTCTGGTCTGTTTCCGGAATCATAATGCTTTCGGAAAAATCCATTAATTCTATATTGCCCCGGGTCAGATATTTATTGAGCGCCTTCAGTTCCTCTTCAGAGTCCAGCAGCTCTGCGGGAGTTTTGTCATGAATGCAGCTAAAAGAGGAAACAAGGCCTGCGGCTTCCCCCACTGTTATTCTGGTGGGGAGGCTTCCCGCGCTGGTTGCCGCAAGAGAGGCGAAAGAAGCTTTTGCACCGGTCATCATAACATTGTCCAGGTTAGAAGGAATAATGGAGCCAAGGGGTATGGAATAAACAACAGGCTTTGTTACAATATAGTCCACATTTTTATCAGCAAATTTGCCAGCATCCACCGCCTCTGAACAGAGGGCAATTTTTTCCTTAAAATTTCTGTTTTCCAGAATATCCGACACAGCGAGCCGGTAGCGTCCCTCAAAATGCCTGTATTCAGGGATGAAAAAGCTTTCCGGACTGGCTTTATACGTGCAGTCCTTAAAAGCCGCCAGCACATTCTTTAAATATGCGGTCAGCATGATGGCTTCTTCCTCAGCGCTGGCATAGGCTTCTGTAATCTCCTGCTGGTTCTCCACGTTTACGCCAAAAACCTCAAGACCGCTTATGACCAGTTCATTGTCATTGAGGATGATAAAAGAAGGAGACAGGATCTTCGTGTTGGCATTAACCCTTTGGTAGGCCAGCAGCACCAGCTGAAACTCATCGACGAAAGCAGTCGTCTTCTTGACTTTTTTCAGTGCTTCGGTATCCACACCTGAGATCTTAAAATTAAATTTCAACGGAGCGTATGTATCTTTCAGCCCCACATCTTCTGAGCCTTTAAAATACGGCGTATTGCAAAGCATCAGCAAATCCCCATCCCGGGTGGCATCAATAAAATTCCTGGCCCTGTAGCGGTGGACACCGTCGGTCTGCTGAACCAGTATGCTTGTTACCCGTTCCCCCTTGAGCTTCACATCCAGTACCATACTGTCGTAGATTACATCCAGATTTTCTTCCGATTCTGCCAGCTTCTGAGCCGCTTTTTCGTAGTCCTCCCCGGTAAAGCCCAGCTTAAAGCTGCCGAATATCTCTTCATAGATGCCCTTGTTCAGAATCACTTTTCCTTTACTGGCAATGGTCTGCTGAGGATGTATTTCAGCAATCATGCTCTTTTTAAAATAACCTCCCAGGTCCTTGTCGGCTGTGATCAAAAGCGTTTTAACGCCGGTTCTGGCACAGGCGAGAGCAGAGGCCACGCCTTCCGGGTCAGACCCTATGACGATAGTGGAATATTCATCTACATCAAGATCGAGATCCTCCCGGCCAATACCGATATAATTCTTCAGGGAGGTCCCTGTAAACAGCGGCCTTAACCCGAACCAGATAATTATGGCAAACAGCAAAGCTATAATAATGATTTTTAACAAGCGTTCATTCTTCATCTCTAATATCCCCGTCAGAAAAGCTAATAATTATGTTCCATTATCTTTATCGTAAAAAAAGACAGAAAAAGAAAGGGGGCACTGAAAAAGGCGCATTTCCGTAAGGGACATTTTATGAACTTATGGGAAAATGATTATTAGAACTTATCGGGATAGAAACCCTTTGCGAGCTTCTCGACCGTATGGGCCATGCGGTTGCCGGGCAGCACGCTTTCAAGCTCAATGACAACAAATTGGTCGTTTTTTACGCAGTCGAGCTGCGAGAGCATATCGTTGGCTTTGATTTCAGCGATTTTCTGCTCGACGGAAGGGGAATCGTAGTCATGAACCAGAATCACATCGGGCTCACGGGCAAGGACCTCCTCATAGCTGACGGTGATCCATGCTTTTTCGGTAAGATCTCCAAACAGGTTCTCGCCGCCCGCCATGCTGATAAGCAGGGATTCAAAATTCTTGCCGCTGCAGGTGAAAACACCGTCGCTGCCGCTGTCATAAACAAGCACTTTAGGCGCTTTAAGACCGCCGATTTTATCTTCCACTGCGCCAATCCGCGTTTTTGGGTCTTCCACAAAGGCAGCGGCTTTATCTTCAACACCAAAAATCTTTCCGATATCAAGAATTTCCTGATACTGCTGCTCCATTGTGGCAGCCGCGTTCATATAAGTGGTGATGCCATATCCGGCCAGCTCGTCAATATCCAGGCCGCTGCCGCCAAATTCCCAGTCGATGCCGTAGATAAAGTCCGCACCGCTGGAAATAACCGCCTCACGGGTAGCGGAGCCGTAATTGAGTTCAGGGATTTTCGCAAAAGCCCCGGCATATTCCGGCAATGGGCCGCGGCTGTGATTTTTCAGGCTGCTGCCTGCAATATAATCAGTGAGGCCAAGGGCGACGAACAGCTCGGTGCAGTTAGGACCGAGGGTCAAAACCTTAGCGGGCTTTGCAGATACGGTAACTTCTCTGCCATAATTATCGAAGGTCATAGGATATGGCGCACCTGTTCCGGTGCCGGAAGGCGAGGGTGTCCCTGCCGAGGGTGAAGCCGAAAGCGTTGTTTCAGCTGGTTTTCCACAGGCAGAAAAAGCAAGGGTAAGTGTGAGAAGCAATGCGGTTACAGGCAAAAGTGTTTTTTTCATTTTATTCCTCCTAAAATATTGGCAAAAATCATACTTATACACCGATTCCGGCGGGCAAAAAGGTAATGGATACCTTCCCGGTCATTGGATGGGTCGCGGCATCGCAGCGGGCGCCATATACATTAAAGATATTTTCCGGAGTGAGCACCTCGTCGGGCGTTCCCTGCAAAACGATCCGGCCTTCCTTAAGCACATAGATGCGGTCGCAGTACAGCGCCGCCATGTTCAAATCGTGGATAGCGGAAAGAACCGTGACCCCCAGCCGCTTTATAAAATCGAAAATCTGCATCTGGTAGCTTATGTCAAGATGGTTGGTCGGTTCGTCCAACAAAAGAAAATCACTTTCCTGCGCGATGACACGGGCTATGATAACACGCTGTTTTTCACCGCCCGACAGGTGGAGATAATTGCGTTTTGACATCTTCTCCATACCCAGATGCTCCAGTGCGTGGCGGACGATATATTTATCGTGGGCGTTGTCGATGTCAAACAGCTTCTTGTGCGGACTCCTGCCCATCGCAACAATTTCCTCGACGAGAAAATCAAAGGGAACATCGTTTTCCTGTCCCACGACGCCCAGCTTTAAAGCCGACTTTTTATGGCTCATGGCAAGAAGATTTTCTCCGTCTAATAGAACGGTTCCGCTGTCCGGCGCCAGCGCCCGGTAAAGATTTTTAAGCACCGTGGACTTTCCGCTGCCGTTGGGCCCGATCAGGCCTACGAACTCCCCCTTCTTAACGTGAAGGCTGATATCGTCGACAGCTTCCTTTTCGCCGTAGGAAAATGTAAGATTTTCAATTTGCAAGCGCATCCGTCCCTCTCCCCTCTTACCTGTGTTCTTTTGTATTGCGCTTAAGCAGCCAGATAAACAGCGGCCCGCCAAGGATTGCCGTGAGAATTCCCACCGGCAGTTCTTCAGGCGCGAGCACCATCCTCGCCGCCACATCGACCCAAACAACAAGAATCCCGCCCAAAAGCGCCGATATGGGCAGCACCTTGCGGTGATCACCGCCCACCAGCAGACGGGTAAAATGCGGAACCATGAGACCTACGAAGCCGATTGTCCCGCTGACCGCAATGGTCACGCCCGCCATCAGCGAAGCTACCAGCACAAGCATTTTTTGGAGCCGACGCACATTGACGCCCAAAGCCCCTGCGCTTTCATCCCCCAAAAGCAGCAGGTTAAGTCCCCGATAGTTAATCATCAGCACAGTCATGCAGATGACCAGGACAGCCAGCGGCAATGTAAGGTATCCCCATTTTGCTCCGGCAAGGCTGCCCGACATCCAAAAGGTCGCATTATGCAGGCCGAGCGCGTTTGGCGCGCTGAGGGTAATGATGCGCGTAACGCCGTCCATAATCATGGAGACCGCAACGCCGGAAAGCAAAAGCTGGGTAATGTTGATGCGTCCCCGTACCCGTGAAATGGTATAGACAAAAATAATTGTCGCTGCCGAGCCGATGAAGGCGCTGATGGAAAGTGAATATTCTCCCAAAAAGGAAAACGCGCCGAACAGCATGCCCAGTGTCGCTGTAGCCGCCGCGCCCGATGATACGCCCAGAATAAACGGGTCGGCCAAATGGTTGCGCACCAGAGCCTGCATGGTCACGCCGGTTACTGCGAGCGACGCGCCCACCACCATGCCGAGGCATACCCTAGGCAGGCGCAGGCCGAGGACGATATTCTGATCAAGCTGTTCCCATGTATGCGGTATAGCCTCTTCAAGCCCGGGGATACGGCTGAGCAGTATTTTCATCACCTTCTCCGGCGCGACCGTGACGGGACCAAGCCCAATGCCAAACAGCAGCGACGCCACCGCTAAAACAATTAAGACAGCGATGATGACGCCCATATTAGGATTGGCACGGTTAAATATTTTTTTTACGAACCCCGTTCTCATGCTCTTCTCCTTTTGGAATGTTTATCTCTCCCGTTTTTTTTGAATATTTGGACAAAAAAAACAGCCCCTTGTGATGAACAAAACCGTTTCCGCGGTTTCATCCAACCTTCGTGGCTGGTCTATCCTAAATACTATTTTATAAAGCTTTTAATATGCAAAAAGCATAAATCTGTTTTAAACATAGAAAAGTGCCAATTCTGAGGTACATTCGACTTTCTTAGCCGAAATCTTCCGATATTATACCATGAACGCTTCATGACCGTCAAGCGGCAAATCAACTGTTCAGCTCCGACGAGTAAAATTA
>DOHN01000142.1:0-13880 GCA_003535195.1 Ruminiclostridium sp.
CTTAGCCTCAATTTTAGAAAGTGCAGGGGGTTCGTTGAAAGATGTAGTAAAAACAACAGTATTTCTTGCTGATATGAAAGATTTTGAAATGATGAATGCAGTATACAGCTCTTTTTTCAAAGCTCCTTTTCCGGCACGGTCTACTATAGAAGTATCCAAACTTCCTAAGGATGCCAGGGTCGAGATTGAGGCAATTGCTGTTATCTAACCTTATAGAACTTACCGGTCATATTTCAGGTTATATAGGTGTTTCCGGGTTATATACAATATAAATTTCATTTAAAGAAGGGAAGCCACTGTAATGAGCAAGAGAATCTTAATTATCGGAGGGGTTGCTGGAGGGGCTTCAGCCGCAGCAAGGGCACGCAGAATTGATGAAAATGCAGAAATAATCATTTTTGAGAAGGGGCCTAATGTATCTTTTTCCAACTGTTCATTACCGTTCTATTTAAGCAGAATTGTAGCAAACAGTGATAATTTGGTCATGATGCGCCCGGAAAAGTTCAAAAAACAATATAATATTGAAGCAAGAGTTAACAGTGAAGTTATAAATATAAACAGAGAAGAGAAAAAAATAACAGTAAAAAACCTGGTTTCCGGAGAGGAATATGAAGAGTCCTATGATAAACTTGTTTTATCTCCTGGTGCTAACCCGGTTTGTCCAAAAAGCATTGATGGAATTATGGAACCAGATGTATTTACAATAAGGAATGTAGTTGACATAAAGAAACTGGACAACTATATTGCGGAAAATAATATACAGGATGCGGCTATTGTCGGCGGCGGATTTATAGGTGTGGAAGTGGCGGAGAACCTACGTTTGGCCGGTAAAAATGTCAGCCTGGTAGAAGCTTTAAACCAGATAATGGCTCCATTTGATTATGACATGGCTCAGATTCTCCATAAAGAAATGATAGATAAGGGAGTTAATCTTATATTAAATGATGGAGTGAAGAAAATAAATGAAGATTCCATAGAGTTGCAGTCTGGTAAAAAAGTGGCTGCAAAGGCGGTAATTATGGCAATCGGCGTCAGACCTGAAACTAAACTTGCCAAAGATGCAGGACTGGAAATCGGAATAACCGGCGGCATCAAGGTTGACCATAATTACTTGACCAATGATAAAGATATCTATGCTGTAGGCGATGCCGCAGAGGTCTATAACCAACTGACCCATAAACCTTCGTTGCTCGCTCTGGCAGGCCCCGCGCAGAGGCAGGCAAGAGCAGCGGCTGATCATATGTATAACATTCCCCACAATAATAAGGGTGTAATAGGATCCTCCGTTATTAACATATTTGATTTGAGAGCTGCATCAACGGGGTTGAATGAAAAAACTGCAAAAGCAGCTGGAATTTCATACGATTTCGTATATATAATTCCAGGGGACAAAGTCGGATTAATGCCAAACAGCAATCCAATGCACTTCAAACTTATATATGAATATCCAACAGGTAAAATACTTGGAGCACAGGCAATAGGAAAAGGAAACGTAGATAAGAGAATTGATATTATTGCCGCAATGATTTCAATGGGCGGAACTCTGGAAGACCTGAAGGAATTGGAGTTATGCTATGCTCCTTTATTTGGTACCGCCAAGGATGTAGTAAATTTTGCAGCTTTAGTCGGACTCAACCTCCTTTATGGGCGGTTCAGGCAAGTTCCTGTAACAAAAGTCAGGGAACTTGTGGAAAGCGGTGCATTTATCGTAGATGTAAGAGAGAAGAATGAATTTGTGAAAGGACATCTTATAAATGCTGTCAACATTCCGTTGAGTGAAATAAGAGACAGGCTCGACGAGATTCCGAAGGATAAGCCGGTATACTTGCACTGCCGTTCAGGTCAGAGAAGCTACAATGCAGTTATGGCATTGCAAAATCTGGGGTATGACAACGTATTCAATATATCAGGCTCTTTCCTTGGCATTTGCTGCTACGAGTATTACCAGGACCAGGTTACCGGAAGAGAAAAAATTGTTACAGAATATAATTTTAATTAAAGATCACATTATAATTAGCATGTCCACCGGGTTGATATCATGTGAACGTGCTATTATTGCGCGCCTGACAAGGATAGTAATACAATTAAGAAACTCAAAGGAAAGTAATGGATTTCAATAGGATATATCATTACTATACTAATCTCCCTTGGCTGGGGGCAAGGTTACTATTCTCCTTGCGTACCTGCTCTCATTAATACGGTGGGCAGCGATATTCCCATGCTAACTATTAAGTTTATCTTAGCCTTGAACAGACCAATCTTTTAGGTACAGTTCAATTCGATTTTATGCCGTCCAACAGTATTTGAAAGTGCGAAAGGGCTTGTGCCTTTAAGTCGAAGTCGGGATACCGGATGCACCATTCATAGCTGAGGCCCCGTATAGCCACCACGAAATGTCTGGTTAGTTCATTGAGAGGCAAAATGGGGCTGAATTCTCCCCGCTCTATGCCTCGTTCCAGCAAATCCGCGAACATTCCATACAGCTCCCTGTCATATCCCTTGACTGCACTCATGTCCATGGTGTCGGCCAATTGTAGTTTGTATACAGTACGCATGCTTTGGCAGCCTATCGTTCCTGTAAGCGTGTCGGCGATCTTACTGATGAGACTCAGCAGTATTTGGGAAGCGTTCGTATCCGGAGGAAACGAGTCCAGCGTAGCCCGGTAATCCGTGTCCACCCTATTGACATAGTCGAGTAAGAATGCTGCGATTAGCGCATCCTTTGATTCAAAATATATATAGAAGGTGCCTTTGGCTACTCCTGCAGCTTCTACAATCCTGTCCACAGTGACCTCGCCGAAATCGTACTGATTAAACAGCCGGACAGCGGTATTGAACAACTTTCGCTTCGTCTTTTCACCTTTTTGTTTTTTTCGTCCCGTTTCTTCGTTTTTCATATATTTTAATTCCCCCATTGAATTGAGACAGAATAGATTATATAATAATTTTATAAAACATGACTGCAGTCATATTTTTTCATTCATCATTAATCATAATATAAATAATGTCTGAATTCAAGGAGCGGAAAGCAATGAAGGATATGAAAAGACCTTTAGCACTGGTGTTGGTGCTGTCCGTAGCGTTGACGCTTATCCCGGCCCAAAGCATTGCACAAAATGAAAAAGGTGCTGGCAACAAAGTCGGAGACACTCCACTTTCTGAGATTTTTCAAACATCTCAGAGCCCTGTGGCATATCAGCTTTCCCCAACACTTGATACCGAATCGGCGGCAGAGACGCTGGTCCAAAATCCCTCAGGAATTACATACGATACCCGGGTCTCCTACGAGATTGAGGCTGTGGGACTGCCGGGCCAAACCGATGCCGATACCCGATCCGCCGTAATTCATTTCACCCTGGATAATCCCGGTGAACAGCCGGTTTCTTTTCGCTATAAGGCTGTCTATGGCAGTGCGGAATACGGGCATTTGACCGGGGCGATTTCGGGTACAGTCATCCTTTCTCAAGCAGAATCCGAAAAGGATGTAATAATCGAAATTGCCCCCTTTGCAGATAACCCTGGTAATTACAACATGCCAAACACTCCCAATACCTTCTGGACAGGGGAGCACATCTTTTACCTTTGTTGCGGCGATATACAAAATGCCCTGTTTGATGGGGATCGTGAGAGCATTACCGTGCCTATGCCGGTGAAGAGCGAATTCGACTGCATTGCGGCCTATGATAATGCTGCAAATACCGAGCTTATTGACCTTAACCAAGTGGCTGGAGGGACCAGCGGAGTTTATCCCGTTCCGGAACCTATTCCGGAAAATCACGAGCTTCGTTTTACTGCCGAAATCTCCGGAGACGTACGGAAAATGCTCGATGCAGGTGTGTTTAGCCATATCCATCTTCCACAGGGGTATTTCGTCAATGAATCTGACGGAGTTCAGGAAGTCACATATCATATTAGAGCCAAGAACGATGAATTTATACCACCCAAAGAAGCATATATATTTCAGTCCAAATGCATCAGCCTCGCAGCAAACGGCCAAACTTCATTTTACTCCGGCGAATTTACCCGGGAGCTACCGGCAGAAGAGGTCAATCTGGGGGCGGGGGCTGAAGGTAACGGAATATTCAATAAGCTAGACTTTTCCTTTGATTATTCCATGGTTACCAGCCCGGATGCCATCTCTACTTGCTTTTTAGATGAAACCGGGCAATACCTGCAGTACCAGGTAGGCTTTTCTGATCAAGTCCCGCCTGTGGTTAAAGGAGTTTCAACTGGTATGGACAATGCCCATTACGGGGATGATATTCCTATAACCATTGAATTCAGCGAACCGGTCTATACCGGCGGTATCACCTTTAAAGTTGATGACCAAACTCTAAGTCCAATGGAGGGTGCAGGCACTATTTCCCAAAGGGTCAGCTTCCTGTATCGGTTAGGTGATGAGGCGCTGAATGCTGAAAGCTTTACTATCAATGTTTCTGACATTTCCGGCGCCGTGGACCTCTCCGGAAAAACCCAGGAGGGCTCCGGAAGCGGCAGCGCCTTAGTAAATATTTCTTTTGACCCAAGGCTTACCTTTGCCTATTGTGCGCAGCCATCGGTCAGCCTTGATCAGGGAACAGGCCGAAATATGGCAGCTACAGTCTCCATTCCACTTAAGCAGGACACGGAACTCAGCAACTGGCTTACACATGAGTCCCGATTGAGTGCGGGCAACCTCTCCACTGTGGTCAAAGCCAGAGCAATTACCACGGAAGGAACCATTGACATTCCGCTGACAGTACAAACAGACTTAACGCGTGTTACCGGGCTTACGGGCTTTTTCACAGTACCCGAAAACACCACGGACGATGACGTTTTATATGCACTGGAAATTTATGTGGATACCGGTAGTGGGTATAAGCGGGTCGACAGCCTGGTTACAATCTACGCAGTTCAACCAATTATACTCGTGGATGATGAAAACGACATTACTTTAGATTATATAACCTGGCCCCCGGGAGACAGCATTTTTATTAATGCAGGAAGTACCCTCTCTCTGGGATACTATCTCAACGTTGACGCCACCTGGATAGGCTTAGAATACTTCAAATGGTCCAGCAGCGATGAAAGCATTGCTGAAATCGATGAAAATGGTTCGATTATATTAAATGCTGCCGGTCAGGTCTACTTTACCCTGGCGGTGACAAATCCGCTGTCAGAGGAAGCGATCCTCTTTAATAGCCGTACCCTTTCAGTACTTGAATCTCAGGATGCTTACCTCTATGTGCCAAATGGTGTCAAAAATCAGGACCTTCTTATAGGCAGCGATGCAAAAATCAGCTTTTCCTCCAATCTGGCTGATCGAAACGACCTGTATGGTGGCTCGGGAACTGAAACTACATATACCTTCACTCTTTATGATGCAGACTATGATGACGGAGGTATGAAAAAGGGGAGCCCGCTTTCCACAGAGGTCATAAGAGCCACTGCACAAGCTCCGCTAAATTCTTATACCGTGCCTGCCGCACTGCTCACTAAGGTTACGGCAAAGAACCAATATGGCTATATACTGGAAATCAGTGCCAAGGATATGCACTCGGGCATTACCAAGGCCACAGGAGCCAATATCCGGATACGGCAGCTGCCTGCGAAGGCTTCTCTGAATCATCCCGAATCGGTGTTTTTACTCGACAATGCCGAAGGCTTTACTGTGGAATTTAACATTGG
Source organism: Ruminiclostridium sp. (assembly GCA_003535195.1). Classification (GTDB taxonomy): domain Bacteria; phylum Bacillota; class Clostridia; order DSM-8532; family DSM-8532; genus DTU059. The sequence continues at coordinate 5,668 of DOHN01000142.1, forward strand.
AAACAAATCGGCCGAAACAGAATATACGCTAACTGTTACAAAAAACAGTGAATCCACCCCTATAAAGACGGTTGCCTCACCTGCGGCCATTGAACCCTTAACTGTAAATATCAGTGATGTTGAGAGCAGCCGCTTGCTGGATGTTTATACAGTGGGCCTTAAAGCGAAAAATCTATCAGCCGAGGCTTGGTCCTATGATTCATACTGTGTCTATGTCTACAATAAGTTTGCCATGAATATGCTCCTGGACGGCTTTCCGGCACCGGACGCCCTTACAATAGGCTACGATTTTAAAGACGGAGATGTTATTTACAACACAAACTTTCTTAAGTATCGCTCCAGTATTGGAAAGGAACTGTTAAAAACAGTAAAAATCAACGACAGGGCATATGCCTGGAGCACCATCGCCGACCGGGTCACCTGGCAGGTGGCTGGTGAGAGTGTTTCCCTTTGGTATGAAGGCAGGCGTATCGGCGACAGCTATAATCCCGCGCTTCTTCCGGGAACCTCTCTGCTTCTGAGCGGCGGTGGCGCCGGAAGCTCTGTAATCACCGCCACCCACACCCTTACCGGAATGACTGATTCCATGAATGTCACGCTGGAGCCCTTGAATGACAAGCTTTATCTGTTTCGAGTCTATCAGAACGTTCCATGCAAATTGGTTTATACCAACGGAAACGGCAAGGAGAAAACCGTTACTTTCTCGGGAGAGGTGGGCGTATACGAGGAAAGCGGCATCGAAAGCGACGTAGTCTTTTACCCAACCGACGCAGCCGAAAATGTCTATGATTTTGCCGCCATTAACCACAGTGACCTAACAGGCAATCAAAAAGGCTCAAGCAGCTTTGATCTTTACCCGGTTAATACCGTGAAGCTGCCGCCTATTAACTATAACGTCTCTCTGGAGCTTTTTGACGAGATAAGCGGCATGCCTTATGCCGGCGACATTATCATCCGCGGAGGCGTTTATCTTAACGATAAGTACCAGAAGAATACAACAATCAACGGTAAAATGGGCAATGCGGATCAGACGGTGAGCGCGGACGGCAAAGGCAGATACAGACTTTCTTTCAGACCGGCGGATTTTACCGGCAGGCTTTTGCTTTCTGATAAGCTGCGTTACGTTATCGAGGTGGGCTTTGCAGACAATTCACACCTGACCCAATACATCACGATTGAGAACGATGCCATTCTGGCTCAAAAGAGCTCTCCCCTCGGAGTCTGTCTTAAAGAAGGGATAAAAGCTCTGGATGCCTCCTCCATTCAAAATAGTGCAATTGTGCTTTCTCAAACCCTAACCGTTGACGGAGAAGAAAAATCTTTTTACGACCGAATCTACTTGGAAGAGGAGCCTAAGAGCGCAATCCTGGATATGACAGTAATGGTTCCACAGTATTCCAACAACTATTATAAACTGTTCCTTCTGGATTCCTCGGATAAATTGGAAACCGGATCTCCAGTCGGTGAATTCATCTATGCATACCCATTTTCGGATTCGGTCACACTGCGCCTTGTCTGCGATATTACAGTAATGCTTAAGTATAGGGCCGCAAGAGCCATCAAGCCCGGAGGTAGAGCCAATTATTATCTCTGTATCAGAAGCATAGACGGCAGCCGGGAAATAAAGCTCTCAAAACCTCTCGAAGTACAGAACCTTATAAATGTTCCCGATATGGATAATCTCTTTAAGACACGGGGCGGCGAGCAAGGAGATTTGGTCGCTTTTTACTCTAGCATATGGCAAATGTGCAGAAATTCCGGAGATGTCAACTCCACTGAAGATAACGATGCAGTAAAGCCTTCCCTTGATTTTTTGAAGGACTACAGTCTGGATTACAGCTCTATAGGCCTTGAAATTCAATCTACTGACGACCCATTGGTTTACAGAGGGATAATACGATTTGCCGCCGGCAGCTATAGCAAGGATAATCCCTCGGGCCTTTTTGTCGGAAGCGGTGAGAAAACGAGTTTTAAATTTATGCCGGGACCCAGCGATATCAAGGCAATGGCCAAGGGTACTTTTCTGAAAAAGGCAAAGGAAGCTATGAATGCAAAGGGCGGCAGTTTTAAATCGTATGGCGGAGGCGCCTATATAGATTGTGAGGTTTATTACGATATTGATGAAAGGGAATGGAAAATTCGTCTTTTATACGGTGACTTTTATTTAGGAGGCGGAGGAGGTTTTAAAAAGAATTTTAATGGATGGGTATCATTTGTACCGGTTACGGCAACCTTTAAATACACCATGACTGCAGAGGCCGGGCTTACCATTCTTCATAATAAAGCAAAAAATATAACCGCTTATATACCACGGCTCCGCCCGGTATTTAGCATTTACGGGTTCGGCGGCGTTGGCTTTGACTACACTTTTCTTGCCTTTAAAGCAGGTGGATACGGCTTCGTACAGCACGAGCAGTTGTATCGTTGGTATACCGATAACGAAGGATTAAAGATGGACGGCCAACAGCTGAAAATTTTAGGAGAGGTTGGCGTGGAGTTTGATATCTGGCTGGCCTTTGTAAAGCTTAGCGGAAAATATGTGTTGACAGACTACTCTAAGAGCTGGGAATATAATCAGCACAATGAGATCTCAAAGAAGATTCAAGAAAACGCTAAGGAGCGGGAAAAAAAGCGATTCCTGGCCCCGGGTGGATATTCTGAAAACGATGAATCAGGTATGATAATGCTTGTTCCTGTGGAGGAAAGCGCTGCCTTCGAAGACCGTTCATACCTGAAAGACTATGAACGCTTCTGGGGCTCCCCGTCATCAGGAAGGAGGATGTTTGCCCTGTACTCTGCCGGCGAGTTGACCGATATTTGGACCAACGCCTACCCCAATGCGGCGCCCCGGTTATCTGACGATGGCGAGTTAATGGTCTATCTGTCCGATATGGACAGCGAGGACCTTTCCGATACGGCGGTGCTTTTTGCTTTGAAGGACGGAACAGGCTCCTTCTCTGCAGAGGGAATAGAGATTGCAGAATCCGATTATCCCGACAGCAGTCCGTCCCTTTCGGGAACAAAGGAAGGCGCTTCAGCTGTGTGGGTTAGAAGCTTTACAGATATTGCCGGCGAAGCCGGGAGCGAAGCCGCTATGGAAGATGTGGTAAACGGTCTTGCCGCTTCGGAGATTATGGCGGGCATATATAAGGGCGGAGCATTCACTTCCACCAGACTTACCGATAACGGCAATCCTGATCTTTCGCCTGTTACTGCTGCTTTCGGGAACAGGGCTATTGCAGCCTGGCGCAGTGTCACGTTGGGTGATATGGATAATCCCTTGGATTTTACCTGTGACTATATCATGTATTCGATTTATGACGGCTCTGACTGGAGCGAGGCAAAATGTCTTTATGATGGCAGTATAGACCCTGTCCGTTCTCTGAATGCGGCTTTGCTTCCTGATGGCACTTCGGCCATCGTCTATCAGATTTCAGAAGTTAACGTTGATTTAGCCAACGATTCGGAAATTATCTGTGCTGTGCTCGATGCAAACGGAGAGGTGGTTCGGACCCTCCGGCTGACTGACAATATGTCGGAAGATGTGAACCCTCAAATCACTACTGCCGAATTCCCCGACGGAATTAAACGATTTATTATCGGCTGGAATGCACAAACCGAGAGTGGAGAAAGCGTCGTACAGAATGTTGTGGTCAACGCAGACGGAACGCTATACCCCGAATTCTCACTGGAGCTTTCGGACGGCACCGGTGAGACCGGTTATTCAAATTTCCGGTTCACCAAGGGTGCGGATAAGCTTGAGGATTTATCGTTGATCTGGAGCGAACCCGAGGATGCGGACAGAGACGGCATCTATGAGTATAGCATCTTCGGAACCAAGCTTCTTGTATCAGATGAAGGCGACGTTTCGGCCTCGGAAAAACAGAAGCTGCTGGAGCTGAACGAGGGTCGCATACTGGATTCCCTAGACACAGGGGTGGATTCGGATACAGAAAAAGTACATTTCGTTACGCTCCTGTCTGAGCCAAGCGGCGCATCAACGCTTGCAACGGCAGCGGCTGGATACAAAAACATTATTACGGCAGAAGAACCGTATTATGAATACGAGGATCTGTTGCCCGGACTGGATATGCCGGTTATGTTTACGGTAAAAAATGATGGGATAGATTCCATCACTCATCTGACCATTGGACTGGGCGGACAAACCTTTGAATATGAGGACGAAAATATTGCATCCGGAGAGGCTAAGACCTACCTCGTTTCCTATTTGGTACCTGAAACATTGGCCAATGCCGATTTTACCGTCACGGCTGAATTTGGAGCCTCCGGGGATACTTGCATAAAGGCCGGTATTTTAAAGCTGGGCCTTCCTGATGTAGGCATCTACCAGATTGATAGTACCAGGGAGACTCAGCGGGAGCGCGGCTTCCGTGTACTACTGCAAAATACCGCATTTGTTGATTTGAAGAAGGGTACTCACACCGTTAAGTTAGAAGTTTGGGATCATCCTGATTTTACAGAGGGGTCTCCTTTAAAAACCCTAACGGTTTCCGACGATGACTTTGACATAATCAACGACAGTCTTCTGTCTCTGGATGTTACCTTGAAAGAAGAGGATTTGCAATGGCTTCTTGACGAGAACAAAGAAATTCCCGAAGGCGGTGCATGGCTCTTATTCCGGACGGTGCTAACTGAGGGCGGAAATGTTATTGAAGATGCAGACATATCCAATGATATAGATTTTGTGAATATTTACAGTTTGATTGAGAAAAACGGCGCTGCAGTCTCACTAGCAAGCCTTTCACAGGCAATAGACGGGAAAACTACCGTCGAGGTTGAGGTATTTAATAACTCTATGAAAGCCGTACGTAACGGAAACCTTATTGTCACCCTCCGGGATGAAAGCGGCAATGCGCTGGAAACACAGCAGACCTATAATCCTGCAGATGAAAACAGTCTCTTATCTATCGCCGGAGAAGAGCTGCAAAAAGCCAGCCTCATATTTAATCGCACTGGCTACACAGCCGATGTGACCTTTGCACGTGTATCCGGGGAAAGTACCCGGCTTTCAGTGCTGAACCTGACAGGTATGCCCATGGAATTCAATCCCGATGTATTTGAGTATAACCTTCAGACCTACGACCTCAATAAAACCATTCTAAACGCTGTGGCAGAAAATCCGGCCTCCACTATTTCGGTTACCAAGGACGGTATTCCGGTATCAGTATCCGGCCCCATTTCCATGGCTTACGGAACCACAGTTTTTGCCATCACAGTGACTACCGGCGCGACCAGAGCAACCTATACGGTTACGGTGGGAAACAACATACTTTATGACGATGCAGATCCCGGAAACGACCAACCCGTCCATCCCAACAAACCTAAAAGCGGTGAATCAGTTAGTTACAGTGCAGGGCTGACCATTTGCGGAACCAAGCAAAAGGATTTATCTGTAAGTCTGAGGGGCGGGCGCGCAGTAGTATCCCTGGGACCTCTGGCACAGGAGATTTTCTCTGGGAACACTGAAGCCATTTTGGACATACCATCCGTTCCCGGGGTGGATGGCTATACGCTGGAAGTGCCTGCCCATATCCTTTGCGGCCCGTATATGGGAGCGGCGCTCACCGTTTCCACCGAGCTGGGAAGCATCCGCATTCCAGCTAGAATGTTGGCGGGTATTGCACACCTTGAGGGAAAAACTGCAGAGATTAATATGGACATAGTCGATAAATCAAAATTGCCCGAAGAAATCAGAGCAGACGTAGGCGACCGTCCTATGCTATCCCTGACTCTTACGCTAGATGGTGTGAAGATCGATTGGAACAATCCCGATGCACCGGTGACAGTGAGCATACCCTATACACCGGCTGCCGAGGAATTTAAAAATCCCCAAAGCATTGTCATCCGGTACATAGACGGCAGCGGCCGTGTAGGTTCGATACCTAATGGACGCTATGATCCGATTACAGGCGCGGTAGCTTTCTCCACCACCCATTTCAGCTATTATGCTGTAGTCTATAACCCTGCGTACTTCAACGACGTAGCGGCAGATGCGTGGTATAACAAACCTGTGAGTTTCATAGCGGCAAGAGGTATAACCCTCGGTACGGGCAACGGAAAGTACAGTCCTGAAGCCATGCTGACGCGGGGTGAATTCATAGTCCTGATGATGCGAGCTTACGATATAAAGGCAGACGAGGATCCCATGGACAATTTCATCGATGCGGGGGACACCTATTATACCGGTTATCTCGCGGCAGCAAAGCGGTTTGGTATTTCTGCAGGAGTGGGAAACAACATGTTTGCTCCGGATAAAAATATTACACGTCAAGAAATGTTTACTCTGTTGTATAACGCATTGAGAGTAATAAAGCAGTTGCCGGAGACAAATAATTCTGATGAGGTTGCCCGGAGCAAATCGCTTTCTGACTTCACAGACAATGGGCAAATAGCCTCCTGGGCTAGGGAGGCTATGGCGCTGCTGGTTGAAACCGGTATTATCAGCGGAAACGCTGGAAAGCTTACACCAGCAGGAATAACCACAAGAGCGCAAATGGCGCAGGTATTATATAATCTGTATCAGGGTTGAATTTGCCACGGGATATGTGCTATTGCAGGGGTGGCCCCTTTTTTGTTTCTATTAACTGCACCTGTGCAATCAACAAGTATTACTTAGCACGACGGATGTCAAGCAATAAGCGCTGTCTGCTCCGTTCCGGATGGTCAAATTCGTCCCGGCCAATGGCGTGGGGATTAAAAATTTGGCCGGGCATGTACATCCCGCTGTTTGGGCAAGCGGTGGCGGATGGCTATGCGACAAAAAAGGAGTGTACAATGATTGTATGGTAATAAATATATAATATATTGGTTTTGAGGGGGCTCAATCCCAAAGCTTCATTTGCTGGAAATCTGATACTCTATAGAAAGCCTTCTCCAGGGCTTCGTCCTTATCGTCTAAGTCTGTGCTGCGTTTGAACTCATCAAATTTCAGGTATTCCTTGCTGCTGGCAGCCCCTTTCCTGACTCTCAGCATATAGACCAGATTAAAATTGTTCAAAATGGAACTCTGCTTTAAGTCTGTAAGACAGATAAGCTGAGTGTTGTAGCGTTTGGCAATGTCAAACAGCGGTTTGAGCAAATGTTGGGACGAAATTGGGCCAAAGGGATTATCCATGATGAGAACACGGGTTCCCGGTTTGGTCATATCTTCCCCTGCACCGCTCCGAACGACCTGCTCCTGGGCACGGCTGTAGGCCATCAATGCAGAAAGTACGGAAAAATAAATCACAAACTTTTCACCGCCTGAATTTTCACGAATTGCATCTTCCCATATCTTTGGACGGCTGTTGCTCATGTTGATATCGATTTTATAGACGAAGACCGGTATTCTGGTTGTGCCAAGATAGGTATTCAAAAGCTCACGGCTTTGAATCAGCTTGTCAATGCTGCTTTTGATTTCCCGGGTGCTCTTGCCGCTTCGATATTCCTCGCGCACTTCCTGAACAGATTTTTCGATATATGCCTGCATACGGACCTTCGCGGCCTCCGGACTATCGAGTTCCATTCCTATCCTGAGCATATTTGTGGCCGTAGAGCGGCCTTCAAGATGTACTGCAGACCGCTGTTCAATACGTTTGAGCTCATCATGGATTTTACTGCCATGGAACCAGCAATGCTGCACTACATCAGACTGGCTCCGATCGAGACTTTCGAGGCGGGTGTTCAGCATGGAAAGCTGCTGGGCCAGTATTCCCGCATGGTCAGACATTCTCTCATATAAATAGTAGAAAGGCTCATACCCGTCGGAGGCCCGATCCAGCATGGCATCAAGTCCCTGAAATAGGTTTGAAAGAAGACCGCTTTGCTGATTGAAATCAGACCGGAGCTTATTATAGCTGCGTAAAAACTGCTCCTTTTTATTGCTGATGTCCTCTTTAGAGGATTTAAGACTGCTTAGCAGCAAGTCAAGCTGTTTTTTCCAATCATTCTGAAGCGTGAAGGCAGGAGATGGTTTTGTTCCTTGCAAGTTCATGCCATCTGCGATTTTATCCAGTCCCTGTCTAAGACCAGAGATTTCTGTTTCCAGTTGCTTCTTCTGTTCTGAAAACTGTCTTTGATCGTTTTTCAATGCATTTCGCCGATTATTGTAATCACGGAATATTTCAGTTTCCGATAGGGGTTCGGTAAGACCTTTTTGCTCAAGATCCCTTCGTGATCTGTCAAGACGATCCTTTGTGACGGCTGCATTTTTA
>DOHN01000142.1:14001-17290 GCA_003535195.1 Ruminiclostridium sp.
CTTTGTGACGGCTGCATTTTTATCTGTTTCAGCGCTTTTTTCGTACAATTTATCCCGCTCTTTTGATACCAGTTCCTCTTGCCGCTCCAGCTCTTCTTCAGCCATTTCATTATAGACCGGCAAAACTACATCAGCAGGCAGATGAAGCTTCCCGAAGTCCTTGTTTCCCTTCTTAAGCTGGTCACTGCAGTCCCTTAAGGTTTGCTCCAATTCGGATAGTTCCTTTCCCTGATTAGCGACTAGTGCCTCCAATCTGGCTTCCATAACGGTAATGCTGTCTTCCAAATAACCCAGGCCTTCCGGAAGGATGCTTCCTTCGTAAAGAATATATTTGTCTTTACATCCAAGAAGCTCCTTTTCTTTATTGGCGATAGTCTGCCTTTTATTAGGGATCTTTTCTGATAATAATTCGGCAATTTCATTCTGCAACGCAGTTTCTTCCTCTTCAGTATTCGTAATGGACTGCTGGTTATCCGCCAGCTTCCGGCAGCTTCTTTCAAACTCTGTATTTTTATTGATATGATTATTCCAAAGGGATAAATGCTCCCGGTGCCGGGAACATTCGTTTTCAGCTTTTGGAATAGCTCCCGTAAGTTCTTTTAAACGCGCCTCGCATGCTGATTTCTTCTGCTTGGTTGTTGCCTTAAGATTTTCAAGCTGCTGAATCTTATTCTGTATTTGCTGCTCCTGTTGAAGATGTAATGTTTCCCAGCCGGGTTCATAAGGATAAGCATTTATTATGAAAATATCCTTGCTGAGCTTCTTTTCGGCTTCTCTGAGATTTTCCAGCGAAGATTTACGGCTTTCGCTCTGATTGATTATCTTGTCCGCCAAAGCTTGTGCTGACTCAGGATCAAGGGCATCCCTGTTAAAAAGGGCAGCCAGCAAAAAATCAGGGCCTGTTTTTGCTGAACTGATTAAAGCCCTGCTGTTCCAGGCAGCCGGAGCCTCAGGTGCTTTTTCATTAATCAAAACTTCCTTTAGCACGTCATAGGTGATGAAAGGTATAATGCTTCTTTGGACACGGTCATCCAGATTTTCAGGAAGACGGGCAAGATCATCCGGTGTGAGAATGATGGAATAGGGCAGAAGAGGCATGCTATAAAGCAAACGAACCCGATCACTGCCATTGATCCCCCGCAGATAATCTTCACCCGTCTGAAAAGGGATATTTGCGTCAACCAAATAATCGATCCATTCCCCTTGGATATGGTAGCGGCCGCTACGCAGGTCTTCAGTAAGTGCAAGCAAATTATGAAGCGCTCGTTCACCTTGTGAGATGCGGCTATGCAGCTCCACCTGTGATTTCTCGAGCTGCGCAAGTATAACGCTCTTCTCATCTCTTGGGGATAGTCCGTTTGAGGAGAGAACCTGCTTAAATTCATCAGTCAGACGATAATATTCCTTAAGCTTCCACTGTATGTCTTTTAATAAATTACTTTGCTCCGACTGATTTGAGCTTGCATCTTCATATTCTTGATTTAATGAACTCATGCGGGATTCAAGGTTTTCCCTTTCTGTACGAAGACGATTAAGCTTTTGATCGGATTCTGTAATTTGTTTTTCCAACATAATACGGGTCCGGACAATATCCTTTTCAGAAAGCTCTCGAAGCAGATTACGGATCAGTTCAATTCCCAGATCCCTGCAAAGACGGCTTTCGTCAGACTCAAAGATGGTTATGAATTTTTGGAGTTCGTTGCTTTCGGAGCGGAGCCGTTTTACCCGGTTTAATAATTCCTTCTGCCGTTCTTTTTGACTGTCGTGGAGGGTCAGAAGTCTGTTCAGCTCAGCCTCCAGAGCTTCTTTTTCCTCAATAATTATTTTTAACCGCTGTTCCAAGCTTATTAGAAGAGATGCCTTCAACTGATTGATCTGGTCAGCCGTTTCAGTATTTTCAGCAACTAGGTTTATCTGAGATTTTAAAGCCGTTATCTTGGCCTGCCATGCGTCGATATCTTCTTTGAGCCTTGCACCTCTCATCATGGAAAGCCGCTCTTTTATTTGGATAAGCCTCTCTTCTGCTTGCTCCTTGTCAAGTTGAGCAGATAGGTTTTTCTGATGGGCTTGTTCATATTTTTCCGATGCCTGATAAAACAGGTCGGAGTATTCTTCCCGATCTATATGGCGAGTCTGGGATGCAAAATTTTCAAGACGGGCTTCTATTTCATCAAGCTGCCTAAGGGTTGCGTTCCCCTTCTCTCCAAGGGCGTTGTGCATGGCCGAGAGCTCACTCTCTGTTTCGTTTTTTGCATCCAGGACTGCCGCTAGACCGGCAGCCATGTTTTTCACCTCTCCAAAACCCGGTGTGAAATCCAATAAAATCTGTTTTTCTTTCAGATATTCCTCGCTGTTGATGGTTTCATTCAGAAGATTCTCAAACATTTGCTGGAGCTCTTTGTCATTCCCGGGATTGTTCGCGGCGGAAGGAGCAAGCCCCTTCTCAATCGTTCTGATGAGCCAATCATTAAGCAGCTGATCCGATGTCCTGCATTTGGAGAAGATCTCCTCCAGACCGCCTTCGCTGTCATTAATCCGAATCATGATATGCTTCCACTCATCCTGGGATATGCCAAATTGGGACAACTTGCGCCGATGTTCTTCCAGTTCGTCCTGCGGGAAATAGCTGCAGTTCAGGGGATCCTTCCGGCTTGCTTCCTGCATCATTTCCTGCGCCTGCTTATAGGGAGTGACATGGATCATTCCGTCTTCATGCCTTACAAGCTGGATGTGGGACAAATCGTAGCCATCGGACTGGCTGTAACGGGAGAAAAAACAGAATAGCCGGATTCGGCTTTTTTCTTCGTCTTCAGCTGAACGTGATTCCACTGGCGCAAGAGCAATGCCGGTGAGCAGGTATCCGCCCTTCTCATCTAGCTTCCACTCCAGCAAAATATAGGACGGGGTCCTCTTTTTCTTGAAGAATTCAGCGATGGATCGGTTCTGAATTTTTGCCCTTGGCACAATCGGCTGCAGCATCAGCTGAACCAGGACGCTTTTTCCGCCGCCATTTGCGAGGTTGAGCAGAGCATTTTCACCGCCGTGAAAATCAAAGGTCTCGTCCAGGATATAGCGTGCATCGTTATTATATGAGAAATTAATGATTCGAACTCTGTTGATTAAGGGCATGAATCGTGCTCCTTTCCATATTTTCTTTACTCCGCATCCTGAAAAACAGCATGGATTTCCTGAATCCGGTTGTCGCCCAGGAAATAATAGAGCATCAGGTCATCCAATTTTTTGGTTGGACGAATTTCTTTGTCGTCATCAGCCAGCCGGATCAGCTTTT
>DOHN01000142.1:17416-17622 GCA_003535195.1 Ruminiclostridium sp.
CGGATCAGCTTTTGTTCCACCAGCAATGAGAGGGCGTTCATGACGGTGCCTTCTTTCGTTTTTCTGGCGCGATCCTCATACATCTGCTTGCTGCTCCATAATTCCGCGATGCGGACGAAATTGAGGGATACCTGATCTTCCAGCGCCTCAGCTTGTTCCCTGCGGACAAGAATTTTTTCAAATCGTTTGTCCAGCTCTTCAATCAG
>DOHN01000142.1:17819-19930 GCA_003535195.1 Ruminiclostridium sp.
AACCATCACGATATAGCACAAAAGAAATCCGTCGGCCTTTAATCCATCGGAACCGAACCATCGTCTGAAATCCTTCCCCAGAAATCCTAAGAATGTATTTTCAATATTTGGGGACAGGTAAAACGCATTGGGCGCGTCCACCAGCCGGAAGTCCAGCTCCTCTTCGAAAACAGTCATCACGTTTCGTATCTCAGGATCTTTTAAATCCATATAAAGTTCCCGATCATCGTCCAAGGTAAGCTGGCCTTTTTCCAAAAGGAACCGAAGTATCCGGGAAGCTCTCGTTAGTTCATTCATCGTCTGCTCCTTCTACCGAAAATAAAAAATCACTGATGACCAGACGATTTTCAAGAAAAGCACCGTCGGCCTCTTTTTTATCTGTATAGGTAAAAACCTGCTCATCAGGTTTATTAATCAAGATCCTGCCGATTCCGAACATATCCGCATGATCGAATTGGATATTATAAAGGCAATACTCCAGGTCAAACTCACCGGAAGCATTCTCTGCTACCTCAGGCTTTTCATCCAGCCAGGAAAGAATATCGACCTCCCCGGCTTCATAAAGGCAAAGCAGCATTTGAAACAATGCATTATAATCAAGATGCCCCGAGAATGATTTAATCGTCTGAAGATGTGAAATCCATTGATTCAGCCGGAATCCCTCCAGGTGGAGGGATGAATAGCCAAGAAGCTCTTCTACTGCGAAGATATGAAAAGTGTTCCGTTGCTTAACCCTCAGCAAATCAAGATCCTCTGAAAGCTGTTCATCTAGAATGCCTTCAAGGTGTTCCTCCTGCTGTTTCAGCTTTGCCTGGGGTTGATAAATCGCGGAAATACTTAGCCACTGCTTAAAATCAGGTAAAAATAAGGGATTTAAAAGCTTGAAGACATTGTTAGCCTTAATATCGCTGACCGTTTCCATGGGCTTTAGGATTTCTTCCTCAAAATCAAAGCGGTTTAAAAGCTTCTGGGAAAAGGCCTCCTTCATGATCCGAGCATAGACATCGGAGATGGAATGCCGCTGCAAAATCATCGCACGCTGTTCGGATACAGCCATGTCCAGATTCATGTGGATGCGTTCCATTTCACTCATGGCTTTTTGCATCTCCGCATCCAACCCATTATGTAGTTTTTCCTCCTCCTGTATATGCTCAAATGCCAGATGCAGCATTTCTCTTATTTCCTGCATCATGCCGTATTCTTCAGTCAAAAGGTCGAAGGTGCTTTTGATAAGATTTTCGTAGTCGCCAACATCAACGGTCAGAATATTATCTTTAACCTGGTCCTGGAACTGGTTTAATTCTCTTTTTTTCTGCCGGATCATCTGGGTGAGGCTTGCACTCTGACGGACTGCCTTGCCATAATTTTTTCGACGGATCAGTTCACGAAGCTTCAATTCTTCCATCGTAAAGCGCAGTTCGTTTTCCACTTCCTTGGTCCGGAAAAGAAATTCATAGGATTGATCCGTCAGCTGGTAACTGGTACGATAAGTGCTTCCCTCTTCACGGGTAGGATCTGATAAAAAATCCACACGATACTGCTGAAAACCTTTTTCGGGATGCAAGAGGGTGTAGTATCTTGGCTGGCCGTCATTCTGCAGCACTTCCTTCACAATATATTCAGCCAGACTATGGAGACGATCAGCGGGAAAGCTCGGTTTATGCAAAGCCAAAAGAGAACCTAAAAATTGCTCAATATCCGCAAGAGAGCATTCACGGTTCTCGGCCAGGGTTTCTTCCATGATATAGACAAGCGTAGCAAGTATCAAACTGTCCAGCTCCTGGGTATCGAACATGCGCTCAAGTTCCATGTCTCTTCCTGAACGGCGTACAATAGCTTCTGCCATGGCCAGGAACTTCAAGCGGTGATCCAATCCTTCCAGAAAAGTAAAATCCATGTTAAGCCTCGTTTTCTAAAAGCTTTTTAAGAACCGGCCGGCTGACTGTTTCCTGGGGAATCATGCCCCCGTTAAGAATGGCTTTGGCCAGCAGCTTTGTCTCAGTTTGATTATATAGCACATCGCCGCCGCATTCCATCAGAAAACCCTCGGCATTAATTTCTTTGTGGCGTTTATCCCGGGAAGGAGGCAAATGAAAGCCATTGTTACCCTT
>DOHN01000142.1:20058-21335 GCA_003535195.1 Ruminiclostridium sp.
CCATTGTTACCCTTATGCTGGCCTGCCCATTTCAGCATTTCCGCGTAGATAGGACGAAAAGGACTGATGGGCAGCAAGGGCTGAATCTCTTTCAATCGCCGGTAAATTTGAATGCCCTCTAAATCCAGATCCCCGGCATAATAGATATGTTCAAACGGCTTTTCAAAAAAACGAATCAGAAATTCATCAAGACCATCCTGCGAGCGGGTAATTTTATTCCCTTCTCCATAAATCAGAAGAGTGATTTTTTCGTCAAAAATACTTGAGAGACCCAATTCACCGGATAGCTTCACCAGCGTGTACCATATATCCTTATTTTCCAGAATAAGTGCGGCTCCTGAGGCTTTATCATCACCGGATAGACGCCAGTTAAAATATGGTTCTGGGGTGCTGTAACAGTTGAGAAAATCCCAGGTAAGACCATTGTAGTCCAGGATGCTTTCCACCAGCTGCTTTTCCTGTGCCAGATACTTTTCGTTTCCAAAGACCGCAAAGGAGCGTTCGTTTATGCTCATGGATTCATCAAAGGAATGCCGGTCTCCCCATAAATATCGGCTCAATGGAATAATAATGCTCCTATGCTTGTAAAACCGATCAATATCCTGTAAATAGGCGTTTACCGACAAGATAGGGTAAAGCCCTTTGATTTCAGATAATAGCTCTTCCTCTTGGTATGGTCTGGGCTTAAGAATGCGATAACGATTATTGAGCGCAGGAATGCGCCCGTTCATACCGGAAGCGGCAATCGGTTGAATCTTCTCTCCGACCAGCCGCTGAACACATTGAAAATATGCATCATAAGAAGCGCATCCTAAAAGCTTAAATAATTCATCTTCCCTGATTATAGTACGGGAAAATCCATCAAGTGCTTTTTTGTATTTTTCAATCTGATCCATTTCTTACTCATTTCTGTTGATTTTCTTTTTCTCATTTTATCACTAAAATTGGCAGCAAGCTACTTCTGAAAACAGTCCTCTTACTAGAACCCGGTCAAATCGCCATATATATATTTGTTCGTGCAAAAGGGTATACTGCTTTTCTTCGCGGGAAAGGGTTACAGTTAAGAATTATGTCATGGAAGGCCCCAAACCCGTCATTATCTATTCGGGACAGTACTTTGCTATCTTCGGCTTTCTTGAATTCATTCAGTTGTATTCAACGTGCGGCACAGAGGTAAAGAAGTGCCTGGATAAGATTCTTGCCAAAGTATAGCATGGCTTGAGAGGTGTATTTCAAATTTCGAATTAAAGATAAAGAGCATTAATTTTGTCTAAATA
>DOHN01000081.1 GCA_003535195.1 Ruminiclostridium sp.
GCCATGCTCGGCACACTAAAAAAGAGTACCTTTTAAGGTACTCCGGAACAAGCGATGCTATATGTCTTTTATTACGAAGCAACAAGGCTCCCAGGCCCCATCAGCAATCTTCTATTGCGTTAGTGGGCGGGGTTCTTATTTATTCGATATTGATGGAAAAGGCGATATTATCGGCATGGTCGGAAACTCTTTCAAGGGCTGCGACCGTATTGGTGAAAATGACTCCTACTTGCGGATTACATGCTTTTACCTGCAGCCTGTCGATATGATTTTTTATATAATCCTTCTTCATATTGTCGATCTCCTGCTCCAGGTCTGTAATGTTCTGAAGCTTACTTTTATCCCGGCTCTTAAAGATCTCCAGGCTTTTATCCAGTATCTCCATTGTTTTTTCGACCATGGCTCTTAATTCATCGTGCCCTTCCGGGGATAAATCATCCTTCGTTTCATGAAGCGTCACAGCATAGCCCGCAATATTTTCGGCATGGTCCCCGATGCGTTCCAAATCTATAATCACATGATGCAGGCTGCCCATTACTTTCAAATCATTCTTCGATAAATCCATTCCGCTGAAATCTATCAGATAGGTTGTAATATGCTGAGTCAAATAGTCTATGGTTTTTTCAAATTCAAGTACTTTTTCAGCCTTTTGCTCATTTTGCTCGAATAATGCTTCTATCGATAATTGTAAGCTGTCTCTGGCAAGCTTCCCCATGCGATTGATCTCTTTCAGCGTCTGGCTTAATGCAATAGCGGGGGTTTGAGCAATTCTCTCATCCAAGTACAGGAGCTTTCTCTCCACAGCATCGGCCGATTGCTTTTCCGGTATTATGCGCGTAATAAGCTTTACCATCAGTGAGGCAAATGGAAAAAGCATAATGGTTACCGACAGATTGAACAGGGTATGAAAATTGGCGATTTGTCTGGCTGCATCACCGGGCGACAGGGATTCAATTATCGGTACAAGACCTGGGAAAATGCCCAACAGGATCATATATATTGTTGTACCCAGAATATTGAACATCAGGTGTATCCCTGCGGTCCGCTTGGAATTTGCACTGGTGCCGATGGCAGCCAGTATTGCCGTAATGCAGGTGCCGATATTTTGTCCCAATATAACATAAACAGCGTTATCCAGCCCTATAAGTCCAAGGACGGCCAGTGTCTGCAATATTCCCACAGAAGCCGAAGAGCTCTGAATAACGGCAGTAAAAATGGTCCCTACCAGGATACCCACAACAGGATTTTTGAAGTTGACCAAAAAACTTCTGAACTGTTCATTTTCTTTTAGAGGGTCCATTGCTTGGGACATAAGCGTTATTCCGACAAAAAGTAGTCCAAAGCCAAGAACGATTTCACCTATTTTTGAGACTTTTCGTTTTTTTGAAAATATGGTCATCAGCATTCCGATAAAAAGGATAAAGGGAGCAATGTCGGAAAGTTTAAACGCGATCAGCTGTCCCGTTATGGTAGTGCCGATATTGGCGCCCATAATCACACCCGTCGCCTGGAGTAAATTCATCAGGCCTGCATTGACAAAACCCACTACCATAACCGTGGTGGCTGAAGAACTCTGAATGACCGCCGTGACCGCCGCACCAATTCCTACTGCTGCAAAACGGTTTGAAGTCAGTACTTCAAGAATGCGCCGCATCCTGTCGCCGGCGACATTCTCCAGCCCCTCTGACATCATGCTCATTCCGTAAAGAAACATGCCCAGACCGCCAAGGAGCAAAAAAATCATAGTAATACTCATTAATGATCCTCCATAGTACTAAAAAGGTGTATAACATTCCCCATTCTACAAGAAGCAACATGCATTAACAATGACTTTACATAGATTTAACATTCGGAGAAATTGGCTCTGGCATAATTGTACGGGCTGTTTAGGAAAACGCATTAAAATTGGATCTCCCCATTGCAGAAATGGTTTTCAAAATCCTCTAAAGTTAATACGCCGCGCTTATAGTAATCCGCACCCAGCAGAAGGTGCTCCACACTAATAGCTCCGCCGGCCGCCCCCGTATTGAGACTGATACGCTCCAGCTGATCTTTGAAGTTTCCTTTAAAGAAACCGCTTACAAACAGAAATGTAAAATTCTCTATATCATCCGGAAACGCCTCCCACCATTTATTGGGATTCACCGATGGGTTCCGGTCTATATTTTCCCGGATATACCTTTCCATTTCGTCAGCCTGGCCAATCGGCAGACTATATCCCTCCCGATAGGCCTTGGTGTCCACAATGACGCCGTAATTTTTTTCAAGATCTGTAGTGTATAAAATGCCGTCGGGTCTCCTGCTGCCGCCCAGATGGCAGCCTTGGAAGCCCAATTCGTTTACGAACAGTTCCATTACCTTCATCTCGAAAAGGCGGTTCTGATCCGGCTCCTGAGCTATCTCCACCAATTGAAGATAATCATGGGAGAGCACCCTAAGCTGGGGCCTCAATTCCGATTTGAGCTCTTCAACAGAACTCCTGGACGCTTCCTCGATTTCAATAACCGGTATGGTAAAATCATTGATGGTATCCTTCAGCACATATCCCCTGCTGCTCTCCTCCATGTGGAGACCGATATTGACTAAGCCCCTTATATCATCTTCAATGGTCTCTATATTTTCTTCCAGCCCTCTTAAGGCCAGAATTTCTTTCAGCCTGTTTAAAGAAACCAGCCCCATCCCGCCGGCCAAAGCTTTCAAAATATAGCTTCTTCTGGTTCTTACATAGACCCTGTCCGTCTTTTTCGTCGCAAACATCTCCCAGCATACCCTCTTGGGCACCCTCTGGGCTTTGGTCACACCTTTTGCCCTTCTTAACTGTTTTAAACCCTCGGGCGTAATTTTGTAGGCATGAGGTATGCCGACAGATTCAGCGACGCCGTTTACGACCACATCAAATGTTTTTGGGACTTTGTTCACCAAACCCAGCTTTTCCAGCCAGCCCCCGATCATCCGGGCATATTTGTCCGATGAGCCGTCCCAGTCCGTCTTCATTTTATTGCGCTCCTTGGCATCATCACAGGCCGCCAGAGCAGGAATGAGAATATTCTGCGGCAGAGAGGTAAAGCCGGATTCGCCTGTAAAGCCCAGCTTTTTGCCTATTTCATATTTGGTCAGATGATCCCCTAAGGACAACAGATCCAAAACCCGGACAGCCGGCGGATAGGATAGAACCGCATCAATGAGTATTGACCTTTCATCCTCACTATGATCTTCCGATCTGGAAAAATCGAATCCTGACCGGGTGATGGAAAAAGCATCAAGCATATATTGATAATCAATAAAGCCCAGAGCATGGGCCCATCTTACAAAGCCGTCGGCAGACCAGTTGTCGACAAATTTCTTGGTTCCCTGCCCTTCCACAATGGCCTGGATAATACTGTTGCACCGTGCACTGCCTCTGGGCTTAAACGAGGTTCCGACCAGGTCCTTATATTTTAATTTCAATGGAATTCTATTCAGTTGGGCCAGAAATTCATCCCTGCCATCCCGTTCCTCAATCAGTGCGGGAATACGGTTTTCCTTTAAATCAGCATGTATATCCGATGTGTGATCAAAAACCCGGACAACCTTTTTAAGCTTCTGAAAATCGCCCGGATTTTGGATCCAGCCAAAGGTCCGTATGGATATATCGGATAATCTCACCTGTTCCATGCATTTCCTCCCATGCACATAGGTGCATTTAATAGTTTGTGATCAATACTTCCTCGCTCTTTCCCCGAATGGTATTATGACTTGAATTGGAGTAGCTATACTGGAGAGAGTGAACTTTATACTTTCTGGACCATTCTATTAAAATGGTATTTTCCGACCCTTTATGGCTTAAAACATTGGAAAGGGCAAACCTGATACGGCGCTCGTTTAAAAAATCCAATATCTTAAGAAGTTTTGTCTCCTGGTCTTTGTTCCAGTCCTTAAATCCCCTGTTGCCGTCATTATAGGAACCGGTCGTGATGAGATAGGGCGGATCGCAGTATACGAAATCCTCGCTGCCCAGCTGTTCAAAATCAAAATTTTCAAATTCGTGATTGGTAAAGAGTATATCCTTTTTTTTCAGCTCTTCCGAAAACCTTACCAGCTTTTTTTTCAATTCTTCGGAAAACTGGCTCCTGTTTCGCCCGAAAGGATTATTATACTCCTGATGATTGTTGAATCTGAATTGATAATTGAAGGAATAGCATATCAGGGTATAGAGATCCAGCGGATTTTTTTGGGTATTATAAAACTCCCTGAACCTTAAAAAGCCTTCTTCATTTTCTTTGGACAGGCCAAATTCGTGGATTCTGCCCTCGATATGGCGGATCACATCGGCCATATCACGTTCTTTCAAAGTTTCCAGGATTTCAGTCACATAATTGTTGATGTCATTTGCAAAGATTTTATTCGCTTTGACATTAATACCCACATTAAAGCCGCCGGCAAATAAATCTACAAATTGATTGATCTTTTGCGGGAAGAGCGGCAGTATCTGGCTCAATAATTTATATTTGCCCCCGATGTAATTCAAGGGGCTTTTAATATACCGGACACCTTTGTAACTGCTGGTATTTACCATTTTTGTCTTTTTGACCGGTTTGCCCGAGGCCGCGTTTTTCCGGATATAAAATATGTACTCATATAACTCGTCAGATTCCTGTTTGTGCTTGCTTTTATACTTCCGGTAAGGAATTTTATACAGTTTATAGGTTTCAGGGATGCCGTATTTGGTGAGCACCTCCCGGATTTCCCCTTCGGAGAGCAGTCCATCCGAGCTATAGCTTACCAGGATATGCCGGAATTTGGCATCTTCAATAATGCCGCTGAACGCTTTAAAGACTTCCTCCTTCAGGCAGTAGGCTGATTTTTCGTCATGATACGGGCGCAGGCCTGTCACACCGTAAATATCAGGAGCATCATACCGGGCAATGGTCTCCAGCAGGTGATAGTTGGTGATGTACTGCCGTCCGTTATACGGGGGATCAATATATAAAATATCCCCCTTCACCCTTTTGATCAGCTGATTGGAATCCTCATTCCAGCATTTATTGTTTCTCCTGTTATTGGTGATATCGGTCCGCCGCAGTGTCAATTGCCCCAGGGCTCTTTTATCCCAGCCTTTAAGATAAGCGCCATAGGTCCCCGAGATATTCGAAATATAGGGCACGGCTTCAATTAAGGCCGCCAGCAGGTAAGTAAATTCCCTGTCGGAGACCAACTCCGCCTTCCTCCAGGCATCGAGCTTACGCCTGATAAAATCGATCCGGCTTGCATTTTCAACAGTAAAATACATTCTTTCACAGCCATTGTAAGGGGAATAGTATTTTGTAATAAAATACTCGTCGGATATTTCATATTTTTCCGTCTCCAAATAGAATAAAGGATCTCCTATACCGGCCTTTTTCAGTTTGGAAAAACCGGGAATGGTATTGTTCTCGATAGCCGCCTTCTGAAGGATATATGAAAAATAGAGAATATCGTTGGAAAGGATCCGATAATCCTTTTTAAAATAGCTGCCTACGGTTCCTGTCCCTGAAAACAAATCCATAAATGTATCAGCATGGTCGTTTACATTTTCGTTGATGACGTCCTGAATTTTCCCAAGCAGATTAACTTTACTGCCAATAAAGCGCATTCTGTTCACATCCTATTACATCCTTGTATGATTGTACACGAGCATCCATGGGATTACAAGATGCAATTTGTCGTATTCTGTTGTTTAAAGAGTTTTGAAGAACCGGGCTGGGCTTGTACGCATAATATACTACAGGTTTATTATTTTTGAGGATGATTTTCATGCGGATAAGGCCTTTTTTAGACCCTCTGCCTATTCCCCGGGTGCTGCAGCCCAAGGAGCAGGGTAAGGAGAGCACCTTTTACGAAGTAAGAATGCAGGAATTTTTCCACCAGTTTCATAGTCAATTAAAGGCCACAAAAGTCTGGGGCTACGAAGGACAGGTTCCCGGCCCCACCATCGAAACCGAAGAAGGAGAATGTACTCATGTACGATGGATAAACGAGCTGCCTGATAAACATTTGCTGCCTGTGGACAGGACCCTCCACGGATCCGGCCACGATATGCCCGAGGTGCGGACAGTGGTGCATCTCCACGGGGCCGAAGTAAAGCCTGAAAGTGACGGCTACCCCGACGCCTGGTTTACCAGAAACTTTGAGAAATGCGGCCCCCGCTTTACCCAAAAGGTTTATACATACTCCAACAGCCAGCGGCCGGCAACCCTCTGGTACCATGACCATACGGTGGGCATCACCCGCTTGAATGTATATGCCGGGCTGGCGGGAATGTATATCATCCGCAATGAACAAGAGAAGGCTTTAAATCTTCCTTCGGGCATCTATGAAATACCGCTGATTATTCAGGATAAAACCTTTAACGAAGAGGATCATTCGCTGTTCTATCCAAAAAATATCGAGAATCCTCCGCCCGGGTATCCGGAAGTTTCCATTACTCCGGGTTTTGCCGGAGATACCATCATTGTAAACGGAAAGGCCTGGCCCTATCTGGAAGTCGAGCAAAGGAAATACCGTTTCCGCATATTAAACGCTTCCAATGAAAGGTTTTACCGCATGAAGCTTTCTTCGGGTCAGTCGTTGATACAGATCGGCTCCGACGGCGGCTTGCTCCAAAAGCCGGCCGTACTGGACGAGGTCACCATTGCCCCTGCCGAACGCATCGATCTTGTCGTTGACTTTGCCGGTCAGCCCGCAGGAAGCAAAATTGTATTGATCAACACTGCCAGGACCCCTTTTAATTTTGGCAGTGAGCCCGATCCGTCAACCGTCGGGCAAATCATGCAATTCAGAGTGATCGCCAGAACCTCTGACGACACCAGTGCGGTACCCGGATTTTTGAGCAATATTAAAAGATATGAGGAAGGTGATATTACCAGGACGAGGGATATCACTATCAATGTTTCAACGGATCAATATACCCGCCCCCTGTTCCTGCTCAACAATCATGAATACATGGATGGAATCTCTGAAGAACCGGTGATAAGTGAAACAGAATGCTGGAGAATTATCAATGGCGGTCTGGGTGTGCATCCCATCCACATTCATCAGATCCAGTTCCAGATTCTCGACCAGATTCCCTTTGACACGGCTCTGTACAGCCAGACAGGCCGGCTGAGGTTTACCGGAGAACCCGAACCTCCCCCTGCAAATCAGAGAGGCTGGAAGGATACGGTCCAGGCATTTCCGGGATTTGTCACCCGCCTTGTCATGAGATTTGGGCCTTATACCGGGCGGTATATATATCACTGCCATATTTTAGAGCATGAAGATCACGATATGATGAGACCTTTTGATGTGGTAAAGCGCAAGTGTAAATGCGAAGAGACCGATAGCTGCAAATAATAGCCTCGAAAAGCGGCAGAGTGAGGTTTTAGTGCG
>DOHN01000185.1 GCA_003535195.1 Ruminiclostridium sp.
CAGCGCAGAGTGTAGCGGTACCGGGCTTAAAAATTCATGCAACCGGTGCTTATGTGCCTGTAAGCAAAAAGATTTCGCTAAAGGCCATGACCCTGAACAATGAAAGGCAAAAAATCAATGATAAGCTGGGAAACCCCATTATTGTCGGCGTTGTAGTTATCTGGAAGGTGGTCAATACAGCCAAGGCGGTCTTTAATGTGGACAATTACACGGAATTTTTGTCCATACAATGCGATGCCGCCCTTAGAAATATTGTAAGGCTCTATCCCTATGACGCGGCAAGTGATGATAATGAAAAATCCCTTCGCGGCAGCAGCCAGGAAGTGATGGATAAGGTGAGAGAAGAATTGCAGTCAAAGGTTGAAATTGCCGGACTTGAGATCATGGAGGCGAGAATCACCCATTTGGCTTATGCACCCGAAATCGCCGCCGCTATGCTTCAAAGGCAGCAGGCTTCCGCTATCATTGACGCCAGGCAGATGATTGTTGAAGGAGCTGTTGGAATGGTGGAAATGGCGCTGTCAAAGCTCAATGAAAATAATATTGTTCAGCTGGATGAGGAACGGAAAGCGGCCATGGTCAGCAACCTCCTGGTGGTTCTTTGCGGGAATAAAGATGCACAGCCCATTGTCAACAGTGGATCTTTATACTAAAGGGATGGAAAGGCGGAAGGGAGATTGACCGGGAAACAGGAGAAGGATAAAAAACAAGTGCTGCTTCGGTTGTCACCGTCCTTATGGGAGGAATTGGTGGATTGGTCGGAGGATGAGTTTCGTTCTCTGAACGGTCAGATTGAGTATTTGCTCACGGAGTGCGTAAAGCGGCGAAAAAAGGCTTATAACCCTGAGAAGAATTAGCCGGCAGTGCGATAAACAGGTTGTTAAAAGGTAAAACAATTTAATATGCTGTTTCATAAAAAAAAAGCTATTTATTTAAATAGCTTTTTTTTTATATATCAATGCAATATCCATAGCAGTTTTGTGAAATTTAAAAGAAAAGTTTTAAATTTTGACCTGGGTCAAAGTAATGGGGTTTAGGCCCGGATATAATGAAGCCAGAAAAACTTAAAGGAGGTTGTTACAATGACAACTAAAACATATCAATTGGAAACAGTATCATGCCCGAGCTGCATTGCAAAAATTGAGGGAATGCTTAAGAAAACGAAGGGAATCAAAGAATCGGAGGTTCTGTTTAATACCTCGAGAGTAAAAACCACTTTTGATGAGAATGTAATAGACTCGGAAGCAATCAGGAGTAAAATTGGTCAACTGGGATACAAAGTATTAAGCGAAAGGTAGTGCCTGCGCCCTTATCGGCGCAGCAACAATCTTTCCGAAAAAGAGAAAAGGGGGTATCGGAATGAAGAAGCTTAAAATAGCAAAAGGTCAAAGGATATTGATATCCGGTATATTGACGGCAGTTTCTTTTATATTGAACGAGATTATAGGCTATGAACCTATAACAATTATCTTCATGCTTGCCTCCACCATCTTGGCAGGTACCCCCATTTTCAAAAAGGCCGTGGGGGCTCTCCGTTATCGAATAGTAGGTATTGATGCACTGGTAACAATCGCTGTAGCGGGGGCTGTCTTTATCGGCGAATACTGGGAAGCTGCAGCGGTGACCTTCCTGTTTATGCTTGGCGATTATTTGGAGGCCAGGACTATAGAGAAAACTAGATCTTCTATAAGAGCTCTTCTGGATTTAGCTCCGGATAGAGCAAGAGTAAGGCGGGACGGGGTTGAAGTTGAAATATCTCCGGAAGAGGCAGTCAAAGGCGATGCGGTTGTGGTCAAACCAGGGGAGAGGATACCGGTGGATGGGACTGTTATCGAGGGCTCAGCATATATTAATCAATCTGCCATTACGGGGGAATCCATTCCGGTCAGCCGGAGCATTGATGAAACGGTGTTCTCCGGAACCATCATCGAATCAGGATATTTGATTATCCGTGCCGACAGAGTGGGAGACGACACCACCTTTGCACGAATATTGCACATGGTGGAGGAGGCTCAGGATAAAAAGGCCAGGACTCAAAAATTTCTCGAAAAATTTTCCCAATATTATACGCCGGCCATTATACTGATGTCCGTTTTATTATATATCATTACAAAAGATCTGGTATTGGCATTGACACTTCTTGTAATCGCCTGTCCGGGTGCTCTGGTTATTTCTGCCCCTGTATCGATCGTTGCAGGCATAGGTAACGGTGCAAAGCACGGCGTGCTGGTAAAGGGCGGGGAAATAATGGAGAAATTAGGCACCGTGAAGGCCCTCGCATTTGACAAAACTGGCACTTTAACAGTAGGTAAACCCTCTGTAAAGCAGATCAAGGCTTATAACATTTCAGAGGATGAGGTCTTAAGGCTGGCTGCAATCGGGGAATCTTATTCGGAGCATCCATTGGCAAGGGCAATTTTAGCTGAAGCGGCAGAAAAGCTTGGTGTGATTACAGAAACAGCCGGGAAAACAGAAATCATTACCGGGCAGGGAATCCTCTTTAAAACCGGAGGAAAATCATATTTAATCGGCAGCAGAAAGTTATTTGAGGCCAATGGAATAAATATTGAGCGCCAGGAGGAATACCTGAAATCAGAGGAAGAAAAAGGGCAGACCGCAGTTCTTCTCGGTGATATGGAAAAAGTGCTCGGTATCATATCCATTGCCGATATTGTCAGAAAGGATGCTAAAAAACTGATTTTGAGCCTGCGGTCAAAAGGAATTCATAAGATCGTCATGCTTACGGGAGATAATAAACGTGCAGCCAGGGCCATATCTGACGAATTGGGCCTGGATGGGTTTTATGCAGAGCTCCTGCCTGAAGATAAAGTAAGGGTATTGGGTGAGCTTCAGAACAAGTATGGCAGAACAGGAATGGTGGGAGACGGTGTGAATGATGCGCCTGCATTAGCCTCGGCGGATCTGGGCATTGCTATAGGCGGAGCGGGTACCGATGTGGCGATGGAAACGGCGGATGTAGTATTGATGTCTTCAGAAGTAAAGAAGCTATCCTATGCCATCGGTCTTAGCCGTGCAACAGTTCGAAATATGAAACAGAATATATACTTCGCTTTATTTGTCGCAGCCTTGCTGCTGGCAGGGGTTTTGATAAAGACGGTGAACCTGTCCTTTGGGATGCTGATCCATGAAGCATCGGTATTGCTGGTAATTATTAATGCGGTGCGGCTCCTGGGGTATGGGAAAAGGGAGAATGAGGTTTTGAATGTTTCAATAAAGGGAATCTAATAGTTTAAAGGGGTGGTTCAGATAAAATTTTATCTGGACCTTTCCTGCCGAGGGAGGATATTAAATGAACTGTTCATGTAAAAACAAAGGTCCGTTTAATTGTATAGAGCTTGTCCCTATTTTCAGCAGCCTTACCGGGGAGGAAATGCTCGAAATTGCGGCTATAACATCTGACAGAACCTTTGAAAAAGGCGAGATGGTTTATATGGCCGGAGAAAAAGGTAAGATATTGTTTGTTATACATAAAGGACGGGTCAAAATCTCCAGGCTGGGTGCCAATGGAAAGGAACAGGTTATCAGGGTCTTGGGTCCGGGAGAATTTATGGGTGAGCTATCGCTTTTTAGCCCGATGCCCATGAGTGATAATGCAGAGGTTATTGAAAAAGCGACGATGTGCATGATAGAGGGCGGCAGGTTAAAAGAGCTTATGGGCAAGTACCCTGCTATAGCCTTTAAAGTCATGGAAGAGTTGAGCAAAAGACTTGAAATAGCGGAAAATCTTATTGAAGACATAAATCTTTATTCGGTAGAACAAAGAGTTGCGCAGGCCCTTTTAAAAATGGCCGATGGCAAGGGTGAGGTACTGCTGAAAATGACAAAAGGAGATTTTGCTTCCCATATCGGTATGAGTCAGGAAACCTTGAGCAGAAAATTGTCCTCCTTTCAGGAGCAGGGAATGATCAAGCAGATAGGTCAGCGAAGAATCATTATACTTAATGCTGATGGGCTAAAGCAGATGCAGTAGAATTTATGAAAATAAGAACCTTTAAGAGGATTCCAAACGGGAAAATTCCTGTTTGATCCGTTCATATACCCCTGGCTTTTCCTGATGGAAATTTTTTGTGGTGAAACAAACCCCATTCCCTTCATAAATACAGTTTGTTTCCGGGTCTATATGAAGAGGAATAAAGGGGAGATGACGACCGGTTTTTCTGAAATAATATTTCTCCAAATGAAGAAAGCCGTTGTACATCTCTCCAATATTGGGATTTGTATCTGTATATGCAATATCGGGACAAATCAGCAGGGTCTCACCTTTGAGCAGTGTCCTGATACTTAGGTAGAAGGTCTGGAGAATAGCTTTTGAACCGCGAAAAACAGGAATGGCTCCCATGGATTTCATAAGGGCCGGTACAAAGAATGATAAGAGAAACGCACTTATTGCCGCCAGAGGCTTTGAAAATCTAAACCGTTTGGTCAGGGTGTAATCGTAATATTGACGGAAGCAGGGTTTCCTTTGGCAAAACGGGCTTAAAACCCAGGGAAGCACCGGTTTATCAAACCAACCCATAATGGTTAGGGGCCCTTTAAGATTCTGGTGGTGGATGATATAAACTGACGGCGGAGTGTTTTCTACAGAGCATATGGTAAAAGGGCGGGTACATAAGCGGTAGAGCATCCGGCAAAACCTGAATAATCTATTGTTTTTTCTCATGTTTTTCCCCCCGGCGTTTTTTAAGTCCCGAAACAAGCGCTTTAAAAATACGAAACGAATCTTTGAAAATATTATAATGGGACCCTGAATTCTTATTAAAATAGAGGGTGTCAATGGGAATGGGTATAAGGTCCAGGTGGCGGCGCCTTGCCTCAATCAGCATGTTGATTTCAAATTCAAAGTAATCGCCTTCCAATTCGGCCATCCAGAGAAGCTCCCGGGCAGGTATGCCCCTCAATCCGGTTTGCGTATCAGCAAGATCGGTTCCGTAAAAAAGCTTAAAAATCTGACTGGACATCCTGTTGCCCATACAGCTGCGCTTTGGAACATTTGGATCTTTAAAGTTTCTGACGCCTAAAATAAGCGATTGGGCGCCGGAGGACAGCGCCTCGGATATTTTGCAGATATCCTTTACGGAATGCTGACCGTCGGCATCGGCTGTCACTACACCGTCCAAACGGCCGCAATTTCGGCTGAAGTATGAGAAAGCGGTTTTAAGGGCTCTGCCCTTGCCCATATTGGATTTATGTACAAGAAGAGTACAGTTCTCAATATTTCCGACTTCGTCAAAAATGTGATCAGAAGAGCTGTCACTGCCATCGTTTACCACAATCACTCTGGCTACTCCATTGCCTAAAAGCTCCCGGACTAAGGCTGCCAATTCCGATATAGGATTTAAAGCCGGAATCACCACTGCAATGTTAAATTTTGCTTTTGTATTATCGCTGCTCAACGAAACATCACCTATTGTTATCCAAGGATATTCTCACCATATAGTTGTCAAAATTCCATCATTAAACTGCTAAGCATAATTTTAATTTTCATATAATACAAATTCATTATATAAGAACCTCACCCGTCTAGCAATCTTTTGATTGCTGACGAGTCCCGGAAACCTTGTTACTACGTAATAATAACCTCACCCATCAACACAATCAAAGATTGCTGATGGGACCCGGGAGCATTGAAACACTTCGTGTTATAATAAATTCAGAATTCTGCATATTTTAAAGAACTTTGACAGGAGGAACCTTATGAAAATAAAAAGCAGAAAAATTGACTGGAAGAACACGGCCTTTAAATTTCTTTTTATTACACTGTTGCTTTCCATTGTTTATGCAATTGTCCGTGTTATTTTGGCTCCGTCGGTGACTACCGATCAGGATGCCTATGAAAAATTAAAAAGCGATTATGTATTGATGCTCATTCAGTGTGTATTAGGGCTGATTGTTATGTTTATCCCTTCCATCATTGAAAAGAGATGGTCCATTGATATCCCTAATAATATGGAAATTATCTATTTTATATTTTTATATTGCGCAATATATCTCGGAGAAGTCAGGCACTTTTATTACCTGATTCCGCATTGGGATGTCATTTTGCATGCTTTCAGCGGCGGTATGCTCGGCGCCCTGGGTTTTACTATTGTCAGCATATTAAACCAGACAGAAAAGATCAATATAGACTTAAGTCCTGTATTTGTGGCCCTTTTTGCCTTTTGTTTTGCGCTGGCGTCGGGAGCGGTTTGGGAGATATACGAGTTTACCTTCGACGGTTTATTATCTTTGAATATGCAGAAATTTGCACTGGCGGATGGGACGCTTATGGTCGGGCGTGAAGCCCTGAAAGATACCATGCACGATATTATAGTGGATGCGGTCAGTGCATTGATTATTGTTGTCATTGGCTACTTTACCATAAAAAATGAAGAGGCTGATAAGGGCAAAAGCATATTGGCCAATAAAAAATGGGGCATTCGAAATATCAAAAAAAACCGTTGAGAGATTCCTAAATACATAAAGAATGATTGTACTTTATAAAATACAATCATTTTTTTATACCCTCTTTACTTTAGCACGATAATGTGTTAATATGCCATAGTGATCAATTATTTTAACGGAGGCATAATTATTATGAAGAAAAAGCTCATAGCAATGATGGCCATGGCTGTATTGGCAACAGGATTAGCGGCATGTTCATCAAATGAAGCTGATATTACCAATGCGAACGCCCCGGCAAGTGCCGGTTCCAGTGTGAGCGCAAGTGCCGGCCCCAGCGAAAGTGCAGGTTCCAGTACCAATATGGGCACCGGTGTTGAAGGAGTTCTTACAATAGGTTTCGATCAAGATTTTCCACCCATGGGATTTATCGGTGAGGACGGTGAATTTACAGGCTTTGATCTTGATTTGGCTGGAGAGGTAGCCGAGCGTTTGGGATTAGAACTGAAATTGCAGCCTATAGCCTGGGACTCCAAGGATATGGAGCTTGAATCCAAAAACATCGATTGCATTTGGAACGGTTTTACCATAAACAAGCGGGAAGACGATTATACATGGACCACTCCCTATATGGCCAATAATCAGGTTTTTGTGGTAAAAGCCGATTCGAATATCAAATCCCTTGCTGATCTGGCAGGCAAAACAGTAGTGGTCCAGGTGGATTCCAGTGCCGAGGCTGCATTGAAAGACAAGCCTGAACTAGTGGGAACTTTTGGTGATTACATGACTGCAGCCAATTATAATACAGCTTTGATGGATTTGGAAGCAGGGGCTGTTGATGCGGTAGCAATGGATGATATTGTTGCCAGCTACCAAATTGAGAAAAGAGGGGGTCAGTTTGTCGTATTGGAAGAGTCTTTGGCAGCTGAAGATTATGGCGTAGGTTTTCTGCTGGGAAATGAGACCTTAAGAGACCAGGTGCAATCTGCACTGGAAGAAATGGCCGCTGACGGCAAATTGGCCGAAATATCCAATAAATGGTTTGGCAAGGATATCACTACCATCGGCAAATAAATATCACCCATAAAAAAACAAAGGGCTGTCGCTGCGGAGTGATGGTCCTTGTTTAAATTCTATGATACAATAAGCGCCGGAGTACTTTTAAAAACGCCATTTACTGAATGAATTTGAAGGAGGTCCCAGGTGAGCTGGTCTGTGATATTGCAAAAATTATTGGAAGGTATGGCGGTTTCGGTTGAGATCTTCACCCTTACATTGCTGCTTTCTCTTCCGCTGGGGCTTTTTGTGGCTTTGGGCCGCATGTCCTCAAACAGCATTCTACGATATTTTATAAAAATATATATTTCCATTATGAGGGGTACACCATTGATGCTCCAACTAATGGTGGTATACTATGGGCCCTTCTATCTTTTCGGTATTTCTTTGGCTAAGGGCTATCGATTTACCGCAGTTATTATTGGCTTTGTTCTCAATTACGCCGCTTATTTTGCTGAAATTTACCGGGGCGGCATCGAGTCCATTCCCCAAGGCCAATATGAGGCGGCGGCTGTTTTGGGGTTCACTAAATCCCAAACTTTTACCAGGATTATTCTGCCTCAAGTGATCAAGCGAATCCTTCCTCCCATCAGTAACGAGGTGATTACCTTGGTTAAGGATACCGCGCTAGTCCAAGTCCTTGGCATCTCCGAATTGTTCAGGGTCGCCAAGAACGAATCGTCACGAATCTTCTCCACCACCCCCATCTTCATCGCCGGCCTTTTTTATCTGACGATGAACTGGGTGGTCACAAAGGTATTCCATTTCACCGAGATTAAATTGAACTATTATAAATGATTCTGCTTTGGACAATTTTAACTAGTGTAAAGTAGATCTAATGGAGTGTCGGGAATGCAAATCTTAAAAGTTGAGGACCTCCGGAAAAGTTTTGACGGAGAAGTTATCTTGGATGGCCTCTCACTGGAAATTAACAAAGGTGAGGTCATTGCG
>DOHN01000029.1:0-5357 GCA_003535195.1 Ruminiclostridium sp.
AGTAAAATCCCGGACGGATTTTCCCGAGGGCGCGATTTAATTCGCTCTACTGGTGCCGTGAGTGATATTAAAGTGTGTTAGCGGAGCAGGATTGCGGAGAAACGCAAATCGAAGATAATATTCCTGATGGATTGTCTTTATATGACCCCTTTGCTATAATTTATAACATTGTATAGAATTATATTATAAAAAACGAGGATGGAAGTGTTTTAAGTGACTGAAGAGGTTTCCTCTCCGCTGTATCTGCAGATTGCACTGGATATTGCCGCCCGAATAGCGCGCGGTGAATTTAAAGAGAAAAGTAAAATATATGGCCGGTCTGTGATGTCTTCCGAGTACGGCGTGTCTCCCGAGACCATCAGGAGATCGCTTAAATTGCTTTCCCATATGCGTGTTGTTGATATCAAGCAGGGCAGCGGCGCGGTCATTCTTTCAAAAAAGAATGCACAGGAGTATGTTGACCGTTTTAAAGAACGGTCCAATACCCGCTCCCTTCAGCTGCAGCTAAAAAATCTTGTTGCGGAACAAAGTAAAATCAACAAGAAAATTGTCAATATCACCAATACCATCACCCGGGCGACCGTGCGATGGTCTAATACAAATCCTCTTCAAAATTTTGAAATCGATGTTCATAAAAACTCGCCGGTGGTGGGAAAAAGCATCAGCGAATTAAATTTTTGGCATGCCACCGGGGCGACCATTGTAGCCATCCGGCGAAGCGAAAAGATCATTTTGTCTCCGGGTCCTTATTTTGTTATGTCTGTTAACGACACCATTGTTTTTATTGGTAACCAATCGGCTGTTAACGCAGTCACTATGTTTATTTCACCTAAAAAATAATCTGCTTTCAAGATCTTTAAGAGGTGCGAATTTTTTACAATCCGCACCTTTTTTGTCATCCTTTTTTTCTTGACAAGTGACAACTTGTAAAATAGAATAAGTATGTCGGTTAGACAACTTCTATTTTTTTTGAAGTTGCCGCTTATATCTGGAAAACCCATTTATCTATTTTATAAGCACCGGCTGTTTGATTTTTGTAAAGGAGGTTGAACGATGAGTAGAAAATCTATTTTATTTACTCTCACTTTAGCTGTTGCTATATTTTTAAGCGCCTGTTCCGGGCAGGCATCCAATGAATCGAAGCCCGTCAAAGCGGTCTTCGCCGATGCCGGCTGGGACAGCATCCGCTTTCATAACGCTGTTGCAGCTTACATAGGAGAAGCTGCCTATAATATTCGGGGCGAAGACATCCCCGGCACCACCCCCATCACCTATAATGGCCTTATTGCAGGCGATGTAGATGTTTATATGGAGGTTTGGACCGATAATCTGCCAACCTATAAGGCAGATCTGGAAGCCGGCAAATTTAAAGAGCTTGGAATAAATTTTGACGACAATAAGCAAGGTCTTTACGTACCCAGATATGTTATCGAAGGAGATGCCAGCCGGGGCATCAAACCCGTGGCGCCGGACCTGAAAACTGTGGCGGATCTGAAAAATTACAGCCATGTATTTGCAGACCCCGACGACCCTTCAAAAGGAAGGATCTATGGCGCTATTTCAGGATGGTCCATAGACGAGGTCATGCGCAAAAAGGTCCAATACTACACCCTTGATAAGGACTACATTTATTTTGATCCGGGGTCTGAATCGGCATCCATTGCGTCTATTTCCGCCGCCTATGAAAAGGGCCGGCCCATTGTATCCTATCACTGGGATCCCACATGGCTTACCGGAAAATTGGACCTCGTACTTTTAGAGGATGCGCCCTATGATTCAGAGCTGTACCAGCAGGGCCGGACCGAATGTCCGTCTATGAATATTACCATAGCGGTCAGCAACGAATTTTATGAGAAGGCTCCTGAATACTGCGAATTTCTGAGTAAATACCGCACTTCCAGTGCCCTTACCGCCGAAGCCCTCGCTTATATTGAGGATCATAACGCATCCATGAAGGAAGCCGCCGAGTGGTTTTTAAAAGAACATGACGAGCTTATTGCTCAATGGCTGCCCGAAGACAAGGCCGAGCTTGTAAGAAGCAAGCTCAATAAATAGAAAGGGGAATATTATGCCTGAGTGGCTTATAGAATTTCCTTCTGCAATTCAATTAAATATTAAGGATGCCATTGATAATTTTGTTCATTATCTGGTGGTTAATTGGGAACCATTTTTTGATGGGGTTACAAAAGTTCTGCGCAGCTTTTTAAGTCAGATCGGTTATGTTGTAGAGATCATCCCCTGGTGGCTCCTCATTGTTCTGGTTTTCTTGCTGACATGGAAGGTGGGCCGCAAGCTCTCGAGAGCTCTCCTGTATTCCGCCCTGTTATTTTCCATAGGGGCTATGGGGCTTTGGTCCTTAATGAATACCACCCTTACCATTGTCATTGCATCGGTGATCATCTCCATACTGATCGGCTTTCCTCTGGGCATACTGGTATCTTCCTCCAACCGCTCCAATGTGATTATGCGCCCCATACTGGATACCATGCAGACGATGCCCAGTTTTGTTTACCTGATCCCTGCGGTGATGCTGCTGGGGCTGGGCAATGTGCCCGCTGTTATTGCCACCACCATTTATGCCATACCGCCAATGATCCGGCTGACCAGCCATGGGATCCGGCAGGTGGACAACGAGGTGGTTGAAGCCGCCCGTGCTTTTGGTTCCACCCGGTGGCAGTCTTTGATTAAAGTACAGATTCCCCAGGCCCTGCCCACCATCATGGCAGGCGTCAACCAAACCATTATGATGGCCATATCCATGGTGGTGACCTGTTCCATGATCGGCGCCACAGGCCTTGGTCAGGAAGTACTGATCAGCATTAACCGTCTGGAAACAGGAAGAGGCTTTTCAGCCGGTATATCCATTGTCATCATCGCCATTATCATCGACCGGCTTACACAGGGAATCGTGAAGAAAGGAGAGGAAACAAATGAACAATAAGGATATTATTTTAAAAATTGAGAGCCTCTCCAAGCTGTACGGGGTGAATAAGTCCGCTGCTTTTAACATGCTTGGAAAAGGGATGGGCAAGAACCAGGTCGCCAAGGAAAGCGGTGTTACCGTAGCGGTCAACAATATCTCCTTCGAGGTTGAGCGCGGAAAAATATTTGTGCTGATCGGGCTTTCGGGCTCGGGAAAATCAACGGTAATTCGCTGCCTGAATTTACTGCAGCCTCCCACCTCGGGAGACATCCTGTTTGAGGGAAAAAGTATTTTAGGCTTTAATAAAAAAGAGCTCTTGGATTTCAGACGACGTAAAATCTCCATGGTCTTTCAGAATTTTGGACTGATGGCCCATCGCAATGTCCTGGACAATGTAGCCTACGGCCTTGAAATCCGCGGTGCCAACAGAGCGGAGAGACAAAGCAGGGCTATGGAAATGATTAAGCTGGTAGGACTGGAGGGCTGGGAAGGGAAAAATATCTCCCAGCTGAGCGGCGGCATGAGGCAGCGTGTAGGCATCGCAAGGGCTCTTGCAAATGATCCCGATGTGCTGCTCATGGATGAGCCGTTTTCAGCGCTGGATCCTCTTGTCAGAAGGGATATGCAGTTTGAGCTGCTCTCCATACAGAAAAAGCTTAACAAAACTGTGGTTTTTATCACCCATGACATCAATGAAGCCTTCAAGCTGGGAAACACCGTCGCCATTATGAAGGACGGCGAAATCATTCAGATCGATACGCCGGAGGGTATGACCTCAAACCCGGCCAACGATTATGTGGAGAATTTTATAAACAGCGCGGACAAAGCCCAGATTTACTCGGTCAAGCATATTATGCAAACCCCTTCCTGTCTCATACACTCCAGGGACGGAGCCAATTACGCCTTAAAGCAAATGCGTGACCAGGGTGTATCTAGCGCCTATGTAGTCGATGATAATCTGGAGTTTGTGGGAATCCTCACCCTGGATAATGCCGTTAAGGTCAAAGCCGGTAAAACCGCATTTCTTGATGCAATTACCCGGAATACCCCCACCACGACGGAAGATGTTTTAATTTCGGACTTGCTGCCAGTGGCCGCCGCCGCCCAATTCCCCATTGCCGTCACCGACGCGGATCATCATTTGACCGGCATTGTGACAAAGGCCTCGGTATTGTCGTCTCTGGTTTAAAATGAGCCACTCTAAAATTGAATCTGTATCGGGGGAGACGCTTTAAAAGCCGGCTCTCCCTTTATCATCCTATTGCTTTATTTCTACCGCCTTTGTAAAATTCGTCTGAAAAAATTCGCCCTCGCCCATGGAGAGTTGTTCGGACTCATAGGGCTTTTTGTCGACCGTGACAATGACTTTTTCAGTATTATAATACTGGCCGAAGGTATTGACCAGGCTTTGAAGAATCATTCCCTCAAACAGGGCTCCCGCATTCATTTCTTCAGTAAATTCTTTGCTCAGATCGATTTTTACAATTTTGTTTTCGTCCATAGTCAGGCTGTTGATTTTGGTCTTTTCGGTAATGACTTTGCCTAAATCCGCATCAATACTCTCTTTATAGGCATCCTCCAGGATTTTGGCAGTTTCGTCGTTAGTCTTAAAGCTGATTCCTTTGCCCTTATAATAAATTTTATCGTCAACGCCGCTGGGCTGATAGAAATTTACAACCGAAGTATACACAGCATCTTTCTCCACTTTGCTCAGGCTGGAGGATATTTCCGAGCCTTCCGAAGTAAATATGGATTGGACCAATCCGATATCTTTTGCGTAATAATCGATCCTCTTGCTATTGATGCTTTCCGTTGTGACCTCTATGGCTTCAAAGCTGTCCATAGGTGTTGTCACTTGGGCCGAGGTTTCAGTGATGGTCCTGATGCTCCCGTCTTTCAGGGTCCACGTGGTTCCCTTTTCCAGCGGCTCCATCAGAAGCACCTGTTCGTCGCTGCTCTTCTTATCCAGCAAATTTTCTCTGTAATAAGCCTCTTCTATGGAAAATGTCCTTGTCACTTTACCGTCTTTTACCTCAATGACATCGACCAAAATGGTGCCGCCGGTGCTTTTTCTTTGCTGGACCTTATCCTCCGATGTAAAATCTATATACAAGTCATAGGATGCGTACTCGTTCCCTTTTCCTTCGTAGACATATTTGACATCCTCTTTAATAGGGAAGTAATCGCTGACCCTTCTCTGCTGTTCAGGACTTTGCTGAGGTTCAGAGGTTTCCTTATTATCCTCCTCATCACCGATCATGGTGCAACCGAAAAGTAACAGGAATGATAAAATCAGGCTTGCTGCCAAAATTAATTTCTTCATCATAAAACACCGCCTTTTCTGGGATAATTTTATTATGACATTTTAATCTGGTGCATATACCCTTTTTAAGGCCCAGTCGGCCCGATATTTTGGGTAAGCCAGCAATCCTGC
>DOHN01000029.1:5567-5740 GCA_003535195.1 Ruminiclostridium sp.
AACATCACTCTGCCGCTTTTCGAGGTCATTATGATTTCGGAACGAGTGGGGTTCTTATTTTTTAAAATGAACAGAGCCAGAATCTGGCTCATGGATAGAATTATTTCCCGGGAAAACCCGGCAGATAAGAATATGCCATAAACAGCCAGAGCTTTGTCAGCTGACGTACAACT
>DOHN01000032.1:0-2273 GCA_003535195.1 Ruminiclostridium sp.
TTACCACCGCCCCAGTTCCTTGTCAAGAACTTTTTCAACTTTTTTCGAGTTGTTTCTGCGCTATTAAAACAGCGCTGCGGTGGAATTTCATGCTACCACAATCCGATTCATCTGTCAAGCACATTTTTAACGATCCCGTTTATTCATGCGCTTTCCGGCGCCCACAACTGCGGCTTTTTTATATTACATCGCTGTTTCGGATTTGTCAACACTTTATGAAAAATTTTATTATAATTACATACCTTTATGTTATTTATAAATATAGAAACAAAAAGGCTCTTTATAATTTCTATTAAAATGAAGGAGCCTTCTTTGTTGTATACCCATTTATCTATTTTCCAATCTTAATGAACACCCAACAAATATCATAATATTCATTGAAAGCTCGTTAGTCTTTTCCATGATGCATTTTCCCCGAAGCAACCTTTACAGCGGCGATTTGAACAGCTTCGACAATACGATTATAACCGGTGCAACGGCATAAATTTCCTTCCATCTCTTTACGAATCTGATTCTCGGTAGGGTTGGGGTATGTATCAAGACAGGCTTTAGCCGACATTAACATGCCTGGCGTACAAAAACCGCATTGTACGGCTCCGACCTCCATAAAAGCCTCCTGCAGTGGATGTAACTTGCCATCCTTCGCCAGCCCTTCAATTGTAATAATTTCATGGCCATCCGCTTCTATCGCAAGCATCAGACAAGAATTAAAGGGCTTACCATCAAACAGGATGGTGCATGCGCCGCATTCTCCCTCATTGCATCCCTCTTTTGTCCCTGTCAGTAACAAATCTTCACGTATAAATTCCAATAGAGTTCTATGAACCTTAACCGTCTTTGTATATTTTTCTCCATTGATTATTACGGTTATCTGTTTCTCTGTCATGGATGTGCAACTCCTTTCTGCACTCGTTCCAAGGCTGCAGCAATTGTTCTTGGTACAATTGCCTTGAGAACTTCGCGGCGGTATTCTTCTGTAGATCGCCAGCTGCTTCTTGGCTTTGCTTCTGCAGACGCTATTTCTCCAGCTTCTTTCATCATTTTTTCGGTCAGTTCCTTGCCTATGAGAAATTCCTCAGTTTTTTTTGCTCTCATCACGGTAGGAGCTGCTGTTGTTAATGAAACACGAACATTATCGCATGTCTTACCGTCCATGCTGGCAATACTGACTGTTGCGCCCAGCAGTGCAAGATCCATTGCTTTGCGGCGTGTGAATTTCGTGTAGGCAGAGCTGCTGTTTGGAACCGAGGGAGGGATAAGAATTTTTATCAGGAGCTCCCCACTCTCCAGAACCGTTTTTTTAGGTCCCAGGAAGAATTCTTCGAAAGGTATTTCACGTATTCCTTTTGTGCTCTGTAGAATAAGGTGCGCATTTAAAGCGAGCAAAGGCCCTAAAGTATCTCCGGAAGGTACAGCGTTGCATATATTTCCCCCTATTGTACCACGGCATCTGGTCTGTACGCATCCTACCTGACTGACACCATCATATAGCGCCGGATATTTTTCTTTAATAACAGGCAT
Source organism: Ruminiclostridium sp. (assembly GCA_003535195.1). Taxonomy (GTDB): domain Bacteria; phylum Bacillota; class Clostridia; order DSM-8532; family DSM-8532; genus DTU059. The sequence continues at coordinate 1,522 of DOHN01000032.1, forward strand.
TTGCTCAAGACATCGGTGTGTCGTGAGTGCGCCTATGGCAAGCCCTTTTCTAGGGGTATATTCAACACCTTTAAGTTCCTCCAGATTTTTGATATCCATCAGCAGGCTGTAGTATCTACGTCCGCCATGCATTTCTACCAATACATCTGTACCTCCCGCAAGGATTTTGCATTTGCTTCCAAGTTCAGCATATTGGGTAAGCGCTTCATTTAAAGTTCCCGGCATCAATAATTCAAATTTATTGAGCATGCTGTTTCACCTTCCTCCTCTATTTGTTCTGGTTATTCTTTAAAACCATCAAAACTTCGTCTGCTTTTACAGGCAGGGATCTAAAAGTCGATCCTACAGCATTTGATACAGCAAACGCTATTGCGGATTCGGTAGGACACATTGCAGGCTCGCCGATACCTTTTGCACCATAAGGGCCTTCAGGATGAGGATGGTTTTCGATAAGCGAAATTCTCATATCAACCTTAGAATCCATCATAGTGGGCATTTTGAAATCGACCATGTTTCCATTAAGCATTTTCGACTGATCGTCGAAGATCATTTCTTCAAGAAGTGCATGGCCCAGCCCCATTACATAACCACCCTCAATCTGCTGCTTTACCGTGGAAGGATTGATGGCCATCCCAATATCATGCGCCGGCGAATACTTCGTGACTTCTACCTTGCCCGTTTCCGGATCAACTTCAACCTCTGCGGCTGCCGCACCCCAGAACCACATGACAGTCGGCCTTTTTGACTGGCTT
>DOHN01000032.1:2398-4291 GCA_003535195.1 Ruminiclostridium sp.
TCGGATCAAGCGGATCAAAGACACCTAAAGAAGTATATTGACCTTCGGCTATCACAGGCTTCTGTTCTTTCATGAGATTGCTGTTTCCGATATCGTCCATGGAAATTTGCTTCTCATTGCCGTTTTTATCTTTACCTATAATAATGCCATTTTCAATAATGATCTGTATCCTATCCATCTTCCAACTGAAGGCGGCCAGATCAATGATCTGATCTTTTATTTTTTTTACCGCTTCCAGCGCTGCATTTCCGCTATGGAAAGTCAGCCGGCTTGAAGTAGTTGTTTTGTCATAGGGGGAATACAGTGTATCAACCGGTACGGTTGTTATTTTATCTATAGAAATGCCAAGAGACTCTGAAACAATCTGAGGAATGACAGTAGTTGCACCTTGTCCCATCTCTGTACCGCTCACATAAACCACAACTGTTCCATCCTCATTTATTTTTATAATAACAGATGTAGCAGAGGGGGTACCCGTTAGCTTACAAAAAGCTGATATGCCTCTGCCATGAAGTTTCCCGTCAGGGCCCAGTCCGGGTTTGAAATTTTCATCCCAATCCAGCTTAGCTGCAGCTTCCCTGATGCAGTCTTTTACACCGCATGCTTTCATTACTTCTCCATGCCCATTTTCATCCCCGTCTACCAAAGCGTTCTTCAATCTCAATTCAACTGGATCCATATTTAACTTTTCTGCCAGAAGGTTCATTTGGCTTTCATATCCCCAGGCTACTTCAGGAACTCCGAAACCACGGTAGGCCGTCGCAATATGCTTATTTGTAACAACAGTATAACCGTCAATACAAATGTTAGGAATTCTGTATGGTGTAACTGCCGAATTGCATGCATTATAGTTGATACGATGCCCGGCTGTCGAATATGCACCGGTATCCCAGTAAACGGTATACTGCTCCGCAATCAAAGTTCCATCCTTCTTGGCCCCGGTTTTTACATGAATACGCCATGGATTTCTGCACCCGCCGGTTAAGAACTCCTCATTTCTGGTACTTACAAGCTTTACGGGCCGCCCGTGAAGTTTTGAGGCCAATAGAGCCGCTACCGGTTCATTTTTTAATTCCCATTTGCAGCCAAATCCGCCGCCAATCTGTGTAACTATAAAACGTACCTGATTTAGCGATAAATGAAAGAGTTTACTCATCTGGCTTCGTATTGCAAAAGGGCTTTGAGCAGGAGACCATATAGTTAAACCTGCTTCATCATATAATGCAATAGCTGCATGGGACTCAATGGTAGCATGTACAACGCCCTTGCCTTCATAATCGTTTTCAACAATAATATCCGCTTCTTTAAACCCGGCTTCCACATCCCCTTTTTCAAGGTGAAAATGATCACAGATATTTGATCGGTCAATGGGATTTACCGCAGATGCCATTTTATAGTCCGACCATTTTTCATGAAGCAGAGGCGCGTCAGGCCTTATTGCCTGCTCTATGCCCTGAACAGGGATAAGCGGTTCATATTCGACTTTTATTAGCCTTACAGCCTCCACTGCTGCATCCATATCTTCGGCAGATACTGCGGCAACAGGCTCGCCCTCATAACGTACTTTATCAAATGCCAGGATTGGCTGATCGATAATGTAACTGCCAAAAAGGCCTATATTGTCTTTACCTGTGGCAATCACTTTTACGCCGGGGACTTTTTGCGCTTCAGAAATGTCTACATTTAAAATATGGGCAGACGCGTGAGGTGACCGGCAAACAGCAGCATACAACATGCGGGGAAGATTAACGTCGGCCCCATAGACAGCTGATCCTGTCACTTTTTGCAACGCGTCTTTCCTCTGAATGGATTTTCCGATTACCCGATAATCACTCATATTAAACCTCCATTTAGCCCATCATAACACAATTCCTCGTATAATAATTTTTGTTG
>DOHN01000167.1:0-2737 GCA_003535195.1 Ruminiclostridium sp.
CCGGGGTTATCCGAGCCGTAGCCCTCCAGCAAATTGACAACGCCCCACACGCCAAGGCCAGCGCCCAGCGCAATGACCAGAGTTTGCAAAGTACCGATAGCAGAAGTGAAAAAAGCCATAAATTGTTCTCCTTTTCTCCGGGTGAAAATGCCCGGACATAAAAATAACCGCCCATGTGGGCGGCTGCTTATACTTAAATAGTGATTTGGGTTGAGGGCAAGGAGGTGCTCGTGGCATATATTTCCCCTTAAAATGTAGTGAGATTTCCCAGCTCTTTCTTGCATGCTGTTCGTCTGCATTGCCTCTTGTTCCCTTAATCTATTGTAGTCTTATTACATCATATAGTTTAAAGGAAACTTAAATCCTATAAACAAGAAAAATATTTCTATAGTTATTCCTATCTATCGGAATTTACATACTCAATCTTTTCTGTTATGCTTTTGCCAAGCAAAGACGAAGCGAAAGGATGATACATAATGATTGACTTGGGCCTAAAACAAAAAGAGGTTCTTTTTAAGAACACAGAAAAAGAGCTTCTGTCGGCGTTCTATTCGAGCAGTACAGGCAAATCAAACAAAGAATTTAGATTTGCAAAGGTAGATAGTAATTTTATCAACTTTCTACCGTATCTCAATGACGGTGCGATAAAACTCTACTTGTACTATGTGGTTGTAGCCAAAAACGATACAGGGGAATCGTGGCATAGCATAGATACTATCAGCCAAAAGCTTAATGCAACAGGGAGAAGCATCGGAAACTGGAATCACCAGTTAGAAGATCTGGGGCTAATTTTCAGAACCAGTAACGGAAGAAAAAGCAAGGCCACTTTCGTCCTTCCCTTAACAGACTTTGCTGTAAAAATGAGCACCCAGAAGATAGAGCAGGTTCTCACTGAGCTGAAGCTGTACGACACAAATGAATCTTCAAAGGTTTTTGGTAGGTTTCAGTCGGTTACAAAGCTCTACGTAAAAAGCCAAACCGCAGATACAATCACTGGGATCTTATGTGTTCACTTGAACAGAGCGTCCACCGTAGGTACCACGGTGCTTAACAGCGTTGATACCTATATCTTTAATGTGCTTCCAACACCCGATGAAAATGTAGTAAAAAGGCTATCTGAGTATGAAGGAAATGGGAGGGTCGCTATCGTTAACGGAGAAGAGAAAATTACGCTGGGAAAAAAAGCATTTGAATCTTCCAACTGTTTTTTGGTTAATGTGCCTTTCAAGGTTGACGAAACTGCTGTCTATGAGATCATGAGCCAACTTACGAAAGATAATGTGGATTTTTCGGATCTCGACCAAATATCCATTCAGAATTTAGGAGGTAAAAATGACTGATTCTACGCTGGTATTGATACTTTTTCTGATGCTCGCCATTCTGTCGATGCTGAAAAAGTAAACATCCTAAGCTGGACTTACCATGTTTTGCAGGTAAGCCCAGCTTGGCTGTTTTTATTAGAATCAGTTATTTGGTTTTATACAAAGGCGTCCGGGTCGTCCACATCGTCATAGTTGAGAATGTCCTCGTCCTCAGCCGTAAGTATATCGTCCGGCACGGTCGCCTCGTACACCGTGCATTCCTCGCTCAGCCGTGGCCGCCTGTTGCGGTTGATGAGCCTGTCGAGGTCAAAGGCGTTGCGTTTATCGGCCTCCACCGTAAACTTGTAATTGGGATGCTGCTTCAAATCGTATTTGCGGGAATAGAACGGCGGCAGGCCACGAAGCTGCAAAATGCACCTGTCACCAGGCATGGTAGCAAGCTCGGCGGGGGTCATTAACTCCCGGCCCAGCCGCTGGGTGTTTTGATTATAGCTTTCAGACTGTCCCCGCGTGCGCCCGTCGGTCTGCATGGAAATTGTGGCCTTGCCCAGCCAGTTTTCCGATATTTCCTTGATGGTGTAGCTTTCGCGCCCGCCGAGAAATACCACGCTGTCCATATTACCGAGAATAGTTTCGGCGTTTTTGTCATAGATGGCCTTGCATTGCGCCAACTGTTGATACAGCAGACACAGGCTCACCTCGCGTGAGCGGATGACCGCCACCAGCTTTTCGAGCTGTGGCACTTGGCCCGTGTTGGCCGCCTCGTCCCACAGCACCCGCACATGATGGGGCAGCCGCCCGCCGTGGACGGTATCAGCCCGTTCACATAGCAGATTGAACATCTGCGAAAAGGCCAGCGCCACTAAAAAGTTATAGGTGCTATCGGTATCGGAAATGACAAAAAAGGTAGCCGTGCGCCTGTCGCCCATGCGGTCAAGCTCCAGCTCGTCATAGCTCATGATCTCCCGGAGTTGTGGAATATCAAAAGGCGCAAGCCTTGCACCGCAGGAAATTAAGATTGATTTTGCTGTTTTGCCGCTGCTTAATTTATATTTGCGGTATTGCTTCATGGCAAAACAACTGGGCTTGCGTTTTCCAAGGCCGTCAAACATATAATCCACGGCATTTTTGAAGTCATTGTCATCCTCCTTGACCTCCATGCCGGAAATCATATCCACCAGCGTGTTCATGTTTCGATCCTCCGCAGGCCCCTCAAAAATGATGTAGGCAATGAGGGCGCAGTACAAAAGCGTTTCCGCCTTCGTCCAAAATGGATCGCCCTCCTTGCCCTCGCCCTTGGTGTTGCAAATCAAGGTGTTGACGAACTTCAAAATGTCGGCCTCGGTCTTGATGTAAGCCAGCGGGTTATAGTGCATACTCTTGGAAAAGTCGATGCTGTTGAACACCTTGATTTT
>DOHN01000167.1:3010-3144 GCA_003535195.1 Ruminiclostridium sp.
AGCCAAAAGCGGGTTTTGCCGCTGCCGGACGATCCGATGATACAGCAATTCAGATTGCGGGCATTAGCAGGATTTTTCGGGCGGGTGTTCATGGTGAGATATTCCGTCCCGGTGAGAATGACATTGTTTTCAAA
>DOHN01000165.1 GCA_003535195.1 Ruminiclostridium sp.
ACAGTAAATACAGGCGACGTTCTTTTCGTCATTCAGTAAAGGAGAATCGATATGTTTATAGATGCGTTAAAAACTATTTGGGCAGATTCAGGATTTGCAGCACTGACCTGGCAACACCTTCTGATGATTACGATTGCCTGCGTGCTGATCTATTTGGCCATCGGCAAAAAATTTGAACCGCTGCTTCTGCTTCCCATTGCATTCGGTATTTTACTTGTAAACCTGCCGCTTACAGGCCTAATGGGTGAACCACCCTCTGCCACCGAAACCGGCGGATTACTCTATTACTTATATTTGGGCGTTAAAAAAGGTATTTATCCATCGCTGATATTTCTTGGCATCGGCACTATGACCGATTTCGGGCCGCTGATTGCCCGCCCTTCCAGCCTTTTTATGGGCGCAGGCGCTCAATTTGGAATAATAATCGCTTTTATTATTGCAATCGCATTGGGCTTTACTCCGCAGGAAGCTTCATCCATCGGTATCATAGGCGGTGCCGACGGCCCCACCGCGATTTACCTGACGACCAAACTGGCTCCCCATTTGCTGCCGGCCATAGCCGTTGCGGCATATTCTTATATGGCCTTGATTCCTTTAATTCAGCCGCCGCTTATGAGACTGCTGACCACTAAAAAGGAACGTGAGACAGCAATGGTTCAGCTTCGCGAAGTTTCCAAGCTTGAAAAAATTTGTTTCCCCATTGTCGTAACAATTTTATGCGTTCTTCTGCTCCCTTCCACAGCTCCCCTTATCGGTATGCTGATGCTCGGGAACCTCTTTAGAGAATCAGGGGTCACAGAGCGTTTGTCCAACACTGCACAAAACTCCCTAATCAATATTGTTACCATTTTCCTGGGGGTTACGGTTGGTGCTACGGCCAATGCGGAGACCTTCCTGAGACTGGAAACCATCAAGATTATTGTATTGGGTCTGACAGCATTTGCGTTCAGCACCATCGGCGGTCTTTTACTGGGCAAGCTGATGTACATTATTTCAGGCGGAAAGGTAAATCCCCTTATTGGTTCTGCCGGTGTATCAGCAGTGCCGATGGCAGCCAGAGTGTCCCAGGTTGAGGGGCAAAAAGCAAACCCGGCCAATTTCCTTCTGATGCACGCCATGGGTCCCAACGTGGCAGGCGTAATTGGTTCTGCTGTAGCAGCCGGAGTTCTGTTATCTCTGTTTGGCTAATCGTTTTTCCTGCTAAGGGATAACTTTTATTATTTAAACTTACCTTTGTAAAACAAATATTCGGTTGAAGACTGCCGCTGGGCTTAACCCGGCGGCAGTCTTTTAAACCGGCCATCACAGTATTGCTCTATTTGCATAAATGCGTTATAAAGGAATTGTTACAACATACTTTTTGCGGGTAAATAATATCAATGCTCAAGACGTATTCAAAAAGACGTCATGCAAATAGCTGAAATCAAAGATAAAAGGAGAGACTTTTATGCAGCAGTCCCAAGAAAGCAATAAACTTACCAGATGGCCCTATCTATTCACCGGTGTTATTAGTATGCTTTTTGCCGGCATTATTTACGCCTGGTCCATTCTAAAGGCGCCTCTTGCATCAGAATTCGGTTGGTCTCCCTCCCAGTTGGCCCTTAATTTCACCCTGACAATGTGCTTTTTTTGTATTGGCGGAATTGTTTCAGGCATATTGACCAAGAAGACCTCCCCCAGAATTACCGTAACCATTTCTACAGTTTTGGTGTGTGTTGGTTTTACCATTGCTTCCCAGATGTCCGGAAACAGTATTCTGACTTTATACATATCCTATGGCATTATGTGCGGCCTCGGTATCGGCATGGCCTACAACGCCATTATCTCGTCAACAAACGCATGGTTTCCCGATAAAAAGGGCACTTGCTCCGGCGCAATGATGATGGGCTTCGGGGCCAGCACACTGGTGCTTGGAAACTTTGCCGGTGCTTTAATAAGAGCAGAATCGATAGGCTGGAGAACGACCTATCTGATCCTCGGCATTGCCATAGGCATTGTTCTGCTAATGGCAAGTTTCATTGTAAAATTTCCTCCCCAGGGCCAAACATTGCCCCAGCCCAAAGCCAGCGATAAGACGAAAGAAAAAGAAAGCTTTGAAACGCGGGACTATACTACAGCCGAAATGCTGCGCAGACTGACTTTTTGGAAGTTTTTCCTGTTCTCCATTACCATGGCCGCTGTGGGAAGTACGGTCATCAGCTTTGCGAAGGACCTGGCCTTATCCATCGGCGCTGCAGACACTCTTGCGACGACCCTGGTAGGCGTACTCTCTATTTTCAACGGCCTTGGAAGAATATTTTCCGGTGTGCTTTTTGATATGAAGGGCTGCCGGTTTACAATGGTAACAGCGAATATCATATCCATCGCGGCGCCTGTTGTGATCCTGACAGCTGTTTTAGCAGGATCCCTTCCCATAGGCATCATCGGGCTTTGCCTTGTGGGCATTTCCTATGGCTGCTCACCTACCATAAGCTCCGCTTTTACCAGCCTGTTCTATGGCAGCAAGAATTTCCCCATGAACTTCAGTGTGACTAATACCATACTGATCCCGGCCTCCTTTACCGCAACTCTGGCAGGTTCGATGGTAGCCTCCACGGGATCCTATGTGATTCCTTTCATAATGCTCATTGCGTTTGCTGTAGTTTCCCTGCTGCTGAACCTGAGTATCAAACGCCCATAAGCAAACCCTAAAACTTTTCAGGATACAGGAAAGCTGCGGTTTAACGCCGCAGCTTTCTTTAAACGATTATGATTTAATTTCTCTTCCTGGGTCAATCCCTTGATCTTCCGAACAGTCTTAAGAAGATCAGGAACAGGTTGATAAAATCAAGATACAGGCTTAGCGCACCCATGATGCCAATATTACTGCGCAAAACTTCGTCGCCCTCGGTGCCAAAATAATAACCCTTCAGCTTTTGCATGTCATAGGCGGTAAGGCCCAGAAAAACAAACAGGCTTAACATGCTTATAAACCACATCATACCGCTGCTGCGAAGGAAAATATTGACCACAGTCAGGACCAGAGTGCCGATAAGCCCCATAAACAGAATGCTTCTGAACCTGGTCAGATCAGCTTTTGTCACATATCCGTAAACACTCATGACTCCGAACGTAATGGCGGTAATACCAAAGGCAGCCGCAATGGATTCACCGGTAAAAGCCAGAAGCAATATGGACAAGGTCAACCCGTTCAAAGCGGCATAAGCCAGAAACATTCCCACTGCAGTTGTATGCTTCAGCTTGGTAATACGTGCGGAAAGAACTGCAACCAAAGCAAGTTCACCGATCATCAGTCCGAAAAACAGGAAATTATTTTGTACAATATTATATACAAGATACGGGTTGCCGGCTACTAAAAAAGCAACGACGGCCGTGAGCACAAGCCCTAAAAACATCCAGCTGAAAACTCTGGCAATGAAATTATTCATACCTTTAACGGTAGCATATTCCTCTTCAAAGGTTCTTGGCCCGTAATTTCCTTTATAATCGTAACTCATATTCTTCACCCCATTTTCATTATACTTCTTTCTTATAATTATATACCCTTTTGCTTGTAAAGCAAAACCAAAGATTCTATTGGGTTTCTATTGGGCCAGCAATTCAAGAATATTTCTCTTAAAGTTAAGAAATTTTTGATCTAAAAGCATTTCTCTGGATCTCGGCCGTTCAAAATCAATGGGAATTTCACCCGAAATATTTCCGGGCCTGCTGCTCATTACCAAAACACGGTCGGATAAATAAATAGCCTCATCAATATTGTGGGTAACAAAAAGCACAGTCTTCCGATATTTCTCCCAGACTGAGATCAGCCAGTCCTGCATCTGAATTCGCGTAATCTCGTCCAAAGCACCGAAAGGTTCATCTAGAAGCATGATATTTCCTTCCATCAGATAAGTACGAAGCAGGGCCGCCCTCTGCCTCATTCCGCCCGACAGCTGATTGGGCTTATAGCTTTCAAAGCCGTCAAGACCAAATTCCGGCAAAAGAGGCCCGATATCTTTCTGAGCTTTTTTTAAATCCCCCCTACGGATTTCCACAGGTAAAAGAATATTGGATAAAACCGAACGCCATGGCATCAGGCAATCCTTTTGAAGCATATAGCAAACGGGGACTCTTTCCTGTTTAGGATCTCTTCCTTCAAGGGTTACCGTTCCGTCATATGCCCTGTCAAGCCCAGCAATGAGCTTAAGAAGAGTACTTTTACCACAGCCGCTGGGCCCCAGCAGCGAAACAAATTCATTTTTGCTGACAGACAGGGAGACATCGGACAGCACTTTAAGGCTATTTTCCTCCCCCTGCCTGTCCATACCGGGACTATTGAACACTTTATTCAATTGATTGATTTCGATCTGATTGCCCATTCTGCCCCTATTTCTCTACAAATTTGTTTGTATAAGCCTTTGACACGTCAATCTTCTCTTTGATGAACCCGTTCTCAGCCATCCAGTTGGTATAGTCCTGCCAGACTTCCTCTTTTTGATATCCCCAATATTCTGCTTCGGCCTGATATTGCTGTGACAGGAATTTCTGGCTCTCCTTTACCAGCTCTCCGTCTATCTCCGGGACAGCTTTGATCAAAATTTCAGCCGCTTCTTCCGGATTTTCAATAGCAAATTCATACCCTTTTTTTGCCGCGGTCATGAAGGCCTTTACCAGTTGTTCATTTTGAGCAAGAATGGTCTCATTGGTGATGATGACCGGCGTATAATAATCGAAAACAGTGGCTTCCTTGCCCAGATCGATATAGTTCAGCTCCATACCCTTTTGTTTGGCCGCAATGCCATCCCAGCCTTCAAAAATCCAGCCGAAATCTATTTGTCCGCTGGCACTGGCCTGGAAAAAGTCCGCATCCCCTGTAGTTGCTATTTTTACTTTTGAAAAATCTGCACCCACTTGTTCCATCAGATATTTGATGGTGGCTTCCTCAATGGGCGAGCCCCATCCTCCGTAAATTTTTCCTTCAAAATCCTTTGGTGAGAGTATATTTTTATCCTTCAATGAGGCGAAGCCTGAGGTGTTATGCTGGATGACAGCGGCCAGTGAAACAAGTGGAATGCCCTCGGCACGCGCAAAAGTCACGCTTTCCTGATAGCTTATGCCAAACTGTGCGGAGCCGGAAGCCACGATTGAATCCGATGTTCCCTCAGAGGGCTGAATGATTTCCACATCAAGCCCCTGTTCCTCAAAGAAGCCCTGGGCTTTTGCCGCGTAAATACCGGTATGGTTTGTATTGGGAGTCCAGTCCAAAACAAAAGTTACCTTTTGAAGGTCCCGGCCTTTATCCGGCGCTCCAGTCCCACATGCAGACAAAGAAAGAGTTAAGGTTATTATAATAAGGATCAGTAAAAATCTTGTCATTTTAAAATATTTCATAGGATCACCTTTCTACTGTAAGATAGTTTTTCATTTTAATTGCCAATGCCTTTCAAACATTTCAATCAGCTTATACAACCCAAGACTCAGCAGAACAATCATCAGCACATCCGCAAAGAGCACTGAGGTTTTAAAGCTTGTCATGGCACGGGTCATATAAATTCCGAGGCCTTTTTGAGCCCCAACCCACTCCGATATCACCGCGCCCATAATGCTGTAGGTAGCTGCAATTTTCAAGCCAGAAAACAGGTCGGGCAAGGCCTGGGGAATCCTCGCTATAAAAAAAGCCTGCCACCGGCTTGCGCCCATCACCTGAAGAAGCGCATCCATATTCTCGTCAGCCTCTATGAGCCCTTGCGTAAAAGTCACGGCAATAGGAAAGAAGCATACCAGTATGACAATGAGCACCTTCGGCAAAAGGCCAAAGCCGAACCATATGGCAAAAAGCGGGGTCAATACGATGATGGGAATGGTCTGAGTGATAACAAACAAAGGGTATAGCGCCCTTCGCACCCGTTGATAATAGCCCATCAAAATTCCCGAAGCAATTCCCAGCAGTACCGCAAGACCAAACCCTATCAAGGCCTCGCCGGTTGTCACAAGGGTGTGGGACAACAGCAGGACCCGGTTCTGGTAAAGAGCTTCTATCACCATTACAGGGGTAGGAAGGATATAGGAAGGCATATTGCCGATGTCTCCAAAAACCTGCCAGAAAACGACCAGCAAAAAAATGATGGACACCGGAAGCCAATCAAACTTTATATACCCCTTATTATTCTTTTGTCCTGTACTTCCCGACTTTCTCATCAATAGTGACACCCTCCGGACTGTAATCGATCTTTATCATGGAAATGACCCGGCCCGCGCCCTCCTGGACGCAGATTCTCTGGGCTTTTTTGACGATTTCCAGAAGCTGGTCTAATTCTCCTTCCATGGTGGTCTCCATGGGACCCACTTCGTATTTTACCCCGCTGTCGGATATCATAGCGATTACTTTGTCTACGACCGGATAAATACGATCATTAGGTACATTCGGAATCACCTGCAGACTTACATTGATTTTTGCCATTTGCTTTCACTCCATTCTTCCTGTGGTATTGAGAGTCTAACCAAAGCAACGTCAAGGTTTTATACGCGATTTCAACCTTCTTAGGATGTTAAAAAGACCGCCCAACATAGGCGGTCTTGATTAATTCTACGTTGTGCATTCCCTACGCTGGTGTTAACCAGATCAGGTTCCAGATGGTCGGAATATTAACATTCCCTCTCAGCCGATTCACCGGCTCCCACATGCTATTTATTTTTAACCCTATTCTAGCCATTTAAGAATTATATGTCAAGTATTTATAATTGGATCCAATATCTCTGAA
>DOHN01000208.1 GCA_003535195.1 Ruminiclostridium sp.
ATTTCTTATTTTGAGACAGCCCCGGGAATTTTTTACTACGCGTGGTTAGGTGCACCCAAAAGCTTCCGTGAGGGCAAAGAAACCGAATGCACAATGAGGCCTTCAACGAGTTTCGTGCCTGCAAAAAGTGCGTATCGGATATCATTGACGGTGGAGGGCTGCTTTTGAGCGTATTTTTTGTTTTGCTCTTCAATAAAAACCTGAAGGTCCCGGGGCTGCAATAAACCGGACTGCTTTTCCAGAAGTGAACGATATCCCCGGAGCCCTTTTCTGTATCGGGCGATCATAGATAACTCGTAAATGCCGTGATGCGCTTTTGAGCCTTGATATCCTTCGGTGTGGGGGAGACAGAAAAAGTCGGAGAGATAATGGTTGATAGCGCCCAGGTTCTTTGCATAAGCATAGGAGGAAAAGGCGCTGTCCTGGTCTTTATAAATGAGCTTATCCTGGGAAGCAACCACATGGGAAAGGGCATCCTTCATATAGTGAGGGCAGGATCCGTATGTTTTGCTTATATCGGGCAGTATATTTCCAAATAAAAAACCGGGCAGATTAATGGATACACCCAGCTCTTTTTTAATCTTATTTCTTACAGTCATAGCAAACATCAGATGCACGATGACATTCATAAAAGTATCTCCTTAGCGGCGCCATTGCTGAAGCACTATAGCGGCGATAACACTCACAATACACAAATTTCGACATTTCTATCATACATGCATCAAAACAAAAATGATACTGGTATTATATTGAATTTATGGCTGGAAAAAGGCCGGTCCGGAAAAAGACGCTGCTGCCTTTTGTGATATAATTGGTTTACTAAAGGGATCCGGGAAGGATCGGCTTTTTATAAATGCTCAGATTTGGATAGAATGTTTTATATTGCATGGGAGGTTGAAGGGATTTTGCGAATTCTTGTAGATGCAGATGCCTGCCCTGTTAAGGAAATCATCATAAAGGTTGCCGGAGAGATGGATATTCCGGTTGTTATGGTCATGGATACAAGCCATGACTGGCAGTGTGAAGGGGTAAAGGTTATAACCGTTGATAAGGCCAGGGATGGTGTTGATATCGCTTTAATCAACCTGGCCCGGAAAGGGGATGTAGTCGTCACGCAGGATTATGGCGTGGCGGCCATGGCTTTGGGAAAGGGTTTAAGAGCACTGAATCAAAACGGCCTGATTTTTTTGCCGGCCAATATGGATAAACTCTTGTTTGAAAGGCATTTAGGGCAAAAAATCAGACGCGGCGGAGGGCGGACAAAAAATCAAAAAAAACGGACCCAAACTGATGATGAACGCTTTGAAAAAGCTTTGCGCCATGTCCTAGGCGAAGTACTAAAAGATCAGAGGGAGGTTGCTTCCGATGTTGATCCATCCCTTTAATCCGGTCTATAATACAGAATCCAGGATTTTGATTCTGGGAACTTTTCCATCGGTTGCCTCCAGGGCGGAGCAATTTTACTATGGGCATCCTAAAAACCGCTTTTGGAAAGTTCTTTCCGAATTAACGGGCAATTCTCTCCCGGAAACTGTTGAAGAGAAGAAGGCGCTTCTTTTTAAGAAACGAATCGCGCTTTGGGATGTTTTGAAAAGCTGTGATATTGAACTGTCAAAGGACAGCTCCATCATGAATCCGGTGGTCAATGACTTTGACGATATTTTAAAAGAAACCTCCGTTCAGGCCATTTTTACCAACGGTAAAAAAGCGGAGGAGCTCTATAAACGCCTCTGTTTTCCAAAAACACATGTTAAAAGCCGCTGCCTTCCGTCAACGAGCCCTGCCAATGCAAGCTGGAGTTATGAAAGGCTTCTTCAGGCCTGGAGTACCATTCTGCATTATATTAAAGAGCAGGGATGATTATCTGTGGCGAATTACTTCAAAACGCTCCATTAAATAGTTTTCATCCTTGCTCATCCCCGCTTTGGAAAGGGCGATCTCAACCTGCTGCTCAGGGGTTTCAATCCCCTCAAGATCGGGAAGCAAAAGCCCCCTTCGATTTCCCGCCCTCACAATAACACCGTAACGGGAAACATCCAGTTCTCGAATATCCTTAATGGGCTCAGGTTCGCCCAGAATATCGACACTGTACACCAGGTCCTCCAGCTCGAATCTTTTTACAGGGTTGAATCTGGGATCACGGGTCGCGGCACTGATGGCATTTTGGATGATTTCTTCGGCAATGCTGCCGGTAACGGGGGTGATGGTGCCAATGCAGCCTCGCAGATATCCGTGTTTTTTAATGGACACAAATACGCCGGCACACTGATGAAAAATTTCTTCGGGCATATAATCGGGAGTATCAATTACTTTTCCGGTTTTAACAAAATGCTCCACCGTCAGCCTGGCCAGGGAGACATAGGGATCTTCAGCCTTACGGGTCGCCTCAATCTCGGTTTTTCTCCTGCACTCGAAAAAGGAAACCAGGTCCCTGGAAAGGTCGTGGCCGCTTGGAGAAAGCTCGGCAACCATATAGCCGACGCCGAAAGGCCCCTCATAGGACAAAATGTTTGATTTTATATTATAGCCGTTTAAAGCACCGGCCATAATAACAAAGGATCTCAGGCCGCAAACCGCAGCCGCATTGCAAAAAGCCTCATCCATTGCCAGAAGCTTTTTAAAGTCGGCTTCTTTGATGGCGTCGGCAAGCATTTGATCAAAGACAGGCCCTTCCCTGGCATAGCCGTAGGGGCCGTCTTCTCTAAGCTTATGGGAAAGATCCCCGCTTCCGATAAATACCGCATTTTTGTCCGACCGGGCAACCGCCTTCTGAATGCAATAACCGAAAATATAAAGCTGTTCCAGCGGAAGACCGGCAATGGAAATCCGAATCAGCGAAAAGTCAGTATAGGACCGGGTAATATAATATAAAGGGACAAGAGCGCCATGGTCCAGGAGGTTATCACGGGCACCCAATCCGCCGGCTTCAATGCCATAGGAATGAGCCAGAGCGACGATTCTATCGGCCAGCTCAGGGTCGGTTTTCAGCTCTATTTGAATTTCGGGGGCTCCAAACTCTGCGAAACTTCCTTTCAGCACTTTGCCGGGGGAAATATGAAGGTAATCTCCATAAGAAGTTCCGTGGGGGGTGGTCACAATGATAACCTGCGGCGCAAGCTCGCTGATTTGCCTGCCGACAGCATGGTATGCCTGTATGGTGGCAGAGGCGTTTACTTCCTGCCCTTTTCCAATCTCCGGAACGATGATTGGGGGATGGGGCACAATATAGGCTTTTTTAATTTCTCCCATCAGCAAAAACCTCCAGAACTAAAAATTCTTCCTGCAGGTATTTACCCGCTTCGAAAGTGATTAAAATAGGACCGACATAAGATGTACAGACATGGGAGTTAAGTTAGTATGGTTGAAACGGGCCATTCCTATTCAAAACTATTTTAACACGATGGGGAGCTCTTGGGGAAATATCCGCCCACTTTATTGTTTATAAGATTATTATCAGGGGATAAATATACTAGCTGGCGATCATAGAAATTATTAGGAGACCTTATACCGGCCGCCGTAAAAATTTGGAGGTATTAGCG
>DOHN01000039.1 GCA_003535195.1 Ruminiclostridium sp.
AAATATAAGGGAGGTGATTCAATTGTCTGATAACTGGATTATAGACAACCTGAACAACGCGCTTGAAACTTGGAACGACAAGATGACCGAGATATGGCAGCTTACCACGCAGTCACCGCAAACTTTTAAGGGCGGCGGTATATGGAATGTGGTCGTAGCTATTCACGGTGGTTTACAGGCTATCGGCTACGCATTACTCGTTCTGTTTTTTGTCATAGGTGTGGTTAAGACCTGCGGTTCATTCGCTGAAATCAAGAAACCTGAGCACGCCTTAAAGCTCTTTATCCGCTTCATCTTAGCAAAAATGGTCATAACATATGGGCTGGATCTGATGCTTGCTGTGTTCTCTATCGTACAGGACATAGTGTCGAAAATCATGCAAAGCTCCGGCTTCGGCTCTGCGCAAACATCTGTATTACCGCAGGAGATTGTGACGGCAATCAACGATTGTGGTTTTTTTGAGAGTATTCCCTTGTGGGCGGTCACGCTGATAGGCGGGTTATTCATCACAATTCTGTCTTTCATTATGATAATGTCGGTGTACGGCAGATTTTTTAAGCTTTATATGTATACCGCCATCGCACCGGTGCCACTCGCTACATTTGCGGGAGAGCCCACACAAAGCGTTGGCAAGAGCTTTTTGAAAAGCTATGCTGCTGTTTGCCTTGAAGGAGCCATCATCGTGCTTGCCTGTATCATCTTCTCGGTGTTTGCATCCGCACCGCCTGCTGTGGATGCGTCGGCCAGTGCAGTAACGATGGTATGGAGCTATATTGGAGAACTGCTCTTTAACATGCTCGTATTGGTAGGTGCAGTGAAAATGGCGGATCGCATCGTTCGTGAGATGATATCTTGATAACATGAGTGTCAAGGAAGTGAGGATGCAAAAATCTTGAAAATGTCCGCTGTTTGCTGGCTCGTATCGTCCTTTACACTTTCCTTTATGCCTGTTCCGGCGGCTTTCGATTCGTAAAATTATCTTTTATTACTTTTCATGCAAAATAGCTGTCGCCCAGCGCGTCGTTTTTGACAAAAGCCCATTTTCATGCTAAAATATCTATGCTTTTACTTGTGTGCAGGATAGGGCAACGCAGCGGTGCGACCCGAGCGGCATACAAGGTTTGGTGGGGAGAGTGGTGCATAACGCATCACTCTTTTTTTACGCAAATTTTACCACTCTCCCCGGAAAACAAAAGCGATAAACCGCGGGGTTTGGGGCAGCGCCCCAAGAGCCGAAGGCTCAATTTTCATCTTGTGTTCGATTTTTTCCTTTATAATTGTTTTGTATGCCGTCATTGGCATAACAACAACGTGAAGGAGAAAAAATTTATGGAATTGCACAGAGTATCCGATGGAACAAAGTCCGGCTTTGTCCTGTTGGATCAACACATGAAGCTGGTTCAGCCTGTCAACGAATATCTGAATTATCAGGCGTTGCGAGGACGGGCAATGAACACGCTTCGGGCTTACGCCAGAGATTTGAAGATTTACTTTGAATTTCTGGAACAGAGAAGTTTGCACTACGATCAGATTGATGTAATACTCATACGGGAGTATGTAGAGTATCTGCGTTCGCCGGATGAGAGCGTAATTTTTTTGAATGTGGAAAGCAAACGCTCCCCAGTCACTATTAACCGTATGATTAGCACGGTTCATGGCTTTTACTGCTATCAGACAGCAATGAACGGTACCAATAATCCGCTTATTACCAAAGAAGTCAACAGTCCTAATAGCGTTTTCCGAGGTATGCTCTATCACACACGAAAAAACAACTATACCAAGCAATCCATTTTCAAAATCAAGGAAAGCGATTATCGGATTCATCTGTTTACAGTGGCTGAAATTCAGGCTATGCTCACAGCATTGCCGACAGCGCGGGATAAATTGATTTTCAAATTCTTGATCCAAAGCGGTGCAAGAATCAGTGAGGCTCTGGCGTTAATAATCGAGGATATTCCGGTGCCGGACTTTTCAAATGAAATCAGTGTGCTTCATCATGTAAAGTCAAAAGGACGGTATCGGGACATCTATATCCCGACATCCCTGCTTGCCGAGCTGGACGCATATATTATGGAACACCGTTTATCGGTGAATACGGCGCACAGCTATGTATTTACCACACAGCACCCGCATCAGCAGAACAAACCAATTTCTTACCGAGGATTATATGAAGTGTTTAAGCGTGCGGGTAAAAAAGCCGGTATTGACTTCAAATTTCATGACACCCGTCACACTTTTGTCACTCGGTTGGTGGAAAGCGGAATGGATTTTAGCGTGGTTCGCATTCTGGCGGGACACAAACACATCACTACAACGCAAAAATATGTTACCCTCAGCACCGGCTATATTGCGGAAAGTTTGGCAAAATACTGGACTTCGTCCATGATGATGGGAGGTGGTCAAAGTGAATAATTATCCCGAAACCGATGTTTGGCAGATTGCCGACAATGACCGTAACTCTCAAACTTACCGTTATGAGTACAAATTCGATTTTACCTTTTTTGAAAGCGAAGAAATCAAAACGATAGTAAAAGAGTATATATGGACGAATTACCGCAGCGGTAACCGTGTACCCAAAGGGCTACGGGAAACCTTGTGGCGGTTTAAGTATTTTGACACTTTCTGCCGTCAAAATGGCGTATTATCCTTGCGTGAGCTGGATAATGGGCTTACTGATGATTACAGGTCGTTTCTTCACACCTGTATTTCAAAGGGAACAGAAAAACCGCTGTCATACTCTTTTCAAAGCAACTGCTTCTCTGCGCTAAAGACGCTTATCGACTGGTGCCGCGTTTTCTTGCCATCGGCGGTTCCTGAAAAGCAAATTTTTACGGGATGTGAATACAGGCAAGTAGGCAGCAGGCTCAAAATCAATTTTATCCCTGATGAAGTTCTGCAAGCGGTCAATGAAGCCTTAAAATCCGAAGATAATCCTTATTTGAAGTATGGAATTATCATTTTGGAATGTACCGGAATGCGCGTGGGCGACCTTCTTTTGCTCAAAACCGACTGCATTTCTGAGCACCCGATTTCCGGCTACACTATTTCATGGCTTGACCACAAAAACCGCAAGAGCCGGGACAATATGCCGATTCCGCTGGAATGTAAACAAGCAGTGGACTGTTTGCTAAAGACAACCGTGGCAGTCAGGGAAAACGCGGATGAAATTGAGAAAGGACGCTTATTTATCTACCAGCCCGAAAAAGGGAACAATACGAAACCTATTGTCACCTTATCAAAACAGGTTTTCACAAAATGGTGCCGGGATTTCAGCGAAAAGCATGACATCCGTGACAGCGGCGGGAACATTTTCAGGCTCACCTCTCATATGTTCCGCAGAACCCTTGCCACAGATATGCTTTCTAAGGGAACGAATCTAAAGGTAATACAAGAAGTTTTGGGACACGTTTCCCCGGCAACAACGAAAAAATATTACGCCGATGTAAAAGACACTGACCGTGCAGAGATGTTCTCGAAAATCGGTATATTGGGCAACATCAGGCAAGTAAGCGAAACTGAAATGACCGAAAAAACGGACTTTCAGTGGTTTCAGGATAATTGTATGGGCAAAGCGCGGTTGAGTGACGGATACTGCACACTTCCTGTTCAAGATGGAAAGCCCTGCGGACATTTTCTCAGCCGTCAAAAATGTTATCTTTGCAATAGGTATATCACTACACTTGAGGATTTGGAAACGCACCGTCAGCATTTAGCGGAGCTTCAGGAAATGTTGGATTCCAATATTTACGGAGCGCATTTTGCTGCGCACATTATACCGACCACGCTTGCCCTAAAAGAAATCATACGCCGATTGGTGGAACTGCAAAATGAACAATGAAGCTATTTATCGTATTCCGCAAACAGCGGATTCTAAGGTGATTATTGGTAACAGCCGCTTTTGTGATGATGTCTGGGATTTAGAACCGCTTATTTCCGTGAAAAGTCAATCTCCATCCCGTAAAAAGCTAAAATTCAACAACATCCACAGCGCACAGCTAAAAATTACTGTGAAGCAATATATCTACTACAAACTGGGTCAGGTAAAAGCGCAAACCGCCATCGGGACTATGCACAGCCTTGCTTATTTTATGCGATTCTGTAAAATCAACAATATTCATTCGCTTGAAAAAATCACAACAAAAACGCTACTGACATTTGCGATATGGCTGAAATCAGAGTGCGGCATCGGCAAAAGAACTTCCTATTTGGCTTCCTTTGCCGTAGAGGAAATGATTAAGGTCGGTCAAATCAAGGGTTGGCTGGTACCTGATTATGATGTGCTGACAGGTGCGACCGCCAGAGAAATATGGGGTTCGGGAAAAGATGAAAATACCGATAAAAATGTAAAACCCATTCTTGATGATGTTTTCGATGAAATTATACGATGTGCAGTAGATTACAAATCCTATCATGGTGCAGCGGACATTTTAACGAAGAGTGGCATCATCATCCAAAGTCAAACAGGACTTCGAATCAGTGAAGTGCTGTCAATTAAAAGCGGTTGCCTGCATCAGCCGAGCGATAGCCCCGCATATTTTGAAGTGTCGTTGTCCAAAACCGTTAAGGGCGAGCCGATTGTTCACCGAGTGTTTGCTAATGAACTTGTCATTGATGCAATTCAAGAATTAGAGCAAAGCACAGCGGCATTACGGGCAGAGAGCGGACTGCGGGAACTATTTCTTACACGGAACCGAGGAATAGGTGTTCCGAATAGCATGCGTTGGAGTGACAATAGGCTTAGGACGTTCATCCGCAGGTGCAATATTCGCGGTGCTGACGGTGAATTGTATCCCTTGAAATCCCATCAATTCCGTGCGACATTTGTTAAGCAACTTATCATGCGAAAAATACCGATTGTCTATGTGATGAAGCAGTTTGCCCATGTTTCTGTTGAGATGACCTGTCATTACTTGACATTACAGGAGGCAGAGGTCAAGGAAATCTATTCGCAGTTGATTTTATCGCCTGACGCGAAAATCGCGGGAATATATGCGGACGAGATAAAGAAAAAAACAGCGGAAATGTTTCGAGGAAAAACGGAGCGTGACATTAACAGCGTTATTTTAGAGTTGTCGGAGTCGCTTACCTTTAATCCTCTCCCCGGCGGCGTGTGTCTTTATGATTATCGTCGCGGTAACTGTTCCAATGGTGACGGATGCTTTTTCTACAACTGCCCCAATTATATTACGGAAATCAGCTTTTTACCAATTCTGAAAAAAGAATTGTCGTTGATGGAACAGGAAATGGAACGCACAAAACGATTAGGATACGAACGGCAATGGCAGATCCAGTATTCCCGCTATCAATATCTGCACCCATTGGTTGCCGGATTGGAGGAACAGGCAAATGGATAAAGAAAAACGCAATATTACCGGTCTTTTGAAACACGCCACCGCGTTAAAAAACGACACCGAAGAAAAAGCAAACCGCGCAATTGATACGCTGAAACGCTCTAAAACCAAGAAAATTAACTTTAAGACGGTTTCGGAGCTGTCCGGTATCTCCACCACCACGCTTTACAACAATCCTGCCTTGCGAGAGCGTATTTCAAGTTTGCGGGCTGTAAAAAAGGTATCAGCAATGGAAATAGCC
This sequence comes from Ruminiclostridium sp., assembly GCA_003535195.1. Taxonomy (GTDB): domain Bacteria; phylum Bacillota; class Clostridia; order DSM-8532; family DSM-8532; genus DTU059. The sequence continues at coordinate 5,593 of DOHN01000039.1, forward strand.
GCGCAAGATATTACACCCCGTGACCGGGAACGTGAACTAAGGCGAGAAATCCAAAAATTGAAGGAGGAAAAGCAGATGCTTATTGAACAGCTTGTAGCATTAGAACGGCTGAAAATTGAAAATCATCAGTTAAAATCTTTGCTTACTCAGAAACGAATTGAGTAAGTCACGTTCTTTACACTAAAAGCACGAAAAACCATATTATATCTTAAAAACAAGCGTCTGGACGGTGTTCGCACCATCTGGGCGTTTTTTGTTCTAAAGATAAGAAATGATGGGA
>DOHN01000194.1 GCA_003535195.1 Ruminiclostridium sp.
ATATTCGAAAATACCTGAACCCCTTTTTGGATAAAGAAACGATCTGATGTCAGCACAATTTGCTTATGCCGCTTCAAGGTATGTTCCAAGCCAATGTATTTAGCATCCCCGTTTGAGTGCCTCGCATAATATTTTTCAAAGGCAAGCCGGTGTAAAAACACCTCGGCGTGTGTGTTTTGCTTCAGAAAGGCGCTCAGCCCGCCGCCGTGGTCATTGTGGCCATGGGAGATGATGAGATAATTTACATCCGCAATGGCTACTCCCATCTTTCGGGCATTTTCCAGAAACAGCCCGCTCGCTCCAACATCAAACAATATTTTGTAATCTTTGGTTTCTATATACAGGCTTAGCCCAGATTCACTGTCGAAATCCTTTGAAATGGATGTGTTGTCCATCAGCGTTTTTACAATCATACTATTTACTCACCGCCTTCATCAAACAGCAGTTTCATAATTCTATGATAAATTGCTTTCACCACTTCCCCCGATTTACAATTAATATCCGTTATGGCCCGGCCGCTGTTGACGGCCTTTACCACACTCTCATCAAAAGGAACTTTGCCAACAAAGGGAAGCCCCTGCTCCTTGCAAAAGGTTTCAATTTCTTTTGTGTTTTCAGGATTTGTATCATATTTATTGACGCATACCACTGCCTTTGTTCCGAATTTAGCCGCGGTTTTTACAATCCGCTCCATGTCGCTTATGCCGGATACAGAGGGTTCTGCCACCATTAAAACCAGATCCACGCCGCTCAAGGAGGCGATAACAGGGCAGCCAATCCCGGGGGAGCCATCAATAATGGCAAGTTTGGTATCTGGTGGTGCCGCAGCCGTCATCTGCTTTTTCACCTCGGTGACAAGCAGCCCGGAGTTGCCGCTTCCCATTTTAAGTTGGGCGGTGGAAAACACCGTTTCTTCATCACGATACAGCATCCGCTTTCCCGCAACGGCAGGATTCAGTGAGACAGCTCCAACAGGGCAGACAAATTCACAAACCCCGCAGCCTTCGCAAGCAAAAGGATCTACCGTATAGCCGTTTTCAACCAAAACTGCGGCAAAGCGGCAGTTTTGCCTACATGCATCACATTGGATACATCGCTCGGGATTAATCTCGGCTTTTGGCAAGCCATAATAATCTTTATTGACCGGCGCGGAATTCCGCCCGGCAATCAGGTGCAAATTCGGTGCATCCACATCACAATCCGCATAGGCTTTGGCGTTGGAAAGCCGGATCAAGGCGCTTGCGATGGTGGTCTTTCCCGTGCCACCCTTTCCACTAAGAATGAGGAGCTGTTTCATGGTACACCTCCTTTGCCACAGTGTCCAGTAGTTTTGCAAATATAGTCTGATATGTTTTGTTTTCCCTAACCGCTATTTTGGCATTTGAATTAAGCATACCAAGGGCATGGTCAAAGGGAATCCGCCCTAAAATTTGGATATTCTTCTTCAAGCATAGCTTTTCTGCGGGGTTTTCACCCTCCAGGCATTTATTCAAAACCACGCCAAAGGGTTTTTGAAACAGCCGAACAAGCTCATATACCATGTTGAGGTTATGAACGCCAAACAAGGTTGGCTCGGCTACCAGTACACAATAATCCGCATCTTGAATGCTTTCCATCACAACGCAGGCGCTGCCGGGCGGGCAGTCGATTATGGTAACAGCGGAAGGGGCATCTTTGTTGTCGTCCAGCAGTTTTTTAATAATCGGTACGCCGGAGGCCTCCCCGGTATTTAAAATTCCTGTATGAACGTCTACATTGCCGGATCTGCCCTTTTGCACCTTGCCAATTCCTCGTTCTTTTTCCCCAAGGGCCTTTTGGGGACAAAGCAAAACACAGCCGCCGCAGGAGTGGCAAACATCCTCAAATACAATCAATTTATTTCTGATATAGGCAAGAGCGTTGAACTTGCAAAAATCAACGCATTGACGGCACCCGTTACAAAGGGTTTCGTTCGCGATTGGAATCTGAATGGATACAGTCTCTTCCCGGATATCCTCAGGTTTAAAAAACAGATGCCCGTTCGGCTCTTCCACGTCACAATCGATATAGGTTGCCTTTTCTGCCACCGCAGCCAGATTGACCGATACTAAGGTTTTGCCTGTACCGCCCTTGCCGCTGAGCACGGCGATCCGCATATCAGTTCCCTCCGTGTCCGTGAAACCCGGCATGGATTTCATCCAAGAGTGGAAGTTTACCGGCAACAAACGCATCAATATTATGCCCGGTTGAGTCGCCGATTGTTTTGTAAATTTTGATACCGGCAACTTTCAGCACATTGGCAGCGTTTTCTCCACAGCGGGGGGTGAGCAAGGCGTCCGCACTGCTATCCACAATCGCTTGTGCCGCCTTAATCCCCGCACCGCCTGTGCTTGCCGCAGCGCCATTGTCAAGAAATACACTTTCCTTTGTCGTTGTGTCATAGATGAGAAAATACGGCGCACGCCCAAAGGATACACACACATTTGTCTCCAAGCTTTTTTGATCGACCGGTATTGCTATTTTCATCAGAAACCTCCATTCTGTTACGGTTCACCGGCAATGGGCATACAAAATGCTCTATCACTTTTTCTGAGTAAATAGTTACTCATCCCGCTCCTCCTGATCCACACAACCCCTCCCGCTCCTATGTCTATGGCAGCCGCGGCCACAACCAATTCCCAACCCTTCGCAAAGCTGATATTCTCCACCCTCAATGAGCAGCACCTTTCCATATACCAGTGATTCCGCCAGCTTTTTGCGTGCCTCGGCATAAATACTCTGCACGGTAGTGCGGGCAACATGCATTTGCTCGGAGCAATCCTCTTGCGTAAAGCCCTCCAAATCAATCAGCCTGATGGCTTCATATTCATCTACCGTCATATGCACATGGTTTTCTGCATCGAAAGGAGAATCAAGAGGGCCAAATCGATTGCTCTTGGGAAGAGAGCAAACCTTCCGCCACTTTCTTGGCCTTGCCACGTATTTCACCTCCATGTTAGTCAGAAGAAACAGGAGCGTCCTCCGGCTTCTTCTAATGCCTGTTACAGGCCTTTCAATCGCTTGTCAATGATTTCAAGCCGGTTTTGTAGCAGGCTCCGTTGCTCCTGAAGCAGCTCCTTTTGCTGTTTTGAGCCCGTCTCAATTGCTGCAAAGCCCCTGCCAAAACCATGGCCGAAGCCCCGTCTGCAAGCACGGCCAAGCCCTAATCCCATTTCCAGACCTGCGCCGTGTTTCACGGCTTTTGTTCCAGAGCAAAGGCCAAAACCCCTTCCTGTCATTGATCCGGCACCCTTTGGACCGGCTCCATTCCTTCTGGGCATCTCTTTCACCTCCGTATGGTTATTGACATATGTCATTAATTCACAGTATACTCCATTTCCGTCATATGTCAATAACATTTTAAGATAATTCTAAAAAAGCCGCTAATCTATGACTTTGTGATGTAGTTTTGGTACAGCCCCGTTTCGATAAACAACAGCCGAATCCCATGCTACCGTCTTTACTATATTACTCTATCTTTAAAAAACAAATCCGAACGCTTCTCCTGTTAGAGAAAGGTTCGGATTATGTTGATTGGGTGGGTAAGCGAGCCGAACCACTAGCCGTCTGATTGCCATTCGACATTGGAGCGGCCGCGATGCATAGAGTTTGAAGCAATCGGGGCCGCTTCGCTCTTTTAGGGATTCGCCAGCTTGTCAAAATACTTGTCTTTATAATGCTTTAAAAGCTCATTGTAGCTTTCGGTATTCCCACTATGAAGTTCCTTTTTCAGTTTGTGGAAGTCAAATTCACCCGTTGTATTTGTACCTATCACATTAAGCGCCACGTTGCTGCAATGGTCCGAAATCCGCTCAATATCTGAAAGAATTTCAAGGAAGACCACCCCGCCTTCGGTGGAGCACTGGCCTTGCTTTAACCGGTTGATATGCTGCTCATGCAGCGTATCACACATAATGTCTATGGTTTCCTCCAACGGCTCTACTCGGGACGCAAGTTGGGGATTGTTCTCTTTAAATGCTGAAATACTTAATTCAAGTACCTCGATCACCGCATCTACCAAAACACCCAGCTCATTTTTAGCCATAGCCGAAAAGCTTATGCTCTTATCAAAAATTTCGCCGCTTCTTTCCATGATATTTACGGCGTAATCACCAATGCGCTCAAATTGGGTCACAAGGTAAATGAGGTGAGAAACCACTTTGTTTTCTGGTTTACTGAGATTTTTGGCTGTAATTTTTATCAGATAGTTGTTCAGAGAAACTTCAAGCCGGTCCACAACAGATTCTCTTTGATTAATTACATTTACTTTTTCTTCGCTGTAGTTTGACAACAGTGCCATGGCTTCGATATAGTTTGTCTTCACAGCGGCAGACATGGCTTCTAATGCGCTTCTTGATTGTTGTATAGCCAAAGCCGAAGAGGTCAGCAGCCTTTCATCCAGCACAGGTATATCAAGTATTGGCTCATCTTGGTGGGTGTTTTTCACCGTCATCTGCGCCAATTTGGCTAAAACACCTGTAAAGGGTAGAAATGCAATGGTCACAACCACATTGAATAAAGTGTGAAAGTTGGCGATATCGCCCTTATCCATAATATTATTCCAAAAAGACAACCCGAACAAATGCTCGGCAGAATAAAGCCCCACCATGAACAATAAGGTTCCGATCACGTTAAAGTAAAGATGCACAAGGGCCGATTGCTTGGCCCCTTTAGAAGCGCCGATAGACGCCAGCAGGGGGGTAGAGCAGGTGCCAATGTTTTGCCCTAATATAATGGGTATCGCGCTGCTCCAAGTTACCATTCCGGTGATCGAAAGAGCCTGCAAAATACCCACCGAGGCCGAAGAGCTTTGCAGCGCAACCGTTACCAGAATACCTGCCAGTATTCCCAAAATCGGGTTTTCCAAACTGGCGAACAGATGGACAAATGTAGGGGATTCTCTTAACCCCACGACAGAAGCTTCAATGGTAAACATACCTATAAATAAAATGCCAAGGCCCAATAATATCTGGCCGATGTTTCGTTGCTTGGGCTTTTTAAAAAATACAAATAATATTGCGCCTGCAAAAGCCAGCACCGGAGCAAACGATTTGGGGGTTAAAAGCTTCAGCAAAAGACTGTCGCCAGACAGGTCAGAAAGGCGGATAATCTGCCCTGTAACGGTTGTGCCGATATTTGCGCCCATAATAATGCCGATGGCTTGCGACAGCTTCATAATGCCTGAATTGACAAGCCCTATTACAATCACTGTGGTTGCACCGCTGCTTTGTATCAGCCCGGTAATTGTAGCGCCCAACACCACTGCCTTTATGGTGGAAGAGGTCATGCCTTTTAGTATATTTTCCAGCTTGGAGCCTGCCAGCTTTTCAAGGGCCGACCCCATAATATTCATTCCATACAAAAAAAGGGCAACGCCGCCGGCCACATTTAACACATCAAAAATTGTCATCTTTTTACCACCATTTACAGATCATTTTCTATTCTTACAAACGGTTTAATCATATCAGAATTGCAATTTGATAACAACCTGTTTTCTGAAATTTAGGAATATAAAATCGGCGAGCCCTATCAGAAAACAACGTATCCGCAAGAAAGATAGGATTAAAAAAATAGTTTTCACCTTGTTCTTGTGAGGTAAGCAGAGCCCTGCCAAACATTAAAGTCAACAAAAAAGCCTTGACATATAAGGTAATATTTGTTATTACATTAGTGATATTTTTTGCTTGAATGGTATAAAAATGAGCAAAAAGGTAACCATGGTAGACGCAGCCAAANNTTTGATAACAACCTTTTTTCTAAAATTTAGTAAATATATAAAAAAATAGCGAGCCCTGTCGGACCGCCTCGATTGGCCGGCGTAGGGACGGCTATCCTATCAATGTAAAAAGGCAGAGCCCAACCCAGAAAATGGGCAGGATTTCCTCAGACGCAATTGGATAAGACAGGCGAAAAAAGTGTAGGACACACCGAAAGTTGTGTAAAATGGCGCAT
>DOHN01000080.1:0-4785 GCA_003535195.1 Ruminiclostridium sp.
AAGTTCATCATTTCCTTAGCCATATCTACGTCTCTGATTCGGGATTCAGAAGCGGACAGGTTTTCAGAAGTAGTTCCCAGATTGTTGATGGTGTGATCCAGTCTGTTCTGGTAAGCACCAAGCTTGGAACGCTCAGCGGATACGGTTTCGATCGCCTTCTGAATGGTGGTGATTGCTTTATCAGCGGCTTTTTGAGAGGAAATGTCGGTTCCGCCAACCTTGATTTCCATATTGGCAGTTGCGGCAGCATCCAATGAGAAGAGTTCATCTCCGTCATTATTTGTGAATGCCGTTGCGTCGTCCGATTTAGCAACCACTTTGCCGTTGGAGTCCTTGAGATAAGCTTCTGAAGCGGAAACATATTCAAGGGTGTAGTTTCCTGCTTCGATGCCCTTGTTCTCAAACTTGGAAATGCCGGTAGCTCCTGTATCGTCAATTGTGATGGTTCCGGAATCAACTACCTGTGTAAAGGTGAACATGCTTGTTGCTGTGGTTTCTAAATTTGACCACTCTAATCCGTCGGTGCTTTCTCCAACCTGAGTTCCGTTTTCATCGTATAACTCCAGGCCGTCAGTCAGGTTGCCCTTGATGGTATAGGTACCGGCGCTGATGGATACTGCTGTACTATCGTTAACTTCAGTGGAAGCTGATCCTGCAACACCCAAAGCAAAGCCCTTCATGTTGGCGATATTAATAGAAAGGTTCTGGCCTTCGTTAGCGCCGATATGGAAAGTTCCCTCATAGGAGCCGTCTAACAGTGTCTGGGTATTGAATTCGGTGGATACGCCAATACGGGAGATTTCAGCGGACAGCTGATCAACTTCCTTCTGGAGCTCAGCGCGGTCAGAAGCGGTATTGGTATCACTTGAGGATTGAACAGCAAGCTCTCTCATTCTCTGCAGAATGCTGTGGGTTTCATTCAAAGCACCTTCTGCAGTCTGGATCAAAGAAATGCCATCCTGTGCATTTTTGGAAGCCATGTCCAAACCACGGATCTGACCTCTCATTTTCTCACTGATAGCAAGACCTGCAGCGTCATCACCGGCTCTGTTGATTCTGTAGCCGGAAGAAAGCTTTTCCATAGATCTGGAAGAGTTTGTGTTGTTCAGTGACAACTGGCGATAGGTGTTAAGAGCTGAAATGTTGTGATTAATTCTCATAAAATCATATCCTCCTTGATTTTTGAGGGAGAATCCTTTCTCCCTTTTGCCCCTTCTTAAGCCGGGACATGGCTTTGTTTTTCGGATTCTCTTCCCGTTTGGCGCCGGATGTACGGGAAAGGAACCCTATGTTATATCTATCGGAAAATACCCAAAGGACTTTATAGTTTTTTGAAATTTTTTTAATTAAACTCCTAGGGAAATCTTACCGATAAGTATTTTAGAAACGATTCACGGAGGGATCTGATATGAGAGTTGAAAGCATGGACGCAGCAATTACACCGGCAGTGAATTTCACTTCCAATGTAGAGGCAAATAACGAATTGCTCACAAGACGGAAGCAGGCAGTACGTGATGAAGCAACGAATGACCAGGACAAGTTCAGTGACGCCTTTGTGGAAAGAGCTGTGAATAAGGCCAATGATACCATGAGGTTTCACGGAAGGTCCCTGAAATTTGAGATTCACGAAAAAACAAATGATATTATGGTAAAAATTATTGATAAAGAAACACAGGAGGTCATAAGAGAAATACCCCCTGAAAAAATGCTGGATATGTTTGCCAGCATGCTGGAATTGGCAGGACTGCTGGTAGATGAGAGAACATAATCCGGTATGACGGCTTGTTCTTCCTAATCTTAAGGAGGAACTCTTCAATACCCTAAATAGAATAGAAAGCGCCCCAGGAGGATTTGTAAACAAATGATTGCATCTCAAGCCTATAATCAATATAAAGAAAACTTTATTAATACCGCAAGCCCCGAAGAATTAACCCTGATGCTGTACAATGGTTTGATTAAATTTATTATGCGGGGGATTGACTGCATAGATAAGCAGAATGTGCAGGAGACTCATAATAATATTGTCAAGGCGCAGAATATCATTGCTGAATTTTCCAATACGCTGGATATGCGCTATGAAATATCAAACAGCCTGGGATCAATTTATGAATATATATACAGCCGGCTGGTGGATGCGAATATTTCCAAGGATAAAAAGATTCTGGAAGAGGTTTTGGAATTGGCAAAGACCCTTAGAGATACCTGGGAGCAGGCTGTTAAGATCACAAGGAAGAAGATAAAATCTCCAGAAGCGACTTCTGCAATATAAGGCTTAGGAAAGGGAGCTGCCCGATGGAAGCAGGGGACTACATAGAAAGACTTGTTGAAATTTCGGCTAAAAAGCTGGTTTTAGCAGATGAAATTCTTTTATTTGCAGCAAGGAACCATGAACTTGTTCAGGCCGGAAGATTGGAAGAAGTTGAATTGCCGGCCGAAGAGCGGGCTGCCGCAGCGGAGATGGACAAACTTGACGAGAAGTTTATGATTTACGCTTCAAGGCTAAAAAGTGTGCTCCATATAGATACTTTTGAAAAGCTTCCTCTATTTAATTTGCCGAAATTAAAAGAGCTTAAGAACATGGTCCTGAAAATCAACGAAAGGCTGGCAGAAATAAAAAGGCTGGAGGGAGAAAATTCAGTCTTAATGATGGGTCCTTTGGCCAAAGCAACAAAAAAGTCGGATTGTTCCGATGTTTTTAAGCGTATACCCGGTGCTTACTCTGCTATAAAAACCAATCCGTCGTCCGGCCTTTTTGATAAGAAGAAATAAGTGCCGGTTATTCAGAAGCAAGGAGATGCAGCAAAAAGTTAAAACAATTAGCTATTGGAGGAACAATGTCTAGCAGAGAATGTGCAAGATGCCACCGAATCTTTGAAAAAGTTGCGTTTGAAGAGGTTTGCCCCACTTGTTTTCCCATTGAGGAAAATGAATTTGCAAGAATAAAGGAATATCTGATGATTAATCCCGGCGCCAGCTCAAATACCGTCATGACTGAGCTTGGGGTATCTTTAAAATCCATCAAGCGCTATTTAAAAGAAGACCGCCTGGAAATTGTAGGGGACAACAAGGGCTTTTTACGCTGTGAGTTATGCGGAAAACCATTAAACAGCGGCAGATTTTGCGAAAGCTGCTATAAGGAAGGCCGGGAAATGATCCGTAAGGAAGAAGGGCTTGGCCTGAAAAGTGCTTATTTAAAATCCTCTGAACAACCAACATCAAAGGGCATAAAATACAGTGAAAAGAATTTAAAAAAGGGGTAGGAAGCATTGTTGCGCCCCATTATACGATAGAATACGACAAATGGCGGAAGAAAATTTCTAAAGCGGATCGGCAAAGAAATTTTCTTCTTTTTTTGTTTTTATTCTGTTATGATGTATTGGAAGATTTGGTTGAGGTATAAATAGAACTGGGTGAAATAAATGAAAACTATTGTTATAGATGCTTCTAGTGAAGAAGGAATCAAGGAGGCGGCACATGCTCTAAGCGTTGGAAAGCTGGTGGCTTTCCCCACCGAAACCGTTTATGGCCTGGGTGCCAATGCACTTGATTCAAAAGCCGCACAGAAAATTTACGAGGCCAAGGGCCGTCCGTCGGACAATCCTCTTATCGTTCATATTGCTAAAGTTTCACAGCTTGAAAATCTGGTCTCCAAAATTCCGGAGAAAGCCCAAGCGCTTATCAAGGCCTTTTGGCCGGGACCTCTTACTTTGATATTCAAAAAATCGGACCTGGTTCCGTATAATATTACAGGAGGTCTTGATACGGTAGGCATCCGTATGCCCAATAATCCAGCAGCGTTAAAGCTCATTGAACAATCGGGAGTGCCTGTAGCCGCTCCCAGCGCCAACCTTTCCGGAAAGCCCAGCACCACCACGGCCGGACATGTTATCCACGACCTGATGGGACGAATAGACTATATTGTAGACGGCGGGCCCTGTACGGTGGGGGTGGAATCCACCGTGCTGTCCCTCTGCACCCCGGTGCCCACCCTGCTGCGCCCCGGCGCCGTCACCCTGGAGGAGCTGCGGGGGGGGCGGGGGGAGGGGCGCATGGACCCCGGCGTCCTGGAGCACCTGGAGGAGGGCCCCGCGCCAAAAGCGCCGGGGATGAAGTACACCCATTACAGCCCCCGGGCCAAGGTCATTCTGGTCAAGGGCAGCCCGGAACAATACGGGCGGTATGTCACCTACCACCAGGACGACGGGGACTTTGCCATGTGCTTTGAGGAGGACATCCCCTACCTGGACGCGCCCCTTGCGTCCTACGGGGGGCAGACCGACTACCGCCGCCAGGCCCACGAGCTGTTTGACGTCCTGCGGATGCTGGATAAGCTGGAGGCCGAGCGGATTTTTGTCCACGCCCCCGCCCCCCAGGGCGTCGGCCTTGCGGTGTACAACCGCCTTATCCGCGCGGCGGGCTTTTTGGTGGTGGACCTGGNNGGAAATTCCAGTTATTTTGAGGCCGGGCGGGACCACTTTGGAAATGCTTGAAAAGGTTGTGGGCAGGGTGGACACCGATCCGGCTCTTTTTGTGCAGGGAGATGTCAGGCCGCGTGCCCCCGGTATGAAATACCGGCATTATTCGCCGAAAGCTGAAATGATATTGGTAAGGGGAGAGCCCCAAAGGGTTGTGGCCGCAATAAACGGCCTTACTGAAGAAAGAAAGGAAGAAGGTCTCATAACGGGAGTTCTAGCGACCGATGAAAACGCTTCAAAGTATCATGGGGATGTGGTGATTTCGGCCGGGTCCGTTAAACACCTTGAAAATGTGGCAGCCGGGCTTTTT
>DOHN01000080.1:4923-14453 GCA_003535195.1 Ruminiclostridium sp.
ATTGAGGCAATTTGATGAGACAAAAGTGGATATAATCTACTCGGAGGCATTTTGCGAGCAGGGAATCGGAAAGGCTATTATGAATCGTCTGAAAAAAGCATCCGCCGGAAAAATCATAGAAGTGTGAGAGGAGATGGAGTGTGAATAAGAAAATTGTTTTTGTGTGTACCGGAAATACATGCCGAAGCCCCATGGCCGAAGCCCTTTTTAAAGACATTTTGAAAGAGAGGGATGGGCTAGGAGCGGAATTTTCTGTTTTCTCGGCGGGAATCTATGCCTACGAAGGCGATCCGGCAGCCTATGAGGCTATTGATGCTATGAAAGAAGAATTCGGCATTGATATTTCTTCTCACAGGGCCAGAGTTTTAGACGATCAGGATATCCGGGAGGCCTATATCATACTGGTTATGACGCGGCATCACCGGGAGATGATTCTGGAACTCTATCCTGAGGCTGCTGACAAGGTTTATACCTTGAAAGAGTACGCCGGGGAGGAAGGCGGGGACCCTGATATCTGTGACCCGTTCGGAGGGGATTATGAAGTTTATAAAGGATGTTCGTCAGAAATAGAGGCAATGCTTTTAAATGCAGCCGACAGGCTTGAAAGCGATCTGCAGTAGAGAGATGCATAACCTTTTGACAACAGACTATGATTACTATAAAATTTATGTAGAAAACAGGGAGGTAACCTTAGGATGAAAATTGCATTAGGATCCGATCATGGCGGATTTAAACTCAAAGAAACTGTAAAGACACATCTAATAGAGCAGGGTTATGAGGTGGAGGATTTCGGCACCTATAGCGAGGAGTCTGTAGACTATCCAAAATTTGCCCTGAAAGCGGCGCTTGCGGTAAGCAAGGGGCAATGTGAAAGGGGCATCGTTATTTGTTCCACCGGAATTGGTATTTCTATTGCCGCCAACAAGGTCCGCGGCATCCGGGCAGCCCTGTGCGACAACCTGCTGTCTGCAAGGCTTACAAGGGAGCACAACGACACCAATGTCCTGGCCCTGGGCGCTTTTATTGTAGGTGAAAAGCTGGCTTGCACCATTGTCGATACCTGGCTGAGCACTCCATTCTCAAAAGAGGAAAGGCACCAAAGGCGTATCGATTTGATAACAGAAATTGAAAAAGAATACTTAAAATAAAATCTTGGAGGTACTATTCATGAGCGAAGCTTTTATTTTTGATCATCCCCTTATTCAGCACAAAATTTCACTCCTCAGAGATAAAAATACCAGCAGCAAGGAATTTCGCGAGCTTGTTTCAGAAATCTCTATGCTTATGGGATATGAGGTGACCAGAGATATTCCTTTAAAAGAAGTAGAGATTGAGACACCCGTTGGACTGGCTAGAACAAAGGTAATTTCAGGGAAAAAGCTGGCCTTTGTGCCCATATTAAGAGCGGGCCTGGGCATGGTGGATGGCCTTTTGAGGCTGGTACCTATGGCAAGAGTGGGACATATTGGGTTATACCGCGATCATGAGACCTTAGAGCCCGTCCAATATTACTGCAAGCTCCCGGAGGATATTTGCGAGCGCGATGTTGTTGTTCTTGACCCCATGCTTGCTACCGGCGGCTCCGCTTGCGACGCTGTAAAGTTTTTGAAGAATTATGGCGCAAAGAATATTAAATTTGTTTGTTTGATTGCCTCCAAACAGGGCGTTGGAAAACTGAGCCGGGAGCATCCGGATGTGAGTATTTACTGTGCATCCCTTGATGAGAAATTAAATGATATAGGCTACATTGTTCCCGGTCTTGGCGATGCGGGAGACCGGCTTTTTGGAACGAAATAACCGGAAGATTAAATCCGGCGCTAAAAAAGGCCGGGGCCGGAATAGGGCAAAGAGTGCCGGCCGGCAGCATCAATGAGGTTTACTGAAATGGGGGAGTTGTATGCGTCCGTCATGGGATGAATATTTCATGGGTATTGTGGAATTGGTTAAGACGCGGTCCACTTGTCTGCGAAGACAGGTGGGTGCGTTGGTTGTAAAGGATAAGCGCATTTTAGCTTCAGGATACAACGGTGCACCGGTAGGGTGTAATCATTGCCATGAGCTGGGCTGCCTCCGGGAGAAGCTCGGCATTCCTTCGGGACAGCGGCATGAGCTTTGCAGGGCCACCCACGCCGAACAGAACGCTATTGCACAGGCGGCCTACTCGGGAATATGTATAAAGGATAGTACGCTGTATGTGACGACCCAGCCCTGTGTCCTTTGCGCTAAACTTGCCATCAACGCCGGGATCTCAAAAATTATTTTTAAAGGGGATTATCCCGACGAACTTTCAATGGAGCTTTTACAGGAAGCCGGGGTTCGCGTAATTAAATATGAAGGTTCCGAAACCATTACAAATGAAGAGCTTAAAATTATTTAAATTTATGAAGGCTTCTGTTTGTTTGAATCAGAGGTGTAAATATGATCATTATTGAATACCATCATCTGGTAGCCTTCGCGGTTGCTTTAATTGTGGCTTTTTTCGCCACACCCATAGCCCGGAGGATCGCAGTAAATTCGGGTGCTGTCAATGTTCCGAAGGATAGCCGCCGCGTCCATAAAAAGCCCATGGCATTAATGGGCGGACTTGCGATCATCGCGGGTTTTTTACTTGCAGTAGTTTACAGCTTTGCCACTAAGGATTTGCACAGGTTCATGGAATATCTTTCCGGACCTCAGGGAATAGGCATTGTTGTAGGAGCGCTGATCATTATCGTTCTCGGCATTGCCGACGACATTAGACCCTTGAAAGCCAGAGTCAAGCTTCCCATTCAGATTCTGGCCGCCGTTATTGTGGTGGCAACGGGTACGCGCATCACAGCGATTTCAAAACCATTTCAGCCTTCGGTTGCCCTGCACCCCAGCATGATGTTTATTCTTGAAGATATATTAGCGTTTGCAATCTCTATCTTCTGGATTGTCGGCATAACAAACGCCATCAATCTTATAGACGGCCTCGATGGCTTGGCCGCAGGAGTTTCGGGCATTGCCACCCTGGTTCTGTACATCGTTGCGGTTATCCGCAGGCAGGATGACATCGCCATCATATCGGTTTCACTGGTAGGCGCCATCTTTGGCTTCCTTCCGTATAATTTTAATCCCGCCAAGATTTTTATGGGCGATACCGGCTCCACCTTTTTGGGTTTTGTACTGGCCATCATCTCCATTCAGGGCACCATGAAATCCGTCACGGGCCTGGCATTGGCCATTCCCATTCTGGTACTGGGGCTCCCGATATTTGATACAATTTTTGCTATTTTCAGAAGGGTACTGAGCGGAAGACCTATAGGAGAAGCCGATAGGGGCCATATACATCACAGGCTGCTCGACATGGGACTGAGCCATCGTATGGCTGTCATTATACTGTATATAGTCAGTGCCGGCTTGGGTATTATTTCTATCGTACTGGTGGATAAAGGGCTGCTTCCTTCCCTGATACTCCTGATCATTCTGGTTATGTTCGGGGTTGGCGGCGCAAGAAACCTCAGCGATTTAAAGGATATACCGGAAAAAGACAAGCCCATACGCCAAAGCGAAGCAGTTTTATCTTCCGATCTTGAAGACGCCAGAAAAGAGGCCGCTTTCGGTCAAAAACAGGAAGCTGCGCCCGAAAACGCTCAGGACCATAAGCAAGACAATGATCAGACTTGAATGATGATTTTGTAGGAGAAATATATGCGAAAAATAAAAGTTATGACAGTATTCGGCACAAGGCCGGAAGCCATTAAAATGGCGCCTTTGGTCAAGGCCCTTGAAAATTGTGAATATATTGATTCCCAGGTCTGTGTCACGGCCCAGCACAGACAGATGCTGGACCAGGTTCTGGAGATATTCCGTATTCAGCCTGACTATGATCTTAATATCATGCAGGACAGGCAGACCCTTATCGATATTACAACCCGGGCTATTGAAGGCCTCCACGGTGTTTTTACGGAGACCGAACCTGATATAGTGCTGGTACACGGTGATACCACCACCACCTTTGCGGCATCTCTTGCTGCTTTTTACGCAAGAGTGAAGGTAGGCCATGTGGAAGCAGGCCTTAGAACCTATGACAAATATTCTCCCTATCCCGAGGAAATGAACCGCAGACTTACGGGAGCGATTGCCGATCTGCATTTTGCCCCTACAGTCGCCAACCGGGAAAATCTTCTGAAGGAGAATATTTCCGGGGATGCCATTTATATCACGGGCAATACCGTTATTGACGCTCTTTCTTCAACGGTTGTCAGCGGTTATAATTTTACCGACAGTTTTTTAAGAGAGTTTTCTTTTGAAAATAAACGGGTGATTCTGGTGACTGCTCACAGGCGGGAAAATCTGGGCGAGCCCTTTGAAAATATTTTTACTGCCTTAAGACAACTGGCCGATGATGTACCGGATGTGAACATTATCTATCCGGTCCATTTGAATCCGGTGGTCCGGGAGGCAGCCGGCCGTATTCTGGGGAACCATGACCGCATTCATTTGATCGAGCCGCTGAATGTCCAGGACATGCACAATCTGATGGAAAAATCCACGTTGATCATGACCGACTCCGGGGGCATCCAGGAGGAGGCGCCCGCTTTGGGCAAGCCGGTGCTGGTTTTAAGAAATGAGACGGAGCGGCCGGAAGCCATAAAAGCCGGTACTGTCAAGCTGGCAGGAACACAAAGAGATGCCGTTTACCGCGAGGCGAGACTGCTTCTGGATGATGCGGAAGAATACCAAAGAATGGCCAGATCCGTAAACCCGTATGGGGACGGTCATGCATCGAAGCGCATTGTAGAGGCTATTTTGTATTACTTTGGATTAAAAAACGGAAGACCCGAGGAATTTGCCGTTGAACATCGCTCGTAGAAGGGAATTTTATGGCCGATTTTCTGACTCATATCTTACTTGCGGATTCAGTATTAAAACAGATAGAGAGTAGAAGAATTTTGGAGGGCGCTGCAAAAAAGCGCTCTCTTTATCATCTGGGTGCCCAGGGACCCGATATCTTTTTCTATTACAACTGCTTTCCCGGCTCGGGCAGAGGACCTTTTAGGGAACTGGGGGATACCATGCACAGGGAAAAGACGGGGGCTTTTTTGAAGCGGGGTTTTCAAAGGCTGCAGAGCATATCCTATGATAAGAATTGGACGGATCTGGCCATTTACCTGTCCGGATTTATCTGTCATTTTACACTGGACAGGTTTTTTCATCCCTATGTGCATTGGGCTGCGGACCAATGGATTTGGGGCATGGACGGAACGCCCAGGCATGTGACCCATGAGCAGGTTGAAATGGCATTGGATATCATTTTCTGGACGGAGGCCAAAAAGATTCCGGCATATAAGACAAGAACGCGAAAATTAGCCGACATCGGTCCGGCGTGGCCCGAGGGAATTGCTTCTTTCTTGCAGGAAACCTTTTCCGAGCTTTATGGTATAGAAGCGGGGGAAAGTGAAATGAATAAAGTATTGATTGATTTCTACCGCGGAAATGATTTGCTTTTTGACCCGAAAGGCTGGAAAAAAGGTTTGGTAAACTGGCTGGAAGGCTTTACCGGAGGGGGCATTAAACCGCCCAAGCATCCCCGCCTGGTCAATGCGGACCCGGCCATCGATTGGGCAAACAGGAAAAAAAGGACCTGGGCGAATCCTTTTGTGGATGGTGAAACCAGTAATTTAACGGCTGACGAACTGTTTTTGGCGGCTTCAGACGCCGCTGCAAGTCATATCAATACGCTGTTTTCAAGAATCCAAAAAAGCGAGGACATCGAGGATCTCTTTCCGGATATAAGCTATATTACAGGCACGCTGATCAATGAGCAGTGAGCAGTTTTTTTGCAAAGGAGCGTTAAAGATGACGGATTATATAGCCAAGGCAATGGCCTTATCAGGTCAGGTGAGAATTTACTCCGCCGTTACAACCGGCGTTGTGGAGGAAGCGCGGATTCTTCATGATATGAACCCTACGCCGGCGGTGGCTCTGGGAAGGGTACTCACGGGCGCGGCTCTGATGAGCCAGACGCTGAAAGGCGAGAACCAGTCTATCACCATTCAGATCAAGGGCGACGGACCCATAGGGGGAATTGTCGCTGTGACTGATTCCAAGGCCGGGGTTCGGGGATATGTCTATAATCCCTTCTTTGATGTGCCTTTAAATGATAAGGGAAAGTTTGATATAGCAGCGGCAGTGGGAAAAGGCTACCTCAATGTCATTAAGGATATCGGTATGAAGGAGCCCTATATCGGCTATGTGGATCTGGTCTCGGGGGAAATTGCCGAAGATCTGACCTATTATTACGCCTATTCGGAACAGATACCAACGGTTATGAATCTGGGGGTTTTAATCGGGGCGGGAGGAAAGGTCGAAGCGGCCGGAGGCTTTTTCATCCAGCTTCTGCCTGATGCCCGGGAGGACTCAATTGAAAAGGTTGAAAAATGTATTTCAGATCTTTTGCCTGTCACCACTCTTATCCACCAGGGAAAAACACCCGAAGATTTGATTAACCTGATTTTTCCCGATGAAGATGTGGAGATGTTTGATACCTGCCCGGTCCGGTACCAGTGCAATTGCTCCAGGGATCGGATGGAAAGAAATCTGATGAGTCTGGGCGTCAAGAATTTATCCGAAATTGCGGAGGAGGAAAAAAGCGCCGAGCTTCAGTGCCATTTCTGCAATAAAAAATATCAGTTCACCGGAGGCGAATTATTGAAGCTTTTGGATGGCGTGAAAAGCAGGGGCTGATTAAGAACCGGCACCTTGGTATGGATATCATGAAAAATGGCAACAATTCTTTAGGAATTGCCGCCATTTTTTTACCCCAACAATCGCTTACTTAAAAAACCTGGACCCGAGATGTATTCCTTTAAATAATTCCTAAAAAGAAGAGAATACTAACATTATAATCTATTTAAGACAATGGAGGGAGAGTATGAAAAGACGTATTCTAGCTGCGTCACTCGCGGTTTTATTGGCACTGACTGTAATCAGTTTTTCAAGCAGTGAGGCTAATGCTGCACAAACATTTGAAAGGGTCAACTTTATCAGCGGTGTGGTAACCGCCAATGAATTGAACCTTCGCAACGGTCCTTCTATGGACAATGACATTATCGGTACTTTTAAGAGATACAAATGGCTTAATGTGCTGGCGCAAATAGGTGATTGGTATGCGGTCTTTGATCCTGATACCGGAAAGGTGGGCTGTGTTGCAAAAGCCTATTTGGCAGATGCCTCAACGATCCAGCAACAGCAGCCGCAGCAGCCCGGCGCGACAACGCCTCCGGCAACGTCAACGCCGGCGCCTGCTACTCCGGCACCTACAGGGACGACGACCGGAGACCTTTCCCAGGAAGAACAACAGCTGCTGAGCCTTATCAACCAGGAGAGGGCCAAGAGCAATCTTTCACCGCTGCAGGCCGATGCTGAACTCATGAAGGTCGCCAGAATAAAGGCGGAAGATATGTCTAAAAACAATTATTTTTCGCACTATTCGCCCACCTACGGCTCACCCTTTGATATGATGAGACAGTTCGGCATCACCTTTAAAGCCGCAGCCGAAAATATTGCAGGCAACTCAAGCGTCCAGGGCGCCGTAAATGCATGGCTGAAATCCGAGGGACACCGCCGCAACATTATGAGCAGTACCTATAATTATACCGGTATCGGAATTGCAAAAAGCAATAAATACGGCTATTTGTTTGTCCAGATGTTTATCAAGAAATAAATGAATAATTCCATTGCTATGAGAGACAATAATGAATAATGGAGGTGTATATATGGATAAGGAAAAACCAAGGAAAGAATCAAATCCTTTGGATGAGGCCAACTTTACCGGTACTTCGGCTGGGGCTGGCATGAACAATAAGAACCAGCAGAAAAAGAACCAGAATTCTGCACAGAATAATGAATCCGGAACTACGAATCAATAAAGATTCAGGCAGGGACCAAAGATCCCTGCCTTTTCTTTTAGGAACCTTTTTTGGTGCGGGTTTTCCACACTATCCACAGACTTATCCACAAAAAACCCTCATATGTGGACTAATTATGGTAATAATGTGGATAAGTTTATTGATTTAAGAAGGACTATTCTGGGTAATATTAGAATACATACTTCATATCTCATCTAAGAGAGGAGTTGCATTTATGAATTACATTTTCAAAGGGAAACAAGTATCAGTCACGGCAGCCATGCAGGAAAAGGCCCAGAAGAAAATCAGCAAGTTTGAGAAGTTCTTCAAGCCGGATGCGGAGGCTGTTATTACTTTCAAGGTGGAAAAAGAAAGAAACATTTTTGAAGTCTCTATTTTTTCGGCAGGCACCATCATCCGGGCAGAGGAACGCAGCACAGATATGTATGCAGCTATGGACCTTGTGGTCGAGAAACTGGAAAGGCAGATCAGAAAATATAAAACCAGGCTGGGAAAGAAAATTCACCAGGAAGCCATGGTTCCCGAAAACTTTAACATCGTAGAAAAAATTGACGAGGACAATAACTTTGAAGTCGTACGGACAAAACGTTTTCCATTAAAACCTATGGATACGGAAGAGGCCATTTTGCAAATGGATCTGCTGGGCCACACCTTCTTTGTTTTCATAAACGCTGAGAGCGAAACGGTAAATGTCGTATATAAGCGTAAGGATGGACGCTACGGGCTGATTGAACCCGAAATATAATCCTCTATCATGCAGCTTTCCGGTTTTTTAGTTTTCACAAAAAGGTTTCAGACAATTTGTCATGCTAAGACGCAAGCAATTACGCTTGCGTCTTTATACAGACAGCCGCAGCGAATAGCGGGATTCGCATTTTGCTAAAATGGAAAAAGAAAAATAAAAAATTTGTTTATAAAAGCATGTTTTATGGTATAGATAAAATATATACTGTCAGTTCCTCCTTTTATGATATAAAAATTTGTCCTTGATCTGATATAAGTTAGGGGCACGCTTTGGAATCATGATTATTTTCATAGAAAGTGCTTCTTTTTATGTGGAGAAAGCGTTTAGAATTTTAACAGATGGGAAGGTTAGGAAAATGCTTTTAAGGGATTGTGCCGGCGGAGTGGTGTTTTTTGGCGATAAAGTGTTTCTAATCTTAAATGAAAAGAAAGAATGGATCATGCCAAAGGGCTTGATCAAAGAGGGAGAAAACCCGCAGGATGCAGCCGTCAGAAGAGTACGTGAGGAAACCGGTATAGAGGCGGGCATCGTAGAACAGGCAGGCAGGACTTATTATGAATTCTATTCCATAACAAGAAGAATGCCGGTATGCAACCGGATTGCGTGGTATATTATGACCGCTGAAAAGGATTATTTCCGGATCGCTGAGAGTGATAAATATACTCAGGCCGGTTTCTACAATATTTCTGAGGCTCTTGAAATGATCACCTACAGCCAGGACAAATCGCTGGTGGTTCAGTCCTATAAAAGACTTTGTGAAAAAACCGGCAAAAAGCCGGAATATTAGTTTTGCAAATAAAGCATAGCGGTTGAATAAGCAAAACTGATTCTGATAAAATGAAAGATGGCTTAAGTCATCTTTTTTTGTTGGTGTGCCCGGCGGGCACAGG
>DOHN01000116.1:0-6724 GCA_003535195.1 Ruminiclostridium sp.
CGCTTCATATCGCCTTTCTTGACGCAGGAAACGAATTAGTATAGTATTAATGCTGATTTTGCATGAGCTCCGGGAAAAATATTAAGGTTGATTCAAGAGATGTTTATATGGATAATTTGACCCCAAAAAGACAAATACAAGTTACTTTGCTTGCCAATGAAGGAATTTTACTTCAATTTGGTACATTTAAAATATTAATCGACGGTATCCATGAAAATGATCATGGAGAATTCAACGGGTTATCCAAGCAGGTAATGAAGGATTTAATGGATGGCGAAAAACCTTTATTCCAAAATATTGACTATATTTTATATACCCATTGTCATTATGATCATTTTTCCGCCGCAGCCACCGCCGCTTATTTAGAGAGGCATCCGGTGAAGGGATTGTTCATGCCTGATCATGGCACCCGCGCCTTTATTTCGCTGAGGGAAACGGCAGATCGAAGGTCCGGGTCCACATGGCTTTTGGATCTTCCCCAGGGAGTGAAAAATGAAATCAAGCTTTCGGAGGACTTTACTCTGACCGTGTTCCGTTCTGTCCATGCCGGGGCGGAATATGCCGATGTGGATCATTTTTGCTATCTTTTGAATTTTGACGGAAGAAAGCTTTTTATCATAGGGGACAGCGAATATAATTCAGGATACTTTTCACAGATGCTTGCAGGAGAGGCTCTTGATGCCGCATTTGTCAATCCGTTGTTTTTAAATAAACATGACGGAAGAGAAGTGCTGAGCCAAGCCCTGAAGCCCGAAAAGCTGGTTATTTACCACATTCCCTTCGAAGGCCATGATAAATTTGGTTTTCGGAAGCTTGTTATCCAGGATGCTAAAAAATACCGGGAAAGCATGCCCGATATTTTAGTTTTATGTGATGAACTCCAATCCATCAGTATTTAATAGAGTAATGCATAATGCATTTACATTTATTTGCCAATGAGGGTCTGCCGGGCTTTATTTGAAGGTTAATCTTCAACGGAGGGGTTAGAATTCCGGCCTTTTTCGCTTTCGTTTTGTTTAAGATTGATACCATTCTGCTCATAATGTTATCAG
This sequence comes from Ruminiclostridium sp., assembly GCA_003535195.1. Lineage (GTDB taxonomy): Bacteria > Bacillota > Clostridia > DSM-8532 > DSM-8532 > DTU059. The sequence continues at coordinate 1,053 of DOHN01000116.1, forward strand.
CAGCGGCCGGAATTATTACTCTCATAGAAGAGGACTATAAAAACCTAGATATTTTGAGCTTTGGCTTTCTCTTTAAAGGGACCTAAAAGGGGAAAGGGTCAGTCAACCACAAAACCCTTGATCTCATTTGTAAAAGCGTCGGCCCCGTCGCTATGGACCTCAACCTTGATTGGCTTTGAAAGATCCAGGCTGAAGATACCCATAATGGATTTTGCATCCACGATATACCGGCCTGATGTGAGGTCAACATCGAAATTATATTTGTTGACGATGTTAACAAAATCCTTTACATCATTGATGGATTTCAGGAGTATGTTAAAAGTTTTCATAAAGTTTAATTACACCGCCTTTCAGAGCTAAATTAGCTTACTATTAGTTTAGTACCCAAGTACTGCCTTAGTCAATGACCAAGGTGTATAATTTATAATGATTATTGTACAATTTTTAGGAAGTGAAACATATGGAAGGAAAAAAGAAGGTTGCCTTTATTACTCTGGGCTGTAAAGTGAATACCGCTGAAACCGAAGGAATGAAGGGCTTGTTTCGGCAGGCGGGCTATCTTGTGGTAGGAGAGTCTGAAAAGGCTGATGTATATATTATCAATACCTGCACTGTCACCGGTATGGGAGACAAAAAATCGCGGCAGATGTTAAGAAGAGCACATGCCCTGAATCCTGAGGCCGTCATTGCCGCGGTGGGGTGCTTTGCACAGGTTTCTCCCGACGAAGCAGCAAAAATAGCAGGCGTCAATCTTGTCGTGGGAAATAATATGAAACACAATATTGTGGAACTCGTAGACAATGTGCGGAAAGGCGAGCCACAGAAATATGTCAAAGAGAGAAAAGCGCTTTCAGAATATGAGGAGCTTCCCATCGAAACCTATGAGGGGCATACCAGAGCGTTTTTAAAAATACAGGATGGCTGTGACCAGTTCTGCTCCTATTGCATCATACCTTATGCACGGGGACCTGTCAGAAGCAGAGAGATGAGGGATATTATCAAAGAGGCCGAAAACTTTGCTGCCCGGGGCTTTAAAGAGGTGGTCTTGACGGGTATCCATCTGACTTCCTACGGCACTGACAAAAAGGGGCCCGGCCTATCTGAGGTGATACGGGAAATCCATGAGGTGGAGGGCATTGAAAGGATTCGAATGGGCTCCCTTGAGCCCATGTACCTTACACCGGAATTCATGGATGAAATAAAACACCTGCCAAAGCTTTGCCCTCATTTTCATCTGTCCCTCCAAAGCGGCTGTGCAGAAACTTTAAAGCGCATGAACAGGAAATATACCCCCGATGATTTCAGAGGTATTGTAATGGCTTTAAAAGAGAAAATCCCGGATGCCACCATTACCACTGATGTAATGACGGGTTTTCCCGGCGAAACCGATGAAGAGTTTCAGGAGTCCTACCGATTTTGTGAGGAAATGGGCTTTTTATGGATCCATGTATTTAAATATTCGCCCAGAAAGGGTACCCCGGCCGCCCGTTTTAAAGATCAGGTAGACATGGCCATAAAAGAGCAGAGAAGCAAAAATCTGATAAAACTGGCTGAAACTATGCGGCAGAATATATTTGAGCACTATCTGGGGCGGCAGATGTCCATTATTCTGGAGCAGCCGGTGCACGGAAGACCCGGCTATATGGAGGGACTGACTTCCAACTATATTCCGGCGGCAGTGATGGTTCAAAGTGAAAAAAGCGGGGAAATAATAAATGTAAAACTTATTGAAGCAGAGGGCGGGCGCATGGGCGGAATCATTTTGTAATGCTTTTGTATTGGTGTAATAACTTGATTAAAAGATTTGTATGTATTAATATAATATTATCAGGTTCCGGGCGCTCGCCCGGGCAGGGAAGCGGGTGAAGACAGGATGAATTCAGGAACAATGAAGTTTGACTTCAGCAATGACAAAACCAACCAGACTCGTGAAGTCATACTCAATGTATACGAGGCACTCAAGGAAAAGGGATATAACCCCATCAGCCAGATTGTGGGCTATATTCTGTCAGGTGACCCTACGTATATAACCAGCCATAATAATGCACGGAGTCTTATCAGAAGGCTGGAGCGCGATGAGATTCTTGAAGAGCTTGTCAAATCCTATTTAATGGATTAATGATCGTATTTACATTCCAAGCTTAATATGCAGTCTATCTGGATAGCCCGCTTTTATGCGGGCTTTCATGCTTCATTGAGCAAAGGAAAAAGGTTCGGGGGGAGAATTTCATGGAGTACCGGGAACTGGGTTCTACAGGTCTCAAGGTTTCAAGACTTTGCTTTGGGGGGCTGACGGTTGGGCCCCTCCAAAAAAATCTCAGCACAGAGGAAGGCGGCGAGGTGATTGCCGAGGCCTTTCGTCTGGGTGTTAACTTTATCGATACGGCCGATCTTTATGATACCTATCGCCATATAAAAAGGGCCATGGACATAACCGGAATCAAGCCTGTGATATCGTCGAAGTCCTATGCCTATGACAGAGAAGGGGCTAAAAGGACAGTTGACAAGGCTTTAACAGAGCTTGGTCTTGACCATATAGATCTTTGGCTGATGCATGAACAGGAAAGCGAGCATACCATACGCGGTCACCGTGAGGCTCTGGATTATTATCTGGAACTGAAAGATCAGGGTGTCATAGGTGCGGTAGGCCTTTCCACACATCATATTGCGGCTGTCCGGGCAGCCCTTGAGGTACCGGAGCTGGAGGTTATCCATCCCATTGTCAATAAGGCCGGACTAGGGCTCTGCGACGGAACCATGGATGAGATGCTTGATGCTTTAAAGCTTGCCTATGAGCAGGGAAAGGCTATTTATGGTATGAAACCCTTCGGCGGCGGAAATCTCCTGCATTCCTTCCGCGAGTGCCTGGATTTCGTTGCCTCCATCCCATATCTCCACTCTATTGCCCTGGGTATGCAGAGCATAGAGGAGGTCCGCATGAATGTGGCCTTATTCGATGACCTTTCAAATGCTTCCGAGCTGATAAAGGACTATCATCCCGTTAATACGAAAGCACTCCATGTGGACTTCTGGTGCGAGGCCTGCGGCACTTGTACCCAACGGTGCAAGCAGCACGCTCTTTCACTGGTGGACGGAAAGCTGTCTATTGAACGTGAGAAATGCGTTTTATGCGGCTATTGTGCAAGCGTGTGTCCGGTTTTTGCCCTCAAGATGTACTAATGGATGATAGCTGTTGACTATGGGCTGCAAGGGCCCTATAATAGTAAATAAATGAATACAATACAATCTTCAGGGCAGGGTTAGATTCCCTACCGGCGGTAATATGGCAAAACCATGAGCCCGCGAGCTTTAATAAAGCATGATTCCGGTGAGATCCCGGAGCCGACAGTATAGTCTGGATGGAAGAAGATTATAGCATAAATAACTATAAGTTCCCCTGAGATTGCTTTGGGGGACTTTTTATTGCCGTATCAAAAGAATTTTAAAGATCCCGGGCTAAAAAATTTACGGTGCATACGGCAAAAGCCCCGAGGCTTCTCTATGATTGTATTGTAAAAACAAATCCAAAGGAGTGTTTGTTTTTATGAAAATCGGGGTTAGAAAAATCTGTTCCTTAGGTATTCTGGCCGCATTGTCACTGGTTCTTTTATTGGTTATCCACTTTCCTATCATTCCTGCCGCACCATGGCTGGAATATGATCCGGCTGATATTCCCATACTCATTGGCGGTTTTGTTTACGGTCCGGCCGCAGGTATTATAATCACAGTCATTGCCTCTTTAATTCAGGCTTTGACAGTAAGCGCCTCATCCGGGTGGGTCGGGTTTGTCATGCACATTATCGCCACAGGTACTCTGGTAACGGTTTCTGCGACCTATTATAAGCTGCACAAGACTCACAGGGGAGCTGTTATTTCCTTGATTCTAGGCTGCCTTGCAATGACGGCTATCATGATCCCCACCAATCTCATCATATCGGTTAAATTCTGGGGTCTGACTGCCGAAGCGGTAAAAGCAATGATTATACCTGTGCTGGTCCCCTTCAACCTCATAAAGTCGGGAGCCAATTCAGTCATTGTGCTTTTGATCTACAAATCGCTTCGTAAGATTATCAGGGAATAGCAAAAAAAGACAAAGATTTTTTGCAGCTTCAAGATCTCTATTGCTTTGTGAAGTATAGAGATCTTTTTTTATGTGAAGAATACTTTGAGACCAAGCAATAGCAGGTGATTTATCATTTACTCTCTTTACAACTAAGGGTTCTTCATGTATGCTATTATGTGGTTATAATTTAACAAACAATGGAAAGGAGTTTATTATATGAAACAATATCTGGAAATTGAAAATGTATTTGCAAGAGAAATCCTTGACTCCCGCGGAAATCCGACGATTGAAGTTGAAGTCATTGTTGACGGCGGTTTTATCGGCCGTGCAGCTGTTCCTTCCGGAGCATCGACAGGTGCTTTTGAAGCCATAGAATTACGCGACGGCGATAAGGGACGCTATATGGGCAAGGGCGTACAAAAGGCTGTAGATAATGTCAATGATATTATCGCTCCTGAAGTCGTCGGCATGAACGTGTTTGATCAGACTTTTATTGACCAGACCATGATTGACCTTGACGGTACCCCGAATAAGGCAAAGCTGGGGGCAAACGCTATTCTTGGCGTATCTCTTGCAGTTGCAAAGGCAGCTGCAGAAGCTCTGGGTCTCTCCCTTTATCAATATGTCGGCGGAGTCAATGCAAAGGTCCTTCCGGTGCCGATGATGAACATTATCAATGGCGGCAAGCATGCTGACAATTCAGTTACTATTCAGGAATTCATGATCATGCCTGTTGGAGCCTCCAGCTTTAGGGAAGCTCTCCAATGGTGCGCAGAGGTTTTCCATAACCTTAAGAGCGTTTTAAAGAGCAAGGGCTATTCCACAGCCGTAGGTGACGAGGGTGGATTCGCGCCAAACCTTAAATCCGATGAGGAAGCTATCCAGGTTATCGTGGAAGCTGTTACCAAAGCCGGCTTCAAACCCGGTGAACAATTCCGTATCGCTATAGATGCCGCTGCTACAGAGATGTATGAAGAAGCTAAGGCAAAGGGCAAAGAGGGTATGTACTACTGGTGGAAGACCGACAAGTGGATGACCAAGGAAGAAATGGTCAGCTTCTGGGAAGACATGGCCAACAAATATCCCATCATCTCTCTTGAAGACGGCGTAGCAGAAGAGGATTGGGAGGCATGGAAGCTTCTTACCGACAAACTGGGAAATAAAATCCAGTTGGTTGGAGACGATCTGTTTGTAACCAACACAGAGCGGCTTAAGAAGGGTATTGATATGGGCGTTGCCAATTCCATACTCATCAAGGTGAATCAGATTGGTACTCTTACAGAGACCCTTGATGCCATCGAAATGGCTAATCGTGCAGGTTATACAGCTGTTACCTCGCACAGGTCCGGTGAAACTGAGGATGCGACCATTGCCGATATCGCTGTTGCTACAAATTCCGGCCAAATTAAAACCGGTGCTCCTTCCAGAACAGACCGTGTTGCCAAGTACAACCAGCTTCTCAGAATTGAAGAAGAGCTTGGCGATACAGCAGAATACCGTGGATTAAATGCATGGTTTAATCTTAAAAATAAGTAATTAATAAGTATCATTTCAAGAACCTTGGAGGGCCACAGCCTTCCAAGGCTTTTTGTGCGCCCTCAAGAAAATC
>DOHN01000116.1:6876-9392 GCA_003535195.1 Ruminiclostridium sp.
CGCAATCCTGCTCCGCTTACGCATTAAAACACCACTCTGCCGCTTTTTAACGTTATTGTGATTTAGCGCTTTCGAAATTTTTGACTGCTTATATATGCCTTATTCATAAGCTTCAGGCCCACCGCCCGAAGCTTATTTTTTGGCTTATTAAGACTATTTCAAAGCGGCTTTAAATTGATATATTGTTGTAACACAATTACAACATAAAATTTACATAATTTACTTATTCTTTTACTAAAATAAACTTGGATAGGAAGTGCATGCCAATTTAATATCCTATAGCGCTATAAGAACCTAAAGAATCCAAAGGGAGAAGAAACAGAATTAAAAAATTGTTTACCAAGTAGGAGGTATGAGAATGTTTAAGAAGAAGGCATTATCCTGTATTGCCTTAACGTTGGTCTTATGTATTGTTATGGCTGTGCCTGCATCTGCGTTTTATCAATTCTCTTTCAGAGGCTATACAAAGAATATGAAGCAGCAGGGCGCCGGGAAACACGGCAGATTTATGATCAACAAGGGCATCTTTAAGGGAGATGGAAAAGGCCAATATTTCTGGGGGGATTACGTCACACGCGCAGATATCGTGGTAATGATCGTAAGAGCATTTCAGCTGAGCGCTGTGATGAAGGATAATTTTCCGGATGTGGAAAAGAACAGCTACTATTATGATGCCATCCGGACAGCAAAATCCTTGGGCATTGCACGGGGCTACGGAATGATGTTCGGTCCTCAAAGATCCGTTACAATAGGCGAGGCTATTTTGTTCATTGAGCGGGCGGTGGCTGTGGCCAATTCCAATACTCAAATAAGTGTTTCAGTGGATCTTCGCGCCCTATACTCAAAAGCCGATCTTTCGGACTATGCAACCCGTGACGACATAGCATACATGCTCTACTTTGTTCTGACCGGTGATACAGAGCCCGAAGAAGATTATGATCTTGCTGCCATTGAGTACCAGGTCGATGAAGATGATTACATTACCTTTGATGTTGACGACTTTGAAAAAGCATTGAAGGAAAATAAAAAGGAACTGGACTACGTCAAGTTTACTTTGCCTGAATCTACCTACGGCACCTTGTATTATGACTACAAGCCCTCAGCCAACGACGGAGGAAAAGTAAAGGCTTCCACCAACTATTATGCCGATGAGGATGACGGAAAAGCTCTTGCGAATGTAACATTTGTTCCCTACACCAATTATAACGGTATTGCTTCCATTCAATATGAGGCCTTTGATACGGCCGGCAAGTCCTACACCGGTATCATTGAGATCGATGTACTGGAAACCGATGATGATCTGGAGACAGTTACCTACAAAACCAAGAAGGGAACGCCTGTCCAATTTGATTCAGACGACTTTGATGACGTTTTGGATAAGGAGACTGACGAAGACCTGGATTATGTAAAATTCAACCTGCCTGCCTCCACTTACGGCAAGCTTTATTATAACTACAGATCATCTTCAAAGAATGGAACGGCTGTCAAAGGGACCACCAAATATTATGCCGATGGTGATGACGGAGATGAGCTTTCAAGGGTTACTTTTGTGCCCAGCGCCAATTATACCGGCACAGTTGCTATTGGATATACGGCGTTTGACGAGGAGGGGGACTCCTATACCGGTATTATTAAAATAGTTGTGCAGAATACCGACACCGATCTTGACGCCATAAGCTTTGATACGAAGGAAGATCAGGCTGAAACTTTCGGTGCAGATCTTATTGAAGCTTTGGAAGATGAGATGGATGAAGATCTGGACTATGTAATCTTTACCTTGCCTGGAGCTTCTTACGGAAAGCTTTACTACAACTATAAGTCCACATCTGAAGCCGCTGTAAAAGCCAATACCAAGTATTGCGCCGACCCCGAAGGCAAGGAATTAGACCTGAAAAAGGTTACTTTTGTGCCCTATAGCAATTATACCGGAACCGTAACCTTTGGATACACAGCGGTTGATGAGGAAGGCGATTCCTATACCGGAAAGATCGCATTCAGAGTCCATGAACTGCTGGATAAAATCAGCTATGAAACTGAAGAAGACAGCGCAGTCCGCTTTGATGAGGATGATTTCAGTGAAGCATTGGCTGAATTAACAAATAAAGATCTGAATTATGTTCAGTTCATTCTGCCGGATTCCAAGGAAGGCAAGCTATACTATGATTATAAGACCTCCAAAAACTATGGATCCGTTGTCAAAGCATCCAATAAGTACTATTATGACCCCGACAACGGTGCGGATCTGTCAGAAATTACTTTTGTACCCTACTCAGGATATACCGGGACCGTATCCATTCGGTATACCGCCTTTGATGCGAGTGGAAACTCCTTTAACGGTATTATTGAAATTGAAGTTGAAGAAGATTAAAAAGCCCCCGGGCCGCACCGGTTAAACGCCGGGCGGCCCCATTTCAACTCTGAAAACCCATATAACAAAAGCGCTGGACAGCTGGAAGACAGATAGTTTCTTAATTGCCCAGCTCATCCCAGTGCTCATAGGCTTCGCTGATTTCAAT
>DOHN01000116.1:9511-9637 GCA_003535195.1 Ruminiclostridium sp.
TCATAGGCTTCGCTGATTTCAATTAATGCCTCGGGTTTATTCTCTGCCATTATAGCCCCGCGCAGACGGGCTATATTCATGCTGAAATAATTGATCTCATCCCGTTCTGAACTGAATTGCACTCTG
>DOHN01000116.1:9799-10443 GCA_003535195.1 Ruminiclostridium sp.
CAGCTATTTTTTTCCACATTTTTTCCAATTCATCTGTTTTTTTGCTGACCTGACTCCACTCCTCTTGCTGGATGGTCTTTTTAAGTTCTTCGATGGCTTGAGGGATGTCATCGTCTTTGCCTATGGGCTGTTTAAGAAATTCCCCGCTAAGCATAACCAAAGTGAATAAAATCAGTGTAATAATCGGAATTGTTATGACCATGAGCTTTCTCAGTAAAACCACCCCCTAGTACGGCCCTCTATAGTCTCCGATATCGGTAATTTTCATGATATGGTCGTCATATTTATCCACATACAGGTCTCCGGCCGGATTAAGCGTAACCAGGAAAGCTTCTGAGATATCGTTGATGCCCTTCATCTTTAACTGGTTCATGAGCCAGGCCTTATCCTTATTTAACTGCCGCAGATTTTCCTCTATCAAAATTCCGTCATAAATAAGTTCGGTGCTGATGCCGGAGGGCGAGACCTGGATATTCATATCTTTCGGTGTTGCAGGCCGGCATTCGGGCTTTTTTAAGACGGACAGCTGACCGTTTGGTTCTACAATGGCGAAATCAACCTCATTAACATCAAAAACGCCCTGGCTCCTTAAAAGGACCAGAATGTCCGAGGCCCGGTATTTCATCTTTTTTAATACACCTTCC
>DOHN01000116.1:10571-10733 GCA_003535195.1 Ruminiclostridium sp.
TTTCATCTTTTTTAATACGCCTTCCATGATTTTGCCGTTCATGATGACAATGGTGGGCTCCCCTTCTATATACTTGGCTGCGTAGCGAAATTTCATGGTGATGATCTGCATTAAATAACCCAGAGCCGACCATGTAATGAGCCCTACCCAATGGGGCCAGGC
>DOHN01000159.1:0-131 GCA_003535195.1 Ruminiclostridium sp.
GCGCATTCTGCACTCCGATTCTCTGGCTCTTTAACCGGATAATTTATTATGAGGTTTTTCGACATTCAGTCGGCGTCTGTTCAACTTGGTACTGTTGTATCAAGTCCATATGCTTCTTTGATTTCTGAGTG
>DOHN01000159.1:257-7629 GCA_003535195.1 Ruminiclostridium sp.
ATGCGGTGAGCTTTGGTTGCCATGTATTCTATCAGGCAGTCCTTTGGTATCAAGTATTTGTTGTAGAAAGTTCAGGATAGAAGAAAACCAATTACCGTGTTGTATCGAGCTATTTGTTTTTACTTTGCTAATCAAATCAAGGTGCTGTATAATAAATATCAGTTGCTAGATTAGAAATATTCAGAAAGCAGTTTAATGTTTGATGAAAGGGGGAAGTGCAGATGCAATGCGACCATCACTGTGAACACCACACAAGCTGTATTGAGCATGTGCCCATCTTTGCCAGCCTCAACCGGAAAGAGCGGCTGGAGATCGTTGAGATCTCATCATCCCGAAGCTTCGAGAAAGGTGAAACAATATATAGAGCGGGTGATGAGGGCGGAACCCTCTTTGTCCTTTACACAGGCCGGGCAAAACTTTTTCGCTTGAATGCCAACGGAAAGGAACAGGTTCTCCGACTGGTTGAACCAGGGGAATTTATCGGAGAACTCTCTCTTTTTTCCTCTTTACCCCTCACCGACAATGCCCAGGCGCTGGAGACGACCACCATGTGTGTTTTACAGGGCCAGCAGCTCAAGGAGCTGATGGCAAAATACCCTTCCATTGCCTTTAAGGTGATGGACGAGCTTTCCCGCAGGCTGGAAAAAGCGGAAAACCGCATCGAGGACATCAGCCTGAGTTCTGTGACCAAGCGGGTAGCAAACGCTCTGCTGGAGCTGTCAGAGGGCAAGTCGGAGATGCTCCTGCCCATGACCAAGGGGGATCTGGCCTCGCAGCTGGGCATGACCCAGGAAACCCTGAGCCGTAAGCTGACGGCCTTGCAGGAGGAAGGCTTGATCCTTCTAAAGGGGCAGCGTAAAATCATCATAAAGGACAAAGCGAAGCTGGGGGAAATTAGTCTTGCTGAATGACTCCTGCCCACCCAATGAAAAGTACGTAAGGCCGGTATTTGCATAATTGCAAATACCGGCCTTTGAGCTTGATTTATGTTTGGGGTGACAGTCTCCAGACTCAAAACACTAGATTTCTCCGCCTTCATTGTACGATATCGCTTTTACCGGACATGACTTAATGGCACTCTCCAGTTTATCCATATCTAAATCTAAGCCCTCGTATGGCTTGGTAACCGCCTTTTTATTTTCCATCTCAAACACTTCGGGATAGTTCTTCGCGCATAAGGTACAGCCCATACAGGCATCCCGGTTAATATGTAAGCCGGGCTGTGTCAGCACCTCTCCCGGCAGATCCTCATCCTTTATGATTTTTGCCGCTATCCACGAGAAAATGGTGATGGCAATAACAGTGAGCACCCATCGTATTGCCATAAATTTCGGCCCTAAAAACTTTGCCTCATTGAGAAGCATGGGAACCTTAATCACAGCCCATGAGCTTAAGATTATAATGATATTCCGAATCGACGCGCCCTTCTTGTGAAGCATGACGCACATGGGAAAGGCTGCGTAAATCGGTCCTGCTGAAATACTGCCGACCACAAAGGAGAGGAAAACACCCTTCGCCTTGGCCTCCTTGCCCAGATAACGCATGATTTTTTCCTTCGGAACCCACATATCCAAAAGTGCCGTCAGGATAAAGATAACGGGCATGATCATAAGCATTTCCTTGATGTAATACCCGCTGTTTTTCACCGAAGCCGCTCCCATTGTCGGATTTATGATAAACATGGCGATATACACCAGGGCAACAATGGCTAAGAACAGGTTTTCTTTTACTTTTTTCAGGATTGTCATATGATCACCCCCATCACAAGCGCGATAACAATCGCAAATAGAAAGCTGAGGCTGTTTCGCACCGCTGTGAATTTCGCTCCGAACTCCTTTTTTTCAAGGGGGAATGTCACCACCCCCACCATGGTCAAGGTCGTCAGGAACGCCACGGACGGAATGACGCTGACCCCTGCGCCCACCAATGTGCCCACCAGCGGAAACGCGATAAACGCCGGAACCAATGTGATTGTTCCCAGCAAGGCCCCTCCAATCGTCGCCAGAAGGACGGACTGACCGCCCAAAAACTTAGCAATTTCCTCAGGCGGTATAATCGTTAAAATCAGTCCAATTGCAAAAATAATGGAGAGAATGCTCGCAAGCATCCCCTTACCCATGCCAAAGGCCATTTTTAACGCCTGTTTTGTTTTCATCTTGTCTTTGGCAAAAGAAAACACGAGAAAAGCTATTGTACCGACCCAAACCACCAATGTAAAAACGTCCATATGTCTCCTCCCTTTCAGCATAGCAATACAGGTATTGTATCGCTCTGAACCGAATAAGAATAGACACATTAGTTTCTTTTTGCTATTATATTTGAAAAGGAGGGATGCTGCTTTGCTAGAGACTCTTAAGACGATACCGCTTTTTTCCACGCTGCAAGCGGATGAAATGCAGACGATGATGGCTGATAATCAGTTGTTTATTAAAAATTATTCAAAAGGGGCAAGCGTTTACAATCAAAATGACAGCTGCAAGACCCTTGATATCGTTTTATCAGGCAGCCTGGTCGCCTACTCTCTTTCAGAGAAGGGCTCGGCAATGACCATGTTTGAATTTTCAAGTGGCCAAATGCTGGGGGCGAACCTGCTCTTTGGCGATAAGCATATCTATCCGCTGAACATTTATTGCATGTCCGACGCACGGCTTTTACACGTGACTCAAAAGGCGGTATGCAGTTTTTTGCACAACTATCATTTTACAATCAAGTTTGCCGGAATGCTTTCGCATAATTCGCAGAAGCTAAACCATAAAATTACAATGGTATCGCAAAATAGCTTGCGGGAAAATTTGCTGGAATACCTTAGACAACAGTCTATACTGCAAAGCTCGGATACGATCATTCTGCCGATCAGCAAAAAACAACTTGCCGATTACCTTGGGGTGCAGCGTCCATCTTTATTCCGGGAGCTGAAAAAGCTAAAGGACGAAGGGTTCATTGGCGTTTCCAATCGGACAATTCATCTGAATGTCTGAGCTTTTATTGACACAGAGGCTGGTGAAATTCATATGATATAAAGAGAAAGCAATATGAAAGGAGCAAGCACTGTGAACAGATATCAATCCGATGGGCAGCTTCATGACTATGGCCCTGAGCCTTTGATTGTCAATATAAATCGAGCCGCTAACGCAAATCCCAATTATCGCACGGCCTTGTGGACAGGCGGGCATCTTCAGCTTACATTGATGAGCATAAGGGTTGGCGGCGATATTGGGCTTGAAGCACACCCCCATCTTGATCAGTTTATACGGGTTGAAAGTGGCTGCGGTCTTGTTAAAATGGGAAGCAGCAAGGACAACTTGAATATTCAGCAGCGAGTGGACGGCAATTATGCCATCGTGATTCCCGCGGGCACATGGCACAATCTTATTAACATAGGAAACAGTCCTTTGAAGGTCTACTCCATCTATGCTCCCCCACAGCATCCTTTCGGAACCATCCATGAGACAAAGGAAATCGCGGAAGAAGCTGAAGGACATTCGTATTAAAGGCAGCAATCCCCCGAATTAGGCTTTCGGCCTAAGTCGAGGGATTCTTTTATCTTTTATTTCGCCTTCACCTGAGATTTTTTCACCTCATATCCAAGTGCGGTGATGGCCTTTTCCGCATCCTCCACCGACAGCTTTTTACCGTCAAAATCAAACTTTGCTTTGCTGGAGTTGAACAAAACCTTTACGCTTTCTTTTTCTACGCCGTCTAAGGATTTTACCGCGTTTTCAATCTTCAGGACGCAGGAGGGGCAAGTCAATGTCCCCAGTTGAATGGTCACTGTTTTCATTTTGGATCTCCCTTTCTTAAATTCGTTTCATCGTAGTTTATACCGTAGCAGCCTCATGCCGTTGAGGATCACCACCAGAATACTGGCTTCATGCACCAGCATGCCGATGGACATATTCATCCATTCGCTGAAGAACACAGCAGAGAGAAGCACCAGCACAACTCCAACGGCAATGACAATATTCTGCTTCATGTTTCTGGCGGTGGCCTTGGTGAGTCCCAGGGCGTGAGGCAGACGGCTGAAGTCTGAATTCATGAGCACCACATCGGAGGTCTCGATGGCTACGTCGGTGCCGCTGCCCATAGCGATGCCGATGTGTGCCAGCGCCAGGGAGGGACTGTCGTTGACGCCGTCGCCCACAAAGGCGACGATTTGTCCCTCCTCGTCAATCAGCTTTTTGATGTAGGCCGATTTATCCTCGGGCAGCATATTGCCGTAGGCTTCGGTCAGGCTCAGCTCCCGGCTCACCATGTCAACGGTACCCTGATTGTCGCCAGAGAGCATGACAAGGTTTTTAACACCCAGCTTCTTTAACCTTTGTAGATCTTCCTTCACGCCGGGGCGTATCTGGTCACGGATGCCCATCAATATTTTCAGCTCTCCGTCCACGGCGGTCAGCACAAGGGAGTTGCCGGATTGCTCAAAGCTGGCAATATCAGCCTTCGCTTGTTCGCTCAGTGCGATGTTTTCTCTTTCCATGAGGGCAACGTTGCCTACGGCGATTCTGTGTCCGTCCACCGTGGCTGTGATACCGCCGCCCTTTACAACCTCTGTGCTTTCAACGCTTGAGAGAGTGGTTTCCCCGATTTCCTCCAGAACCGCTTTCGCCAGTGGGTGGTCGGACTCACGCTCAATGCTGGCGAGGTAGCCGAGGGCCTCATCAATATGGTCGCCGTAATATTTCTTTTCGGCAACCGATGGATTTCCCACAGTCAGGGTACCAGTTTTGTCAAACACTATAGTATCCAAGCGGCTGAAGTCGTTGATGACTTCACTGCCCTTGAGCAGCACACCGTGTCGTGCGCCATTTCCGATACCGGCCACGTTGGAGACGGGCACGCCGATCACTAGAGCGCCGGGGCAGCCCAAAACGAGGATGGTAATGGCCAGTTCAAGGTTCCGGGAAAATGCCCAAACGACAATGCCCAGCAGGAGGACAGCGGGGGTATAGTATTTGGAAAAGCGATCGATAAAGCGCTCCGCCTCTGATTTGGAGTCCTGGGCTTCCTCCACCAGCTCGATTATTTTGCCAAAGGTGGTGTCCTCGCCCACACGGTCGGCGGCAATCTGGAGCGTCCCATTATCAAGGATGGTTCCGGCATATACCGCCCCGCCCTTTTCCTTGGATACAGGCAGGGATTCGCCGTTGATGCTGGCCTCGTTGATGCTGCCCTCGCCGGATAACACGGTGCCATCCACCGGGATTTTCGCTCCGGTTTTCACCAGCAAAATATCCCCTATGTCCACCTCGTCTACGTCGACCTCTTCAAATTCACCGTTTGGCATCTGCTTCAAAGCACTTTCCGGCGCCATTTCCGTCAGCTCTTTGATGGCTGAGCGGGTCTTGTTCAGCGTCCGCTGCTCCAAATACGCCCCGAATAAGAACAGGAAGGTGACAATGGCCGATTCCTCAAAGTTTCGAATAAAAAAGGCCCCGATTACCGCGATGGTCACCAAAACATCAATGCTGATGACCTTGACCTTTAATGCCTGATATGCCTGTATCGCAATGGGCATGACCCCCAAAACGGAAGCAATCACCAAGGTCCAAACAGCCACAGCTTCATTTTTAAAGCCGAGCTCACTGGTAAATCCAATGACAATTAAAATGGCACTCACCAATGTTATGTGGTTTTTCTTACTTAATATGAATCTCTGCATCTCATCACCTTCTTGTCTTATCCATCCATTGCTTAATCCTGATATGCCTGATCCAACTCCGCCAACATGGTATAAACCGCTTCGTAGCTTTCGCACACATCATTCGGAACAGTGTAGTTGTCGGTTATTTCCCGGAGTGTTTCAAATTCTTCCTTTAAATCAGGCAGCTGTGAGTCCGCTTTCTTTATTTTTTGATTGATTGCGTTGAAAAGCTTATGTACATCATGGAATTCAAGATGGTTCTTTCCATGGACTCTTGCGACGATTGGCACATATTGCTCAAGTGTCTCAAGATGCTTTACCGTTGCTTCATTAAATGTCTGCTTGTTTGCCATTTCACTCGCTCCTTTAACCTTATTTTGCTCTTCTGAGTTCAGTATAGCAGGCTTTGTGAGAAAAGAATTTGATTTATATCAAATATGAAAAATATAATCGGCCCGTACAGAAATGTGCGAGCCTTTTTTTATTTCAAAGAAAAATGGAGGAACACACATATGGATACGAAAAAATACTTTGCAGAGCTTTCCCGAATCCTTGGAAGGAATGAAATCCAGGTAGCGCCTCCGAAAAGAAACACCCTCCCCATTCTGCTTGGTACCCATCCCGCCTGCCGAGTAGGCCCCAGCGGAGAGCTATGCAAATTTCCCGGCGACTTGGACAGCCCGGAAACCAGCGATTTATACTTCAAGGCAGCGCTCATCGCCACCAAGGTAAAAGAATATATGACGGTGATGGAAAAGTCACCCTTGCTCAAAGCCGTGGCACTGGACGAAGAATTCCGGCTGCTTGCGGTGTTTAACGGAGCCGTCCTCGCTGGTCGAGAAACCCAGCATGGCTATAAATTTGTCACATGGGAGCGTGACTACAATTTCTATAGTTTTTAATACTGTTTTAACAAATCAATGTCTCATGTGAGTTCCTCCGTTTTTTGCTTATTTCTACCGTGAATTCTCTGCATATCTGTTCTTAGACAGTCACCCTCGGAGCTGTAGCAGATAAATCCATGCGAGGGATATGGGCAGTTGCCACAGCTCTTGAAAGGGCCGTGGGGCCGCTCGTCAGGCAGTATTCTCCCCGTTGTTATGATGGCATCCGAATCATAACAAGCTGGTTTTTTATTTTTCTTGTAATGTACTAACATGATTTCCTCCCTTTTGAAAAACAAAAAAAGCCGGAGAATTGAAGCGCGTTCTGCACTCCGATTCTCCGGCTCTTTAACTGGATAATTTATTATAAGGTTTTTCGACATTCAGTCGGTGTCTGTTCAACGTGGTACTGTTGTATCAAGTCCCTATGCTTCTTTGATTTCTGAGTGATGCGGTGAGCTTTGGTTGCCATATATTCTATCAGGCAGTCCTTTGGTATCAAGTATTTGTTGTAGTACCACACTCCGAATAATTTCTCTTTGGATATCCATTGTGATATTGCGGTTTGGCAGTAGCCCGTCATTTTTATGACATCGCCCACGGTAAGGGCATCCGGAAAGCTGCTCCACTTTTTCTTCAGCATCTCCATAAATTTCTTCGCATCTATTTGAACCTCTGCCCGATGCTTGGGTCTATATTTTATTCCGCTTGAAAAAATTCCGGGAGGTGTCAGCAGGGACTCCGGAGAATCTTCTAAGCGGGTAAGGTATTCTATCACATCTGCTATTCGGATTTTGAACCTACGGGTCTTTTTTCCTGTATCCTCGCAGGGGATATACCCATT
>DOHN01000147.1:0-1995 GCA_003535195.1 Ruminiclostridium sp.
AAAAGGCGGAGAGGGCGGAACCGAGCTGGCTGAAAAGCTTTGCCGCCTCATTGAAAGAGAGCCTTCAAAGTTTAAGCCCCTGTATGATTTGAATCTTTCCATCCAGGAAAAAATTAAGATCATCAACAGCGAAATCTATGGCGGAGGCAGCGTCGTATTTACCGACAAGGCGCTTAAGGATATTGCCGTCATAGAAAGCCTCGGGTTTACAGGACTTCCCGTCTGCATGGCCAAAACCCAATATTCCCTTTCCGACAATCCCGCTCTATTGGGGCGGCCGGAAGGCTTTACCCTAACCGTAAAGGAAGTTCGCCTGTCGGCCGGCGCCGGCTTTGTGGTGGCATTGACCGGGGAAATCATGACCATGCCCGGGCTTCCTAAAATTCCGGCGGCAAACAGGATCGATATTTCAGAGGGAGGCATCATTACAGGATTATTTTAAAGAAAGGAACGGCTGGAGCCGTTCCCTTGTTATTACTGCTATTTACCACAGGCTGTCATATTTTTTCATGAAACTGACATGATCGTCGTATTCGGCAATGACCTCTTCTAACATGCTGGTGAAGTTTTTCTGTGCCCAGCTCCTTCTGGAGTTATAATACCGGTTAGCCACACGCCAGAATTTCTGCGGGAATAAAAGCATGGCCTTCATAACCACCACTTCGTCCTTTGTGATGGGCTCGGGCTCTGAATAGGCTTCCAGAATCATAGAGGCTTTTTGCGGATTCCAATTGCATTTTCTCATCTTTCTGCGGATGAGGTTTACAAGGTCATAAATTCGGATTTCCTCACCGCAGGACTCAAAGCCTGTGATATAGGTGACGGGACCGCTCATCAAAATATTCTGGTAGGAATAGTCGTGATGGCATATTCCCCCTTCCGTAAGGGTCTTTTTAATCAGCCGGGGATACTCGATTCTATTTAATAGCCGGAGACTTTCTGTGGCAAGCTCAATAAATTTGTCAACGCAATCCAGGTATATGTAATCGAAAGCTCCCCGTTCCCGCTCGGCTTTTCTCCTCATCCTCAAAATCTCATCATAGCGTTTGGTCAGACTCGCCGGTAATTTGCCCAGCTCGTTTGGTATGGACAAGCCGATCCGGGGCTTGAAGCCCTTGCTGGCTTTATGCATCGCAGACAAAGCCTTTGACGCCCTTATCGTATCGGTGTCGTCGCCGAATTCACATTCGCGCCCATCAATAACAGGGGTCATTATAAAGTACTGATCATCGTACTGCATAAAAGGCCGGTCATCTACTGAAACGGAATAGGCATCAAGAGTGGTATATCCGTTGCGGATAAGATGCTGCTTTGCATCATGCACAAAATAGATCCGATTTTCCGAATACTGGCACTGGCGAAAATATTTTCGGCCCAGATCCGTTTCAAGAATATAACCGGCTCTACAGGGTTTTATGGATGATATCCGAATACCATATGTGGCCTCAACCAGCTCCCTGGATTCTATCATTGATCTATCACGTCCCTCTCTCTTTTGCGATTCCGTAAGATGTCCCCGTTCCCGCTTTCACATTATATGTCTTCTTAAAAACTAATATGTTCCAGGCAGCTTTACAAAAGAAATTTCAAAATAACCAGCAGGATAATGCCGGGTAAACCCAGGATCCCTGCTATCAGGGCTGATACTACATTGAGTGAGATGGCAAAACCCAGGGGGCCCCCGATTAAATTAATCAACAGTATTGCAATACCGCCTAAAATTCCGTTAAGGACAAAGCGCCCAAGGACTTTAAGCGGCAAAAGCATCGCCTTGCCAAAGGCAAATACAATAAGGACCCCTATAATCCATGCCAGTATAATGAGTAATCTGTCCATCGCTCCCATTCCTTTCTGCCAGGGGGACAAAACAGAAACGGCCATCTCTGCAGGTAAAATGTCAAGCAGGCGTTTAAGAACCCGCTCTGGATTTCACCCAAGGGATAGCCGTTTACTTTTGTATTTTGCTAAGGCTTAAACCCTATTAAATTTATATAC
>DOHN01000147.1:2215-4955 GCA_003535195.1 Ruminiclostridium sp.
TATAAGATTCTTTTGCTTTCTTCAAAAGGTAATCATATCGGATTTGGGAAGCCTTTATGCGATAGGCGTAATAGTCCACCATCTCTTTGTTTTCCGCGCTCTCAAAATTTGCGAGCGCGTTTTGCCACTCCAAATAGGCATCCCGAATACTCTCGGTCAATTCCCGGTAATATTCCTCTTCCTGAAGCTTGGTGGCGTTCTCCAGTGCTTTTGCTGTGCTGAATCGTTTGAGAATACCCAAAACATCCGATTTTTGCTTGACAACAGCCTGATCCGGCATATTTTTCTCCCCATTCCTAAAAGCCTTAGTTCATTTTATGCAGCTAGTCTTCTGGAGATTATAGTCAAAAATCAGTATTTTATACCTAGCGGGGAGAAGGATTGTAATTTTCTTTCATAATGCCCTGGCTGCAACAACCCTGCTGATTCCGGCAAGATCTTTCAGAATAAGGGTTTCCATTTTTTTATCAGAAAAAAGACTTTGGATTTGAGAGGCCTGGTCAAAACCGCATTCCACAGCCAGAATACCTTCGGGTAAAAGAAGAGATGAGACTTTATAAGCCAATTCCCGGTAAAACAGAAGGCCGTCCCGGCCCCCATCCAATGCCGAACGGGGCTCAAAGTTCCGGACTGAGGGCATTAGCGCCCCGATATCCGCTGACGGAATATAGGGAGGGTTTGAAACGATAAGGTCATATTTTCCCCGGAGCATTGAGATATTGGACAGAAAATCGGCCTGGATAAAATGCATCCGGCTGGCGACACAATGCTTTTGTGCATTTCCCAGAGCAGTTTTTAAGGCTTCGGGCGAGATATCCACTCCGTCTACATGGGCGCTGATGCCGGATAAAGCCGCATATCTGGCTATACTCACCGATAGACAGCCCGAACCGGTTCCGATATCCAGCACCCGGTAGGCTTCCTTTGGCGGAAGCGTAAACATGGTCTCACGGTAAAACGGATTGGGTATGCCCATGGCCGCAAGAGCCGTCTCGGCTAAAAGCTCAGTATCGGCTCTTGGAATAAGCACATTGGGATTCACGTCAAAAGTCAGGGACATAAATTCGCACTGACCGATAATATAGGCATAAGGCTCCTGACTGCCCCTTCTTTCAACGGTGGAGCAGAACTTTCTCCGGTTTTCCTCATCCAGGTCCAAATCCGGATGGGCATATACAAATGCCAAATCCTTGCCAAGAACCCATGACAAAAGAAGACCAGCCTCTTTAGACGGGTCCTCTACATTTTTTTGCTTTAAATAATCTGCAGCCTCATGCAGACAATCTTTCAAAGTCATTGGTCCGCATCTCCCGAAACGCTTTCCTTTGTGCAGACTGCCTCCTTTTCAGGCATTTTCTCTTTTTCTTCATTGTTTTGTGCATCCACAACGGCCTTTAAAGAAGCAATGGCCACTTCCAGCATGGAGTCGTCGGGTTCCTGGGTGGTAATTTTCTGAAGCATTAGGCCCGGCATGCTGATTGCACGAATCAGCTTATTGTCCGTCTTTGCCGCAAGCTTGAAAACCTCGTAGGCAATTCCGGCAATGACCGGGAGCAGAGCCAGGCGGATCATCATGTTCAGAAGCTTGTTGTGCCATCCTGCAAAGGCAAATACGATGATGCTGATAATAATGACTACAAACAAAAAGGTGGTGCCGCATCTGGGATGCAAAGTTGTATGTTTTCTGACATTTTCAACCGTGAGCTCTTCCCCGTTCTCATAGGCGTAGATTGTTTTATGTTCGGCGCCATGATATTGGAATACCCGCTTTATATCATTATACTTCGAAACCAGAAAAATATATAAAAGGAAGATGCCAATACGAAGAAGCCCTTCAATGGCATTGGCTATAATCGCGCCGCCGCTTGTGCCTGTATTGATGCTGAAAACATCGGTAAGCACGTCGGCAATAAAATTAGGCAACAGCATGAAAAGCCCTATTGCAAAAACCATGGCCACCACCACAGAGCTATAAAGTAAATAGTTTATATAATTTTTCCCCAGCTTTTTTTGAAGCCAAAGCTCAAATTTGCTTTCCTTCTCATCCTCATCCACCAGATCCACATGTTCAGCGGAATCCAGAAGAACCTTGATGCCCGTGACCATGGAATCAATCATGGAAACTGCGCCGCGGACAAAGGGGAATCCAAAAATTTTATTCTTTTTGGTGGCGGGCACAGAGGGCTTCACTTCTGTATATATTTCGCCGGAGGCTTTCCTCACAGACATGGCCATATGGCCTGTGCCCCTCATCATAACACCCTCTATGAGCGCTTCGCCGCCTATATTACTGGCGATCTTGGGTTTCTGCCAGATTTCCTTGTTCATTTTTTGCCCAGCCTTTTCTGTTGAAATTTTGTACTAAGCTTTATTATACAGCTTGCTCTGCAGGTTTACAAACCAAGAATTTTATGTAAATTATTTATTTTACCGCCCACAAGCAATGTATAAAATCTGTTTAACTGTTAATACTTTTAATGACCTCACAATACATTTTGACCCCCTTTACTTGCCGGTATCAGTACCGGCTCTTTTTTTGCCGATTTTTTGCCGATATATTATTTGATATATTATTTATTTTTGAATGAATCAGGGGTTGAGGTATTGAAAATAAAACTCTTCAATTATATATTGGTCTTGATTTTATTGATAACAGCTCTTGCCTTCACAGGGAAAACCATGGCTTCGGCCTTAAGCTTAAAACCTCCCGTCGATACCAGCGCCGAGGTGCATAAGAATT
>DOHN01000174.1:0-765 GCA_003535195.1 Ruminiclostridium sp.
CGGAAAAGGGGCTTTATCCTTATACCTCCCATTATCTTAGAAATATCAAGCAGAGAACCGGATATTACTGGTACAACCATTTTAATACTATAGGTATCGTAGGCATGAACGAGGCCCTGCTGAACTTTATGGGAAAGGATATCACAACCGCCGAAGGGCAGCAGTTTGCCGTTGAAATCATGAATTATCTTCGGGATGTTATGATTGAGTTTCAGGAGGAGACAGGCAACTTCTATAATCTGGAGGCCACTCCTGCCGAAGGCACTTCCTACCGGCTGGCTAAACTTGATAAGGAACGGTATCCCGATATCCTTACAGCAGGGGAGGAAGCACCCTATTATACAAATTCCACCCAGCTGCCTGTGGGCTTTACCGATGATATTTTTGAGTGTATTGAGCTTCAAGATGATCTTCAATCCCTGTACACGGGAGGGACCGTTCAACATCTTTATCTCGGGGAGAGCATTCAGGAGACTAAAGTATGTAAAAATTTGATCCGGAGAATATTCGAACATTATAAGATGCCATATATAACCATTACCCCCACCTTTTCAATCTGCAATACCCATGGCTACATACAGGGCGAGCATTTTACATGCCCCACCTGCGGCGCAGAGACTGAAGTCTGGTCCAGGGTGGTCGGCTATTTAAGGCCGGTTGCAAACTATAACCAGGGGAAGCAGGAAGAATATCGAACCCGTACGAATTTTGTCATCAGTGATAAGGTCGGGTAATGAAATCAATGAAAGAATCGGGTAAGGGCTA
>DOHN01000174.1:882-3018 GCA_003535195.1 Ruminiclostridium sp.
AAAAGAATCGGGTAAGGGCTATTCCCATGCCCGGAAGGTGTACTTATGAAAATTGCCGGATTACAAAAGAACTCCTTGATTGACTTTCCTGGAAAGCTTTCAGCAGTTGTCTTCACGCAGGGCTGCAACATGAATTGCGGCTACTGTCATAATCGTTCTCTGATCGGTCAGAGCGGAAAGAATCAATATCTGGACGAGGAAGCTGTCATGGCCTTTCTTGAAAAACGCCGGGGACTTTTGGATGGAGTCGTCATATCAGGCGGTGAGCCAACTCTTCAAAAGGATTTAGTCCCATTTATGGAATGCGTTCAGAACATGGGTTACCGGACCAAACTGGATACCAACGGCACGGATCCGGCACTTTTAAGGCAGCTGATCGAAAAAGGCCTGGTGGATTATATCGCCATGGATATCAAAGCGCCTTTCTGCAAGTACCGCCAGGTATGCTGCTCTCCTGTAAATACTGAATTGCTGGCTGAGAGTATTGAGCTTTTAAAGGAAGGAAAGGTTGAATATGAATTCCGTACCACTTACACTCCTGAACTTTGCGGCGAGGATCTTATCGATATAACCAAAGCCATCAAGGGTGCCAGATGCTATGTGCTGCAGCAATACAGGGAAGTGAACAGAAAAGAGGGAACCTATACCGGGGTGGTGGAAAAGCGCAATATTCTGAGGAATATTGCAAGCGAACTGAAAGAAAGTGTTTTAGCTTTACAATTCCGGGGCGAATTTGGTATTATATAAGGAAATAAAAAGATAACAAACGACGGGACCCCCCGTCGTTACTCATCTGAATTCAATTTAAGGTGGTTTATAATTTGTTTAAAGAATGCATCCTTGACAACAATTTGACGGTCGTGTATGAACGGTTAAGTCATCTTAAGTCAGTCGCTTTTGGAGTATGGATCGGAACAGGGTCAAGATATGAGACCCTCGGGCAGAACGGCATTTCTCATTTTATTGAGCATATGGTTTTTAAGGGCACGCAAAAGCGAAGTGCCAGGGATATCGCCTGCGATATAGATGAAGTAGGCGGCCAAATTAACGCCTTTACCGGAAAGGACTGCACCTGTTTCTACACCAAGACATTGGACTCTGATTTAGAAATTGCAGCAAATGTATTATCCGATATGCTTCTTCATTCAGTTTTCGATCCTGTACATATTGAGACGGAGAAAAAAGTGGTGATGGAAGAAATCAACATGTATGAGGACGATCCCGAAGAGCTGGTCCATGATCTCATGACCGGGGAAATATGGAGTGAAGGGCCTTTAGGCTATCCTATCTTAGGAACTGAGGAATCTCTTCACAACATAACCAGGGAGTCCATCACCGAATACATGTCCAGATTTTATACGCCTGACAACTGTATTATCGCGGTAGTGGGAAACTTTGAAGAAGCCAATCTGCTGGATACCATCAACAAATATTTCGGCTCATGGAAACCGCTTCATTATAGTCCTGTCTCGGCAGAAAGGCCGGTTTTTAAAAAGAACTTTTTGTATAAGGAAAAGGATACGGAGCAGACCCATCTCTGCTTTGGCTTTAATGGGCTTCCCATGGCCGATGGCCGGGTTTACCCGCTGATGATTCTTAACAATATTATAGGGGGCGGAATCAGCTCCCGTTTATTCCAAAGCATTCGTGAGGAGGCGGGCCTTGTCTATTCCATATATTCCTTCCCCTCATGTTTTCGGGATTGCGGCATGTTCACAATTTATGCGGCGGCAAGTCATGACAACTGCCGGCGGGTTATTGAGCAGGTAGATGCTGAGCTTCGCAGCATTTTAAAGAAGGGGATCACCCAGGAAGAATTCCTTCGCAGCAAAAAACAGCTCAAGGGCAATTTTATTCTGGGGCTGGACAGCACAGCAAGCCGTATGAACGCTATTGGAAAATCCAAGCTCATTACGGGTTATGTCCATACACCGAATCAGGTATTAAAGCAGATAGAGGATGCCAAAGCAGAGGATGTGATGGAACTGGCCGCGTGGATGTTTACCGGGGATAATGCAGCCATCACAATCCTTGGTAATACGAAGATTGATCCGGACGCCATCAAGCAATTTCTTACCGAATGATTGATTAAAATTAAACAGCAGAACTTGAAGGGGCTGTCTCAAAATAAGAAAT
>DOHN01000066.1:0-4323 GCA_003535195.1 Ruminiclostridium sp.
ACATTTAACCGCTGGACTTCTTGCTGAATATGAACTTATTTTTATAAGATATAAGTGTTAATATTTTAACAATCTGAGGTAAAAAAATACTTTTTCTTAACACCTATGGCTATCTAGCTTAAAACTCGGACAGTTAATTTTATCTTTGTTATTATTTTAACAATAACAAGGAAGAAAGTAAATAGTCTATTAATAAAATTTTATCACTGTGTTGCCCTCTTTATTGTGCATTATTTATATATTATATAGCCGCGGCTTTTTTTATAACACATATTCGTAGAAGTATGTCACTGCGTGCGGGCCTGTAAATAGCCGTAATCTGTATGCGGATAAAAAAAATCCTTTCAGTAATATATTACTCTATGGGAAAAGTAAAAAGGCTAAAAAAGACGGGAATGGTTATGATTCATACTCCATATTCATAGCCTCCATGTTGCATGACCTTAGAGAGAAAACATCTGCCCCTCTTTTTGCGTCAGCTGCACATAGGATTTCACAATTATATTAAGCACAAACATCAGCTGGCAACGGGATTTAGTATCTATACCGAGGGTTGTTTTTGCGTTGTTGACAAGAAGAAAATTATAATCGCCGATTTTAGAAAGCTGTGAAGAGGGAGCCGCCGTAAAGGTAACAACTTTTGCTCCTTTTGATTTGGCAATTTGCGCAACTCTGACAACCTGTTCTGTTTCCCCGCTGATGGAGCCTAAAAAAATGATGTCCTTTTCGCTCATATTCCCTGCTTGCACATAGGCAATATGGGTATCCTCATAGCGTACGACATGTCGCGACAGCGACAGCAAATGGCGGGCGGCATAATCAAAGACGATGTTCGTCAGACCCTTGGCAAAGAAATGTATCTGGGTATTCTGCTGCATGAATTTTGCGATTTCTTGCACTGCTTTTCCGTCAATCCCCCGAGCTGTCCTTTCGATATCGGAAAGCTCCTCGTTAATGATCTCTTCCAGTGACATTGCGGGACTGCTTTTATCACCTTGTTTCTCGCTTGCCAGCTGCTCTTTGATAAAATATTTCAGATGGCTGTAACCCTCCAAATCCAGCTTTTTGCACAGTCTTATGACGGTGGTTGTCGATACAAATATCTTTTTTGCCAGTTCCTGAATTGAAAGGGTTAAGACCTCACTCCTGTTATTATTGATATATCGGAGGACATCCAGCTCCATTGGGCTGAGGGAGTTAATCTTTTCAGTGGGGAAGCTCTGAAACATTCTATCACCTCTCTTCAAGTATTTTACCATAAATAAAACAAAATTACCTAGCTTCCGCTTCGGTAACTTTGTTAACGCTCCTGTGCACTAAGGCTCATTTTATAAGTTTACAGAACGCACGCAATGTATGCAGTTATTTAAACCAGTTTTTAAAGACCTTTCCCGTCGCGTCCTTCATTTTAAGCCCATTGGCTTTATACAATATGCTTGGAAGCAGGTCAATGCTATACACTCTATCATTGCATTCCGAAGGCATAACGCTTTCACCCAGAAGCAGCCCGAAAATATGCTGGGATGTTTCATCAAAGGAGTCGTGGCTCGCCCCATAGTATTCGTCCCCATCCCGGTGATAAAAGTGCGAGCCGTACTGGGGTGAAAGCAAAAATTGAGGTCCACGCTCATCAAAGCCGAATTCTTGCAAAAGCTGCGGCTTTGTGAAAACGCGCTCGACATAGTCAAGGGAACGGAGAAGCTCTGAGAGCCGCTCTTCCCTTTCATTTGACAAGGGCTTTTGATAGTATAATGAACATTCAATGGTATAGGGCAGCACGACAATTTCCGTTTCATCGTTAACACTGTCAGGGGTGTCTGTCTTTATTCCCAAAGCGTTAACGGCGTTAATAAGATCAGTCAGCTTGGATTTGCCGAAAAAGGGCGTCATGCCGTGATCCGTCGTTATGAGAATTACCAGGTCGTTATAGATTCCTTCTGATTTACATAAGCGTATAAACGAGAGCAATTCCGCCTCAATCCCTTTGATTCGCTTGGCAATGTCGGCAAAGCGTTCCTCCGGCGTATGTCTTTTGGGATAGCCGTCGTATTCATTGTTATGGCCTAAAGAATCCAAATCATCAATATACAACGCCACAAAGTCTGGAAACTCGTCATAGACAAAGTACTCTTCCCCCGATTTCACGGGTTCCTTCAGCGCTAGCTTCTTAAGAAGGGCAAAGCGCTCCATATAGGTGCTTTGAGGGGCAGATGACTTAATATATGCACAGTCAAACACGCCTTCCTTGCAGGGGTTGTTCTCCAGCATGAATTGATGGATTGAAACCACTCTTTTACCATTTCCGGTCATAACCTCAGCTATGTTTTCCGCGTCAAAGGTCCGGTAGTGCTTGACGACTTTTCTTGCTTCCGGATCATAATGATGGTAAAAATTGTGTGTTTTATTACTCCAAGCCCCTCCCAGAATCGCGCTCTGCATGGGGTTTGTAATGGAGACTATACCGCTGTGCAAATCGTTAAAAAGCAGGCCTTCTTTTGCAAGTGAACAAAGGCCCTGTACTTCACCGTTTTTTTTCAGCCGGCCAAAATACGAGTATGAAAACCCGTCCAAATTAATGTATACAATCTTTTTTTCATTCATATGTTCACCTTTTAAATCCCGTCAAGGGTTGTCAGTGTATTCCAAAGAGGAAGCGGAAACCAGGAACGGATCAACTGTGATTTTGGATGGCGCACATCGCCGCCCAAAAGAAAATAATCATCGAACAGCAAGAAATAAAGCTCCCTTTTGGAAAAAGATATATCGCTATCTTCTATACCTTCACTTAATCTTACATCAGCATTTCCTGATGAAACCGTAATATCGGCAGAGAATTCGCCATCTACGGCAAGCTTCAATCTTCCGTCGGATTTGTTCTTTACTTTTTTTAAAAGAGTGGTCATTGTCCTTTCATAATCAATCATTTTCAAATTGCATAAGGTCGAGACCGCATACCGGTCCGACAGATAAAAGAGTTTTTTATCACAATCAGGAGAGGCATACAGCTCCACGGACGAAAGGTTTTTATACTGCATGAAGCATTGCAGCGCCACCCCGGCATCAGCTTCGCCATAAATCTCGAACACGGCATTCTTGCTTTCGTTGTGGACAATGTAGCTCTGCTTTCCGTCCAAGCTGACGAGGTAAACTTTGCTGCGCTGTGATCTGAGTATGTCAAAGAACCGCCCCTTATCCCTTTGTATATCACCGCTGTAAAACCGTAAGGCAGGACCGATTTCCGAACTTTCTGTTATTTCCTTTATTTCAAACGAAAAAGTGGATTTTGACTGTCGTTTTATCGTAAAGACAATCTTTTTCCCTGTTTTATAAAATCCAAAATGTTCGTATCGCTCCTCTGATCCAAGGAGTACCACCAAATCATATTCTGAAAAAAGCTTACGGGAGGCAAAATCAAACAGCTTCCCCATGATGCCGCGGCCACGAAAATCCTCCGCCACACAGACAGTACCGACTGATAAGACCTTTATACCCATTGGGGCAATGGGATATGCAGACAACAACCCTACGATTCGGCCATGGTCAAAGCAAGCGCAATGCTCGCCGGAATTATAATGACCATAGAGCTTGGGCTGAGTTTTTTTAAAATTCAGCCCAAATTGATGATTGGCAAAGGCTATAGCCTGCTCAAACTCATGGGGTTTTATTTTTCTGATTTCATTCATCCTCATCACCACTAAAAGAAGAATCCTTAACAACCACAGTTTTTGCCCAAAGGTCGTGAATGGCCGTCGCTTTTTTCCTAAAACACACCATAAATATGGACACAGCGAACGGAACAACGAGGAGTGTTTCCAACAGGCCCCTAAGCACAAATTCTCTAAATACCAGTTTTATCGGAGTTATCTCCTTCAAGGTTTCCGAATCCAGCATGCTTAATCCGCAGATTAATTTTCCAAACGTCCTTCCCCTGCCGATAACGGCGGGTACAAGGGTATAATAGAGAGTTTGCGCAAAAAGAAGCTTCAAGATAAAAGCAACATACAGCTTGATCATTTCTTCCGCGAAAACATCCAATAGACCTTCTGACATGGGATCGAGGGTCTTAATGATCACATTGACCTTTTCCAAATCCCTTTGGGTAAAAAGATACCAAAGTAAATATACGGCGATAAAATCAATAATAAATGCCCCTACCCGCCTGGAAAACGGAGCAACCTCATATTCCATTTTACACGACCTTTTTAGTCATTATATTGGGCCAAAAAACCGGAAACGCTCTGCGGAATTCCGCCCGCATTTCTCGATTTTTCCGCCAGAAACGCCATAACATGCGATTCAATCGATTGGGGAAGCGTTGAAACA
>DOHN01000066.1:4456-4709 GCA_003535195.1 Ruminiclostridium sp.
GCTCCTCGCCTTTTTGGTAAGCCCGCATAAATTCCATAATAAAGCCTTTATCACCGCCACCGTGGCCGCCCCCTGGAATATTGAGATCAAGGGCTCTTGTTTCACCTGTCAGAAAATTGCTGACCTCAACAACATAGGGCTTTTCTGCCGCCCTTATTTCACCCCTCTCACAGGTAATCTTTAAGGTTCTGTTGACCTTTGAGGTAAAGGCGCTAAGTGAAAAGGTTGCGGTTATGCCATCATCAAATTCTAT
>DOHN01000066.1:4852-10343 GCA_003535195.1 Ruminiclostridium sp.
ATGCCATCATCAAATTCTATTATCGTAGATTGATGATCGACCACGTTGTTGTCACAATTAAAAACACAGCGTCCGTATCTGGAAGAACCTAGGTTTTCACGTACTTTATCGACACTGGATAAGTCGAAAACAACCGATTTGATTTTTTTCCCGCTGTAAATCTTCAGGGCGGAATACGCGCAGGATTGTTCAATGGAGCAATCCATGCAGTAATCGGCCATCTTACCCTCATCAAAATTCTTTTTGCAGAAATAGGACAAGCCGCCAAAGGACGCGATGCGATTGGCTCTTTTATCGCCAAGAATATAGAGCAGGATATCAAAGTCGTGGCAGCTTTTCGTCACCGCAAGAGGAGCGCTTGTCAAGGCGTTGTTCCACGGGCCCCTGACATAGCTATGGGCGAAATGATAATAGCCGATGTTCTCATTGTGGGCTATCGTCACAACATTGCCAAGCTCTTTTGAGTCTATTATTCTTTTGATGGTGTTAAAAAACGGTGTGTATCTCAGCACGTGACAAACCACCACGACTTGATGAGGATATTGCCTGGCATACCCGTATATTTCCATTACCTCATCAAGCCTGGTGGAGATAGGCTTTTCAAGTATTATGTCATACCCTTTGTCAAGAAGCTTGATCACTTCGTCTTTATGTAATTTATCCTGGGTTGAAACTATCGCAACATCTGAAAGCCTTTCCCGGACAAGAAATTCTTTGTCAGTGTCAAAAATTAAGTCCTCGGAAAGTCCAAACCTTTCCTTTGCCCATGCCTGTTTTAACTTGTCGGGTTCAGCTATGGCCGCCAGGGCGTAGCTTCCCTTGAAGTCTTCCTCTAAAGCGTTTAGGTAGACGCTTCCGCGTCCACCTAAACCTATTACTGAAAAGGTTATTGCACCGTCGTTTTTTCTCATTACTGATTTGCCTCAATTTCATAAGTAGCTTCATCAATTAACTCTTTGACTATGGCTTCAATGGATTTATCAGGCTCGGACCATATCTGCTTTGCATAATCGTTAACCTTTTTGTCGGCAGCCGCCTTTGCCTTACCCTGAGGTGATCTGATGCCAAACTGCATATATTCGGCAGCAGTTTTCAATACGGGAATCTCCTGATAGATTGCCGCAAGCTCCGCTTCGCCCGTCGCCTTGGGATTTACCGGCAAATAGCCTGATTTTGCACACATATGAGCGACATTTTGAGGCTGGGTGAGCCATCTTAAGAAGTCCGCCCCGGCTTCTATTTCCGCCTTTGGCTTGTTGTCAAGAAGGATAATACCCGAACCGCCCTGATTTGTAAAGAAATTTGTCTTTTTCGGGAAGGGAAGAACTTCAATTTCAAAGCCGGCTTCTTTAGCCTTGGTGGTCATCGTCGCCAAGTTGGAGGATGTGGTAAAGATCATTCCTACATTACCGGTATAAAACTCGGAAGTGATGACCGTACCGTGGTTTGCTCTCGAATTTGGATTTCTCATGGCTTTGTCCGTCACAAGAGAACGCCAGAACTCCAAACCTGTTTTAATCTTATCATCCTTGTCGAATTCAATTGTCGTAACCGTATCGTTGTACAGCTTCCCTCCCTGCTGGAACATCATTCCCACAGGGTCAACGCTGCCGGATGCAAAACCGTAAACACTCTTGGCATCATCAGTTGCGTCAACCGAGGTAACACCAACCGCAATTTTCTTAAATTCATCCCAAGTCCAGTTCGAATTTTCGGGATCATCGGTAATCGACTCCGGGGTTGGGAGCATAAAGCCCTTTGTTTCAATTAGCGTCTTATTGGCCACTATGATATTGCTGGCGCTGGGGAAATAGGGATTCAGCATGAACTTGCCGTTATAAAGTGAATATTGCAATAAGCCTTGATTCAAGCCTTGAAGCTCCTCATAGGTATAAACGGTTCTCAGGTCAATGGCCCTTGACTCATAAAGCGGCACCGAAGATACTCCTACCGCAGAGATAACCGGGTTGTTGTTGGCAAGGATAGCCGCCTGCAGCTTTGTGTTAAGTGCGCCTGAGGTATCCTGGTACTCAACAGTAACAGTAATGTTTTTGCCGGGATGGCTGTCAGCCTGCTCACGGTTATATTGATCGGCAAGCTCTCCGATGGCGGCGCCCATTGTTGAAGTGGCGGAGTTGGGTATCCACATGGTGATGTTGACCGGCTCAGCATTTTTCACTTCGAGAATTTCCCACCTCTTGTCTGAGGGATACAGATCCTTGTCGACCGATTGAGCGGAGCCGTCAGGTGTGGCAGTGGCTGTGCCGGAAGGTTCATTTCCGGTCGGAGATGCAACAGCCGGGTCGCTTCCTTTGCCGCAAGCGGCCAATGTAAACATCATCGTCAGAACCAGGAGCACAGTAATAAGCTTGGTAAGGTTTTTCATAATTTTTTCCTCCTCTTTTAATTGGTTTAAGGTTTATTCATCTCCGTCTCAATTCCGGGTCTTTAGAAAAAATGATCCGAAAATCAGCCGGATAAGCGCGCTGTGTTTTTTATCCTTTATTTCTGGCACTTCCCACCAAGGCCGTTTTAACTTTGCCGCTTGCAAAGATATACATTAAAAGGACAGGCGCCAATTGAATCATCGTTCCTGCCATAACAACGTTCCATTGAGGTACGGCATCGTCTACCTGAAGCAGTCCTCGCAAAGCAACCGGAAGCGTTCTTATGGTCTCTGAATTTGTCATAACAAGCACCCAATAGTACTCATTCCAATTACTTATAAATGAAGTAATCAGGTGCGTAACCAGCACAGGCGCAACCATGGGCAGCATGATTTTCAGCATGATGGTCCGGTTTTTGGCCTTGTCCATTCTTGCCGACTCGATAATCTCCCGCGGAACCTGCTGGAAGGCGTTCATAAACATATAAATGCCAAACATTGAGAACAGTGAGGGTAGAATCAGTCCGCCCCAGGTGTCGACAAGCCCCATTTTACTGTAAAAGAAATACACCGGAATCAATGTGGCTTCCCCTGGAAGCATCATTCCGAGATACTTTGTTGCCCACAGGAACTTTTTGCCTTTAAACTCCATGGTGGCAAACGCATATGCCGCGGGAATAATTGCTAGATATTGAAGACCCATAACAAGCAAGGAATACTTTATGGAGTTTCCAACGTAGTGAGATATCTGCGCCTGATTCCAAGCATATAGATAATTGCTCCATTGGGGATTATCAACAATCAGTCTGGGGCTGAAGGATAGGGCTTCAATAAGCGGGCGAAGAGACATGGAGGCCATCCACGCAAAGGGGTAAACAAAGAAAAACCCGACTCCTATCAATAAAATATAGTTCATTATTTTTAAAACATATCTTACGCGCTTCTTGAGCCTATTCAAAAAGAGAAACTTCTCGGTTTCCTCAATGTGCTTTGGGGAATAGGCATCTGTAATAAATGTTAAATTCTTAAAATCCATATTACTGCCCCTTACCTTTTTTGAAAAACTTATTTGCGGCAACAGTAAATACAACTACAATAACAGTCAGAACAATAGAACCTGCCATAGCAAAACCGTAATTGAATTTAACTCTGCCCGCGTTGTAAATCCAGTAGCCAAGTACCATGGATGAGCCCTGAGGACCGCCCTGCGTCATCAGGTCAATGGCTGCAAAAGATTTAAAGGAGTTAATGAACTTCATGGTGAAAACAAACAGTAGGGTAGGTGAGAGCAGAGGAAGCGTTATCTTTGTAAATATCCTTACCTTGCTTGCCTTATCCAATTTTGCAGCCTCATAAACGTCCGTCGGCAAGGACTGAAGTCCTGCAATGATGATCAAAACATAATATCCGATAGATTTCCACACCGTCACGAACGCCACTGATATTAGGGAGGTTTTAGTATCCATCAGCCAATTTGGCCCCGTTATGCCGAATAACGCAAGCGCCTGATTGATAATCCCCTGGGGATCAAGCATAAGCACCCACAAGATGGAAACCGCGACCATTGAGGAAATATGCGGGGTAAAAATCAATGTCTGTGAAAAGTTATGTATTTTAGTGTTTTTAGAAAGCCACAACGCCATTAGGACAGTGATGACCATCAATAAAATAATGGTGATAAAGGCAAATAAAATAGTATTCCATATGGCCTGGACAAACTCCGTATCCCTGGTAAAAATCATTTTAAAATTCCAAAGTCCCCGAAACTCCGATTGATTCAAACTCACCAGATCTATTTTAAAAAAGGAGCCGACAATCATAAAAATAAAGGGCAGAATGGTGAAGAATAAAGCGCCGAAAGCCGCCGGAATCATATAAATGTAAGCGGGATTCAGCTTCTTGAAAATCCTGGTCTCTGCCTTATCGGCTCTCTTCAATACCGCGCACCGCTTGATATCAAAACGAATCTTTCGATACGCAGAATAGGCTTTTAGCTCCCCTTCTGACAGGGTATCCCTATAGCACTTCAGCTCGGCTTTAAGCCGCTTGATCTCCTGCTTCTCTTTTAGAATGAGCGCCTTGGAACCGGCAGGACGAGTTTTTAAATAGCCTCTGATTGCCTTTTTATGCTCGTCCGCCCTGTCGCAAAAATCATTATAAACTGCTCCAACCTTTTTTAAATTCTCCATAAACCCTCTCAAGCACTTTCTCATCACGAACGCGCATCTCACTCTTATCGAAGAAGCAAAGATTCTCCTTTAAAAGAGTAAAAACAACCTCGTCTCCGACAGCTCTTTGTGTCTTTGAAAGCTCTTTTATAAAGACTTTTTTTCCGTCAAACTCGACAAGGTACAGGTACTCCGAGCCGTGATTTTCAAAGCTAAGTATTCTGCTTCTGATGACAATCCCTTCGTCGCATTCCCCGCCGCAATCAAAGATTACATCCCGCGGCCTGAAGCCGATGGAATACTCATGATCGACATCCACAATATTCATTCCCGGATCACCGATAAATTTGGCAACAAAAACACACGCCGGATTATTATGGATCTCGGTCGGTGAACCTTGCTGCATGATTTTCCCCTCATTCATGACCACAATATTGTCGCCCATTGTCATGGCTTCGATTTGATCATGCGTAACATAGATAAATGTGGAGCCCAGGCTTTGGTGAAGCTGAATAAGCTCCGTCCGCATCTCAGATCTCAGCTTTGCATCAAGATTTGATAGGGGCTCGTCCATTAAAAAGCACTGGGGCATTTTTGCGATTGCCCGCGCAAGGGCGACCCTTTGGCGCTGACCTCCCGACAGATGGGCAGGCCGCCTTCTTTCATATTCTGACAGGCCGACTACCTGCAAGGCTTTTTCGGTGCGCTCTTTTATTTCAAATTTTGGTATTCTGGCATTAGTCAACCCAAATTCAATATTCTCACGTACGGTCATATGGGGGTAGAGGGCATAGTTTTGAAAAACCATAGCCAGGCCTCTGTCTCCCGGTTCAAGATTTGTGATATCGACCTCGCCGATCCTGATTTGTCCCGATGTGATATCCTCAAGGCCCGCAATCATCCGCAGCATGGTTGTCTTGCCGCAGCCCGAAGGGCC
>DOHN01000066.1:10471-10660 GCA_003535195.1 Ruminiclostridium sp.
GCCGCAGCCCGAAGGGCCGACGAGGACAGTAAAGCTTCCGTTGGGGATTGTGACGCTTACGTCATCAATTGCCCGTTTTCCCTCAGGGATGACCTCACCCGCACTCTTTTTTTTACGCTTGGTCTTTGCAGCTCCATATATTTTGACTATATTTTTAATCTCGATATCAGCCATTATATTTCCTTCCAA
>DOHN01000066.1:10815-11066 GCA_003535195.1 Ruminiclostridium sp.
TCGGCAAAGCTTATGACCTCAACCGCATTTCTACTAATAAATTCTTTGATTTCCGGATCCTTCAGAACAGCGCCCTCCTCCGTCCGCGGAAAGCTGTAGGAGGACATTTCCAATATTTCTTTGTCGAGATAGCCTGGGTGTGCCATCAGTTCGATAACTTCCTTCCCAGAATTCTCAGCAACAAGCTTTTTAAATTTACTTTTCAGCAATATGAAGGATTCATCCTTGGCTAGCTTGAATCGGTCCTCAAA
>DOHN01000022.1 GCA_003535195.1 Ruminiclostridium sp.
GAAGAGGGCACAAATGAGCCTGACAGGATTTACATAGGCAAAATGTGTCTGATTCGTGATGAGGATATGAAACCTGTTATTGTTGACTGGCGGGCTCCTGTGGCCGGCCTGTATTATGAAGAACGGTTAGGACCTGCTCACTATCTCTGCCCAAAGGGTGATGTTAAGGGGGAGCTGAGTTTAAAGCGCCAGTTTTCTATAGAGAATGGTGAGCTTCTTCAACTATTTGATATTGACATTACGACCAATGACGAGTTTCTTCAAGGATATTTGGGGGCCAATGCCGATAATAGGCTCAAGGATATTGTCTCAACCATTCAGGCCGAACAAAATCGGATTATTCGTGCCGACATGTGGACACCTCTTGTCGTGCAGGGTGCGGCCGGAAGCGGGAAAACAACCATTGCCCTGCATCGTATTGCTTACCTGGTTTACAACCATGAAAAAAACTTTCGGCCTGAAAACTTTATGATCCTTGCACCAACTACGCTTTTTCTGGACTATATTTCAGAGATCCTTCCCGAGCTCGGAGTAGATAGGGTGCGCCAGGCCACTTTCGAGAACTTTGGCATGGAGCTCATCGGAAAGCGTTTCAAATTCAGAAACCCCAATGAAAAGCTGATGATGCTGACCTCCGGAAAGAATATCGAACAGGCAAATAAGCTGAAAGACGCTTCAAGCCTCAAGTGCTCAATGGGCTATAAGGAGCTTTTAGACCGGTTCTTAGATATTGTGGAGAGCTCCATGCTTCCCAAAAGAGACTTTACTCTCTTAGGCTTTGTCGTGATGACCTATAAGGAACTTCAGTCGCTTTTCATAGAAGAATACAAACGGTTTCCTGTTAAGAACCGGCTGGACGAGATTAAAAAACATATGTCCTATATGATGGAAAAGAAAAAGAAAATTTTTGCGGCTAAAATAGAGAAAGACTGTGCCGATGAGGTTCTCCGTCTCAAAGAAACCTTGGAGGATACGCTCCAAAGGCAATCAGAGATTCAGGAGGTCTTTAAACGAAGAGATTTCAAGATTAAGGCTTTGGAACGGGAAGGCAGAAAAGCGGTAAGCAGTTATCTGGCGGGTATTCTAAAAAAACAGGCTTTCGAGCATTACAAGGACTTTATAGTCTATCTCAGGGATACGGCTGAAAATGAAACAGAAGCCTTCGCCGCTGAGTGGAGCCGGCAGGTCCTTAATTCTTCACGTATAGAAATTGAGGATCTGGCTCCCATCATATACATTAAATACCGTATTCATGGCATTGATGAAAAGATTCCCGTCCGGCATATTGTTATTGATGAGGCCCAGGACTTTTCAGCCTTCCAGATCTATGTTATGAAGAAGATCGTCAAGGATAGTTCGTTTACCATACTGGGGGATCTGTGCCAGGGAATCCATTCCTACCGGAGTCTTAAAAGCTGGGAAGAGCTCACAACGGGTGTATTTGCCGACCGGAGAACCCAGCTTCTTACTTTGGAGCAGAGCTATCGTACTACCATAGAAATTATGGATGCGGCAAATAGGATCGCTGAAAAAATGGCTCTGCCCAATGTTCCCAAAGCAAGGCCGGTACTGCGCCATGGGGAGCCGGTAAGGTTTATTAAAGATAGCTCTTATGCGGAACGGGAGGAATCCATAGCGGGCCGTATTGAAGAGCTCCTGGAAAAGGGGTTGGAGCTTATTGCCGTTATTGCCAAAACAGCGGAGGAATCCGAGCTTCTCCATTATGGGCTCAGGAGAAAAATCCCTGATATCACTCTTATAACCGGTGCGGAAGGCGAATACAAAGGGGGCGTTATGGTGGTTCCCGCCCATTTGGCCAAGGGCCTGGAATTCGACGCGGTTATATTATCCGATGTGTCTTCCGGCAAATACAGCCTCTCCGACATGGATGCCAAGCTTTTGTATGTGGCCATGACCCGCGCCATGCATATCATGGATATACACTATATGAGCAAGATTTCTCCGCTATTGGAAGGGTCGACCTCTGTCGAAATATAATATATAATAAGAAAAAAAGAAAATTCAAAGGATGATTTTTAATGATTGGGAGGCGCATGGCACTAATATTTCTGTTGACAGGCAGCTTAGTGGTGTCTGCTTGCTCCATGTCCGCTTCTCCGGTAGGCCCCACAGACGGCGATGATCCGGCAGTTCCTTGTGAAACCGGTCTTGAGCCAACTTCCTCCAGTGGTTTCACGGAGCAGCCGGTAGAATATAAGCAAGAGATTGAATCCCTCCCTGATAAAAAGACCCTGACCTATTTTCCCGGGGTGCTCGAGAGCATGTCCTTAACGTTGGAACAGCTCATAAAGGTTTTGGGAACTTCATTCGATTTACAAGAAAATAAAGCTCTGTGCCTTGATACATACTCTTTTCCGCAGTATGGCCTGGCCTTTGATTTTGACAGTATAAACAAGGAAATCACAACAATTTGGCTGAATGAAAAACCATATTATGTGAATTCGGGCTTCTTTAAAATCCAGGATTTTAATTATGACGGAATTGCAGATAAAATTGCGGCTTATGAGGATGAGCAATATAACGGCCATATTCTGATTATTAATGGCGCTTCTTTAAAATTTAGCGACAAAGAGCTGGCTTTTTTCGGCGGACGGTGTGATATAGAAATCCTGCCCCAATTTGGGACGGGAAAGGAAAATCTTCTTCTGGTCAAAACTCTTGGAGGAGATAATGGGGATGTCTTGGAATGGAAGAAGGACGGAGAGCTGTCAAGCATTCTTCCTGCGGACTACAGCGAACTGTCGGGCCGCATTCTGGTGACTGTAGAGGCAGATAAGGCAGTAATGGTTAATAAGGACAGAGACCTTCTATATGTCTGTCCCCTGTCCGGGCGCCTTGCAAAAAACTTAAAAAATCAGTCCTCTGCCGGTGCTCATCGCCTTGATATCACGTTGAGCTGCGAGAAATCCGGGGATTCTATATTACTAAAAGTCAGGACCAGCCTTCAGGTGAGGCTTACCAGCAGCTACAATTTTATTGACAGCACCGACGGGACCTACTGTGATGTTGCGCAGGTCACTCAGAAGTACAAATATTTGGGAAGAGGAGAATGGCAGGAAGAGAGCATTGACGGAAGTGCCAAATATGAGGGGAGCTCTCCCGATATTGATATTAGCCTGGCCGACCTTTCCATGGCCGGCCTGACTTTATATGATGATTATCAGATCACCAAAGGATTATTGGATATTTCTTCATTCAATTCCCTTGAATTAAGCGAGGGAGTTATTGCAGAAAAAGATGGGCTTTGTGTGGGTATAACCCGGAAGAAGGTTTCTTATCTGTCGGTGGAAACCGGGAGCCAAAAAGCCACTTCTAAAGGGCTGAAGCCCGGAGACGCCCGGGAAAAAGCCCTATCCCTGTATGGAATTCCGGATAAAGGGTATGTGGAGGATTCCCACTGGACTTATTATGTTTTGAGCGAGGAAAAATCAGAATACAATTCGTCGGTTTTAGTAAATACGCTGAATATTGAATTCGAAGATGAAAAAGTGTGTAGAATATGGATATCTGCCTATGTTACTGCCTATTGATTTTTGAGTCAAAAGTGCATTGTACTTGATATCTATTTGCCGTATAATAGTTGTTAATATCCATTATTAAATCAGGAGTGATGAGGTTGAAGGGTTTATCGCGGCTTGAAATTCGTTATGGTCGGTATGCTATCGGCAACCTGACCCTTTATATTGCTGCTCTGAATTTGGCCGTTTTTCTTCTTGCCCTCTTTCCGGGCGGGTACGGGATAGCTGAGAAATTAGCTCTGAATCCGGCTCTAATATTGAAGGGACAAATTTGGAGGCTGGTTACTTTTATTTTTCTGCCCGAAACCTATAGTCTCATCTGGATATTGTTTTCCGTCTATCTTATATATATGATTGGAGCATCGCTGGAGAATTACTGGGGAAAATTCAAGCTCAATGTATATTACCTTGTGGGTATACTGGGCTCCATACTGGGTTCCTTTATCGTGTATGTATTTGTAGGCGGCGGCTACATGAACGGCTATTATCTGAACATGTCGCTTTTTCTGGCCTATGCCACACTTTTCCCGGAACAGGAGTTTCT
>DOHN01000211.1:0-263 GCA_003535195.1 Ruminiclostridium sp.
GACGTCCGCACGGGCTATCACCGTAGATTAGGTGTTCTTGCTTTATGGCTCTATTTTTATGTATGATTTGAAGAATTAAAAGGACAGGGGTGTGGTTTGTTTAAATAAAACAAATAAGGTAGCTTTTTCGATAAATTGGGTTCAATTGAATTCAAGGAGTGTAGCAATACATCTGAAGCCTATAAGTATACTTATTCTCGGATGTAGAAAATCTAATATAAATGGTAAGAATGGGGTCATAGTTCGATTCTGATTGAGGGCTC
>DOHN01000211.1:382-11472 GCA_003535195.1 Ruminiclostridium sp.
TTCGATTCTGATTGAGGGCTCCAGCGAATAAAGGCTTCCGAGACTTAAGGTTTTGGAAGCCTTTAAATTTACAGCAATTGACCTCTACATGAATTATTGTTTTTTTCCATGAGCCAATTCTTCAGCTTTGCAAAATATTTCCAAACTCCATAGGTAGAAATTTTTATTCATTGTAGTCCTTTATGTAGTTGCTATTAGCCGCAGCCATATTTTTTCCATAGAAAAAACTAACACTATCCCAATAGTCTCATAATGATGCACAAGAACTTATATAGTATGATCAAAATGATACCTTGAAAATGCACGAGGCCCTCAATTAATCAGTTTCGTATTGCAAAAAAATGATCAAATTCATTTTATCGCGATATTGACGGCCAGGTAAACAGGAATTTTTTGTAAATAGCGAAAATTCAGGTGCTAAGTTGCTTAGCGTGTAAACATACGATCCTGTATGAAAGGGGTACATAGATATGAAAAAAATCATCAACAGCCCGAACGACGTAGTATCCGAAATGCTGCAAGGTCTGGCGAAATCCAATCCAGCTGTTGTTTATGGCGGCGAAGGAATCGAAGTTATTTCCAGAAAAGAAAAGAAACAGAATAAGGTTGGCGTTATTTCCGGCGGCGGAGCAGGTCATGAGCCTTTGCATGGTGGATATGTCGGCTATGGAATGCTTGATGCGGCAGTATCGGGCAATGTTTTCGCATCTCCTTCTCCCGACCGTATTATTGAGGGGATAAAAGCGGCGGACAGCGGTGCTGGCGTACTGATGGTTATCAAGAATTATTCCGGCGATATCATGAACTTCCAGATGGCAGGAGAACTGGCCGAGATGGAAGGCATCAAAATAGCTTATGTTGTGGTCAAGGATGATGTGGCCGTTCCAGACAGCACTTTTTCCACAGGACGCCGTGGTATTGCGGGTACTGTTTTTGTACATAAGATTGCCGGTGCTGCCGCTGAACAGGGCAAAAACCTGGAAGAAGTTCAGGCATTAGCGCAGAAAACCATTGACAACGTCCGTTCCATGGGCATGGCCATGACTCCCTGTATTCTGCCGGGCGTGGGCAAGGCTGGATTTACTTTGGGTGAAGATGAAGTTGAAATCGGCATGGGCATCCACGGCGAACCCGGGATCAACCGCGAACCGATCACCCCGGCAAAAGAATTAGCCGAAAAATTATTAAACCGTATCCTGGCAGACTACGATTTCAGCGGAAGCGAGGTTGCGGTCATGGTTAACGGCCTTGGCGGAACTCCGCTGATGGAATTATACATTATGTATAATGAAGTGGAAAAATTCCTGAGTGAAAAAGGCATCAAGATTTATCGTTCCTTCGTTGGCAACTATACTACTTCTCTTGAAATGGCCGGCTGCTCTGTCACCCTGCTTAAATTGGATGATGAGCTGAAAGGCTGTCTTGATTATAAATCCGATGCGCCGGCATTTAAAATTTGAGGTGAATAAAAATGAGCTTTGTATTGACGTCTAACGACTATGTTGAATATATCAAACTTGCTGCAAAGAAGATCCATGATAACGGCGATTATATCACCGGGCTGGATGCAATTACTGGTGATGGCGATCACTGGGCGAATATTAATATGGGATTTGAAAATCTGGTGGCAGTCGCCGATGAAATGTGTAAAATGCCTTTGGATGGCGTGTTTAAGAAAATCGGCATGCTGATGATGAGCAAGATCGGAGGAAGCTCAGGGATACTCTATGGCGGAGCCTATTTGGCAGCGGCCAAGAGCATCGCTGGTAAATCAAGCATCGGCAGCGGGGAGTTATGCGGCTCTCTGGAAGCTATGGTGAACGATATGATGGCTCGCGGCAAAGCAGAGCCCGGCTTCAAAACCATGATCGATTCGCTGCATCCTGCTGTACAGGCATATAAAAAGGCGCTGGCTGACGGCAAGAGTGATGCGCAGACCATGGAATCGGTGAAAA
This sequence comes from Ruminiclostridium sp., assembly GCA_003535195.1. GTDB lineage: Bacteria > Bacillota > Clostridia > DSM-8532 > DSM-8532 > DTU059. The sequence continues at coordinate 2,338 of DOHN01000211.1, forward strand.
AAGCCGCCATTGACGGAGCAGAGGCCACCAAGGGCATGGAAGCCGTCAAGGGACGGGCCAGCTATCAGACCAATAAGGGCGTCGGACATTTAGACCCCGGTGCCGTCACCATGAGCTATCAGATCGTATGCCTATGCGATTATATTAAAGATAAGCTGCTTTAATCTACAGCCTAAAATATTTAAATTGGAGGTGACAATTTTGGAGCTAATGGCGATTAAAGAAAGCGCGGATCAGATTGCGACAACTATCAGCAAGATCATGGAAGTAGATGTGGTTGTTGTGGACAACCGTTTAAACCGAATTGCAGATACCTTTAAATATCCGGAGAAACAGATTGAGATCCGCACCAGTTCTATTGTTGGCAGCATTATTGTCACAGGTCGTCCCCTTGTTATCGAAGATAAGCGGTATTCTGACGCATGTCAGAGCTGCCCGGACTTCAGGTCCTGTGATATGGAAAGCATCATTGGCGTTCCCATACTTCATAAGGATAATGTCATGGGTGCAGTGGCACTCATCGCCCCGCCCCATCGAATGCATGATTTTATGAAGAGCACCAATCATATTATGGAATTTCTTAAAAAGATGGCGCAGCTGCTTTCCAGTGAATTACAGGCCACAGAAAGCGATCAGTTACTAAATAAAATGCATGATGAGCGGGAAGCGATGCTCAGCTCAATCCATGAAGCCATCGCGCTGATTAACGAAGACGGATACATAAGCTACTGCAATAGCCTGTTTTTTTCTTATTTTTCCGATAAAGAGCCCATCCTTAACAAACCCATCAACGAAATTTTGAGGCAGGGCTTTGTGGATGAATTTTTAAAGACGAAAGAAAGTTTTATTGACAAGCTGTTCTATTATGAACGGGAAAGCAAGGGCTTTGATTTCTTATGCTCCGCTCATAAAATCGGAATAGCCGGTAATCGCCAGGGCGCTATATTTGTACTGCGGGAAATCAACCAGGCTAAGCCGTATATGAACTGGACTCAAACGTTAGAGGACGATTATCTGGATTCTTTATTCGGCGTAAGCGCTCCCATGATCAAAGCCAAACACAAAGTGCAGAGTATCATCGGCAGCGGTGAGAGCGCTTTGCTGGTTGGAACCTCCAAGGGGAGGCTTCGCAGCCTGGCTCATAAAATTTATCTCTACTCCGCAAGCAATAAGCGCAATTATTTTGATATAGATTGTAATGGTGATAAAAATCTTGTCGAGCTTGAGATGCTGGGGAAGGAGAATTTTGAACCCGGTAAAATTCGTTTTGCTCACAAAGGAACACTTTGTATTCATTCTATTGACCAGCTCCCCCTTTACTTGCAGCGCAAATTGGACAAGTTTTTGGTGAGCCGGGTCTTAGACGGTAATAGGGACTTTGTCATCGACGTTCGGATCATTGCCACCACGACCCGGAACTTAAAACGGTTGGTGGAAAAGGGATTTTTTTTGGAATCCCTATATGAACATATTTCTTCAACCAGTATTATCCTTCCCGATATCACCGACAACCAGGAGGATATCAGGTTCTTTTTGAACAGGAGCTTTACCTTTTACAAGGAAAAGCATAACTGTCAAAACCTGCAGATTGATGAAGATGCATTAATGTCTCTTTGCAAATATACTTGGACCGAGGATATCTCCCAGCTTGAAAAAATTGCTGAATACCTCATCATCCATGCAGAAAACGATCAAATTACCATGGAATCATTAAATAGTCTTCCAATGAGGTCGCAAAAGGCAGAATCCTTTAAATCCATTGATAAACACAATAAAGAACGGATAGAGGAATTGATCAAACGGGGGAAATCCCGGGATGAAATTGCTCAAATCCTTGGAATTAGCCGTGCCACGCTATTTCGGTGGTTAAAAAAATATAATATCAACTAAAACTTAGGAGGCAACAATGATTAAAAACACACCTAGTAAGACAAGTGACAAGACAGAATTGATCAGGGGCGCAATTGAGCATCGTGCAACATGGTTCGCTCTGCTCATCGAAGAAGCTCGCAAGCAGGGGCTGGATACATCCTTTGCCCATGAAGCAATCAGAAGATGCGGTGCTTTCCACGGCAACAACAAATTTCCCAAGACCGATGATCTCACCACTTTTTCTCCTGCATTTGCCAATGAAGATGTAATCAATGCATTCGAGATGGAACTTTTGGAGAACAATGAAAAGCATTTGCATATTGATTTCCATTATTGCCCTTTGGTAGCCGCATGGAAAAAGCTCGGCCTGCCTGAAGAGGATATGCCTGAGCTTTGCGATATCGCTATGGACGGCGACCGCGGCATCATCAGCACCTATCCTAACTTTACTTTCAACCTTGGCAAGACCATCGCCAAAGGCGACGATGTATGCCAGATCCGCATCGACAAAGTAAAGTAGACGACATCTATCAGTCTTAATTTTGAGGTACACAAAAATGAGCAAAAATTTGGAAATGCGCCAAAAAATCGATCAGTGGATCAACACGGTCAGGCAGCAGTATATCGATGACGTTGTTGGTGCAGTCAGTATCCCGAGCGTTTCCGTCTTTTCGGAAGGCAAATATCCCTTTGGTGAAGCTTGCGCAAAAATGCTGGATTATATGGAGAGTTGCACCAAAAAATATGGTTTCAACTATACCAATCACGAGTACTATTGCGGGACCAGCTTAATCAAAGGCTCCAAAGGAAAAGGCGAAATCGGAATGTTCGGCCATACTGATGTAGTTGAAGCCGGCGAAGACTGGACCGTTGAACCATTTTGCGGCCAGGCGAAAGATGGATATATCGTTGGTCGCGGCAGCAATGACAATAAAGGCTCAACTTTTGCCTGCATTTATGCGATGCGATTTTTCAAAGAAAATAATATTCAGCTTAAGAATAATGTCCGGCTTCTGTATGGATGCAATGAGGAAGCCGGTATGGAAGACATTAAGTACTATGGCAAAGAATACGGGTTTCCGACCCTTACCATCGTGCCCGATTCCTGGTTTCCTATCAGTAAATCTGAAAAAGGTGTAATCAATCTTACCGTGGACGCGCCGGTAGGCAGCGGGAATCTCCTTTTGTTCCAGGCCGGCGAAAATGGGATCACCATCCCTAATAAGGCAGTCTGCGTTATTTCCGGTTATACATTGGAGCAGATTCAAAATGCCGCAGAGACTTATTCTAATATCCATGCGGAGGCACACAAAGACGGCGTTTTGATTACGGCGGCAGGAATCGCCAAGCATGCGGCATTCCCGGAAGGCTCTGTGAACGCCATCGGCGTACTGGCGTCCTTCCTGCTGGCAGAAAACCTTGTATATGGCGATGCCAAGTCCGTTTTGGAATTCGTATCCAACAGTCTGTCGGATTATTATGGAAAAGCGTTAAATATCGATTTTCACGATGATTCGGCAGGAAGAACTTCTCACACCATTGCGATGATGGAATTAATAGATCAGAAGATGGAAATGCATTTCAACGTCCGTTATCCGGCCGCCCCTTCCATTGATGGGGACATGCTCTATGAAAGATTCATGAGCTATTTTGATAAACCGTTTCTGACCAAAGGATCATCCAGACACAGCCGTCCACATGCCGTCGACATCAACCATCCTGTGGTCGATATCTTCTGCGGCATTTCAAGTGAAATTTTAGGCCAGCCGCTGAAGCCTTTTGCACAGGCCGGCGGCACATACACCTGTGCGACCCCGAACTCATTTGCCGCGGGCCCCGCCGTTCATGGACGGGAGCAGCAGCTCTTCAAGCAAGAAGGGCACGGCGGCGCTCATCAACCGGATGAATGCATGGAGATCGAGGTCCTGCTCAATGGCATCAGGATTTATATCCTGGCACTTCTGGCTATTGATGAATGGCTGGATCATGAACTCTCGAAATAACACACAAGATGTTATTAATAATTTTAGGAGGAGTTTAGAATGAAGAAAAAACTTTGCATGCTACTGGCACTTTTGCTGGTAGTCACAACTCTTGGAGCTTGTGGAAACGGAGCGGCTCCAGCATCTACAGCTTCGGCATCGGCTTCGGGTGGGAACCCCACCGACAAAACCCCCATTAAGGTCGCTGTTGCAGGTCCTCTGACCGGTAACTACTCGGAATATGGCATTGGCTTTGATGCAGCCTGCAAAATTATGGTGGACAAGTGGAACAAAGACGGAGGCATCAACGGCAGACCCATTGAGCTGCTTTCCTATGATGAAAAGAGTTCCACTGAAGAAGGCCTTGCAATTGCTCAGCTCCTTTGCGGAGAAGACAATTTCTATGGAGTTGTCGGTCATTTCTCTGCTTCCATGGCTGTCGGCACTTTGTACACCGAGGAAAGAGTTCCCTTGATTTCTGCCTCTTCCTCCTCTGCCGGCTTCACCGGACAGGGCGACTGCTGCTTCCGCCTGAATGCAACCATCTCAACCGAGACAATGGGTATGCTTGAGTGTGCAAAGACTGCAGGAAAAACCAAACTGGGTGTCGTTTATCTGAACAACGACTGGGGCAGAAATGCCTATGACAATCTTAAGACTCTGCTGCAAGAAAAAGGCAACGAGGATTGGGAAATTGTTGACGCCGAAGAAATTGCAGGCGGCGACATGGACTACAACGCAGTTATCAGTAACTTAAACGCAGCTGGTGCCGAGACGGCCATCATGTTCTGCTATTATGACTCTGTGGTTCCCTTTACCATCAAGGCCCGTACCGTTATGCCTGACCTGAATATCGTCTGCGGCGTTAACTGCTACAATGACACATTCCTTAAGGTCGGTGGCAAAGACGTCGAAGGCTGCATGGCTCCTTCAGTTTTCGCAGCTGTTTCTGATGACCCTGATGTAAAATACTTTGTAGATGAATACAAAGCAAGAACCACCCAGGTACCCAGCTCACTGACCGCACAGGCTTATGATGCTATGGGCGTTCTTTTGACAGCCATCGCTGAGAACAATGGTGAACTGGATAAAGAGGCTATTTTAAAGTCAATCCAGAATAATGATTATAAGGGTGTTACCGGTTCATGCTCATTTAGTGAAAACCGGGATGCAACAAGGAACTTCTCTCCCATGGTCGTTTCTAATGGTCAATGGATCTACTATTAATTGTTTCTAATAATTTTGCTAATATCCATTCCCTGACGGCGGGGTTCATTCAACCCCGCCGCCGGGTCCTTCTTAATCCCGAAGACAAGCAGCGTCTGGCAACAGGGCTGATGAAATAGAAGAATGGCCGTTAGCCAAAAAACTTGAGGAGTGATTACATGTTCGTTGAACAATTAATTAACGGTCTTGCCATCGGCACAATCTATGCCTTGGTTGCGGTTGGTTACTCATTGGTATTCGGCATTTTAAGATTGGTGAACTTTACGCACAGCTCAGTTTACACGCTGGGAGCCTTCATGGTCTATGTGGGTGTTGAATACCTGCATCTTAATATATTTTTAGCAATTTTGTTTAGTTTAGTTACCACCGGCTTTGCAGGCGTTATGATTGATAAAATGGGTCTTGAGCCGCTTAGAAAGAAAGGCGCATCCAAGATTTCCGCGATGATTACCACAATTGGTCTTTCCTATATTATTATCAATTGCCTGAATATTGCTTTTGGCAGTCAGATAATTCGCTTTCCTGATCTATTTAACTACGGAACCTTCAAGCTTTTAGGTGCTACCATTGCATGGCAACAGGTAATTATTGGCGCGGTAGCGTTGATTCTTCTTGTGGCTTTGTCAATCTTTATCAATAGGACCCGTATTGGTCTTGCAATGCGGGCTGTTCAGCAGGAACCCTCTGCGGCTGCTATTAATGGTATCAACGTCAACATGATTATAAGCCTTACATTCTTCCTGGGCGCTGCTTCAGCTGCGATCGCCGGTACGCTGATTGCTTCGTATAACCAGTATCTCCGATCTTCAATGGGCGATATCGTCGGCCTTAAAGCGTTTGCTGCGGCTGTTTTAGGTGGGATCGGCTCGTTGCCCGGTTCTGTTCTAGGCGGTTTAATTATCGGCGTTTCCGAGAGTATGGCTGTTTATAAACTGGGGGGCAGCTACATTGATATGGTAGCATTTTCACTTTTGTTCCTGGTATTACTTATTAGACCCTATGGCATCTTGGGGCGGAAAGGAAGCACAAAGGTGTAATGAATATGAAAAAAGAAAATAAATCTCTGTACACAAAAGCTGTTATTACAATCGGACAACTGTGGGAGAACCCCATTATTAAAGGTATTATCCTTCTTGCACTGGCGTTGTTTGTTTATTTTCTGCCGAAAATGGCAACTCTTTATTTTCAAAGAATTGCCATTATGGTCGCATTTTACGCCATTGGCGCATATACCGCCGTATTGCTGACCACTTACCGCGGCACCAACTATCTTGTCGCCGTTATCCTTGGAGCCTGCCTGGCAGGTGCATTTGGTGCATTACTTGCTTTGTCTACCATGCGACTTTCCGGTACCTATGTCACCATTGTTACCATGGCATTCTTTTATGTGATATCTTCCATAATTTTGAATTGGGATAGCGTTACCAAAGGTTCTGTCGGTGTATTAAATATTCCTGCCCCAAATTTATTCGGTATGAAGCTCACCATGAAAAACGGCGGCATTTTCTATCTCATCATGTTCTATGCCGCACTGACAATTCTGGCCACCCAGCTGATTATCAACAGCAAGGTCGGCCGTGCGATTAAGGCGGTCCGTGACGATGAAATGGCAGCCATCATGATGGGCATCAATAATAAGAAATACAAGATAATCGCCTATACTCTGGCAGCTTTTTTTGCCGGTTTGGCAGGGACCCTTTACGGACCTTTCATGGGCTATATCAACAATGCGACTTTTAACTATGATATATGCATCAGCGCGCTGGTAATCGTAATCCTTGGCGGCATAGGCACTGTTAAGGGCGCCATCATCGGTGCAATCATAATTTCTCCTTTAGGTGAATTGCTGAGAGGCCTTACCACCTTTATGAAGGGCCTTCCGGAATGGATGCAGATTTCCCAGCCGGAGCAGTGGAGATTCGTTATTTATGGCATGATCATGGTAATTATGATGCGTTTCCGTCCTCAGGGTATTCTGGGCGGCCAGAGCAAGCTGCCGTATAAGATGCCCAAAGGTGTAGAAAGGAAAGTGATGAAATAATGGCACTGCTGGAAGCTAAAGGAATCACAAAGAAATTCGGTGGTTTGGTAGCTGTTGATAAACTCTCCTTTGAAGTAAAACAGGGCGAGATAGTTAGCATCATTGGCCCAAACGGAGCCGGCAAGACCACAGTTTTCAATATGATTACCGGCATATATGAAATTGATGAGGGAGAAATCGTCTTTGATAATAAGGTGATTTCTAACAAAAGCCCTATATATATAGTGGAAGCCGGGATATCCCGTACTTTTCAGAATATTCGACTTTTTAAACAGATGAGAGTAATCGAGAATGTCATGGTTGGTACACATATCAAGACGAACTATAATTTCTTTGATGCGTTGTTCCGCACCAAGCGGTTCCGCAACGAGGAAAGAAAGGCAACCCAGAAGGCCATCGATATTCTGGAATCTATCGATCTCGGAGATTATATCAATGATTACGCAAATAATCTGCCCTATGGCCTGCAGCGCAGGCTGGAAATTGCCCGTGCTATTGCAACCGGCGCCAAGCTCCTTATTCTCGATGAGCCGGCTGCCGGAATGAATCCGCAGGAAAGTGAAAATTTGCTAAACTTTATCCGCAGTCTTCAGGCAAAGGGATACACCATTCTTATCATAGAGCATGATATGAACGTCGTCATGAATATTTCCGACCGAATCTATGTAATGGACTATGGAAAACGGATTGCCAATGGTACACCTTCAGAGATAGCCTCCAACCCTGATGTTATCAAGGCGTATCTGGGCGATGCCAGCGAGATTCTGGAGGAGGACGATGCAGTATGATTCTTGAAGTTAAAAATATCAATACCTATTATGAGAATATACATGCCCTTAAAGATGTCAGCCTGGAAGTCAACGAAGGCGAAATCGTCGCCCTTATCGGCAGCAACGGCGCAGGCAAAACCACCACCCTCTCTACAATCATCGGCATCAAAAAACCGAAAAGCGGTGAGATTTTCTTCATGGGCAAAAACATCACTCAGACCAGTACTCACGAGATTGTGAAAATGGGTATCGGCCTGTCTCCGGAAGGACGTCTGGTTTTCCCTGATTTGACTGTAGAAGAGAATCTGCGTGTTGGCGCTTATTTGAGAAAAGGTGCTGAGATCGATAAGGGATATGAGTACGTTTATAGCCTTTTCCCCCGCCTTTATGAGCGGAAAAATCAGGCTTCCGGTACACTCTCCGGCGGTGAACAGCAGATGTTAGCCATCGGCAGAGCTTTGATGAACAGACCGAAGCTGCTGATGCTTGACGAGCCTTCTTTGGGTCTGGCACCCAACCTGGTTATTATGATCTTCAAGCTTATCAAGAAGATAAGAGATATGGGTGTTACGATCCTTTTGATCGAGCAGAATGCCAATATGTCTCTTCATATTGCAGACCGCGGTTACGTTTTAGAAACCGGTTGCGTTAAGCTTGCGGATACTGCCGCGAACCTGAGAAATAACGAGGCTGTTAAAAAAGCCTATTTGGGTGGCTGATTTTAGATTCTGAAAGAAGAAAACTAATGGAAGCGAACAAAAGAACAAAGAAAGCTGTCAGCCTGGAAAGCATCGTTTTTCTCGCGGTCATGGGCGGCATAACCTGGTATTTGGCCAGTACCTTTGGCATGATCAAGATGATTAACACCGCTATGAATACAGCCTATAGCCTTTTGATGGAGACAGTTTTATATATCATGGCCATAACGACGGTTACCGGCGGCATAGCCGGCCTGCTGACTGAATTCGGGGTGATTTCGCTGGCTAATAAGCTATTAAACCCCTTGATGAAGCCAATTTACGGCTTACCCGGCGCCAGCGCCATTGGGGTCATGTCCACTTATCTTTCAGATAATCCGGCCATCCTGACCCTTGCGGAGGATTCGTCTTATAAGCGATACTTTAAAAAATTCCAGCTGCCTGCTCTGACCAATCTGGGCACAGCTTTCGGGATGGGACTGATTGTTACGGTATTTGTCAGCGCTATTCCGGATCCTCTTGGCCGCACTTTTGTTCCCGCTGCC
>DOHN01000211.1:11668-18944 GCA_003535195.1 Ruminiclostridium sp.
CCGCTGCCCTCGACGGCGGGCAGGAAGGCGTAAAGGTTGGTCTTTCCATCATTCCGGGCGTGCTCATCATCTGCACTTTTGTCTTGATGCTCACAAACGGGCCGGGTGAAGCGGGGGTATATACCGGCGGCGCGTACGAGGGCGTGGGCCTGCTGCCGAAAATCGGCGATAAACTGAGCTTTTTATTAACGCCGCTGTTCGGCTTTCGGGATGCCGCTGCCGTCGCTGTTCCCATTACTGCTCTGGGAGCGGCGGGAGCTGCCATTGGTCTAATCCCCGGAATGGTTTCCGCCGGACAGGTCAGTTACAACGAGATCGCTGTCTTAACAGCTATGTGTATGTGCTGGAGCGGTTATCTCAGCACACATGCCGCCATGATGTCGGCTTTGGGGTATCAGGAGATGACAGGAAAAGCGATTTTTTCCCATACCATCGGCGGCCTTTTCGCAGGCATATCGGCTCACTGGCTGTATGTATTGTATGCCGCGCTTTTTCACTGAACATGGCGGAGAAAGCCGCAATTATTGGCGCAGGCGGCAGTCTGAAGGTCTTGGCATTGAAGTACCTTCGGACACAGATTTATAAAGATATAAACAGTATTTTAGGGGGAGAAATATGAACAATAGAATTCAGCGTCTGGCGGCAGCTTTACCGGAAAATATCGATGGGGTGCTGGTCACATCCCGTGTGAACAGGTACTATTTTACAGGCATGGTATCCAGCGCGGGCACACTTCTCGTGACCCATAATCAAGCATTCTTTATTATCGATTTCAGATACTTTGAGGATGCAAAAGGAATTGTTCGGGATGCAAAGGTCGTGCTCCAGGACAATCTTAATGAGCAGATCCTTGAGGTATGCCGGGGCTGTGGTGTAAAAACACTGGCCATTGAGACAGGATACATGACCGTAGGCAGCTACAATAATTTCTGTAAAGCTCTTCAGGGAATCGAGATTTTGTGTGACGGTCAAATGGATCAGGAAATCTTAAAACTCCGCCGCAAAAAGGATGCACAGGAGGTAGCCAGCCTCCGGGAAGCCCAGCGTATAGGGGATCTGGGTTTCTCATACCTCTTAAATATTATCAGGCCCGGTATGACTGAAGCAGAGGTGGCTTTGGAACTGGACTATTACGTCAGAAAGAACGGCGGAAAACGGCTGTATCCGGATATGGTTATGGCTTCCGGCGTCCGTTCTTCTTTGCCCCACGGTGAACCGACTGATAATGTAATTAAGGCCGGTGATCTTTTTACCCTGGATTTTGGCGTTATGTTAAACGGCTATTATTCAGATATGACCAGAACGGTGGGCATTGGTTTTCTGGACGATGAAGAACGTAAAATCTATGATTTGGTCCTGAAAGCACAGCTGGCCGCTCTGGAGGCGGTCCGGGCGGGGAGGCGCTGTGCGGATATTGATAAAGTGGCCAGAGACATGATCTATAATTCCGGCTACCAGGGTTGTTTCGGGCACGGCCTGGGTCATTCCATCGGCTTGGAAATCCACGAAAATCCACGCTTCAACGAGATCACCACCGATACCTGCCAGGTGGGCGATGTCATGACAGTAGAACCGGGTATTTATCTGGAAGGCAGATTCGGCTGCCGCATTGAGGATATGGTATATATCGGAGAAAATGGCGTAGAAAACCTGACACACAGCCCTAAAGAATTGATTATTCTGTAATCTTTTGGTTTAGAGGCTGAATGGAACAATATCATCAGTAAAAAATGTATTAGGAGAAATGTTACAATGGATAGAAAATTAATCTGCAGTATCCTCAATAGCGAGATGGAACTTGCAACAGGCTGTACAGAGCCTGCAGCAATTGCTTTGACAGCGGCAACTGCCAGGCAGCACCTAAAAGGCGGCGAAATATCTGAACTGACAGTACGAGCGAGCGTCAATATATATAAAAACGCCATGGCTGCGGGGATTCCCGGAACCAACTTTACCGGCGTCAATTATGCGGCTGCGCTGGGCGCTGTGGGGGGCAAGGTTGAAAACCAGCTCCGGGTTGTAGATGAGGCCACACCGGAGCAAATTCAAGCGGCTGTTGAACTGGTGCAAAGCGGCAAGGTCAAGATGGATATCTCCGATTCTGCGGAAAAGCTGTATATCGATATTGAGCTTAAGAGCACCGACGGCCATCAGGCCCGGGCGGTCATTGCTTCCACCCATACCAATGTGGTGTATGTGGAAGAAGACGGCGCTGTTCTTGCCAATCATGAAATTGGTACGATTGTCGACGGCATTTCCGCCGAAACGATAGCCAAGACCTTGAGCATCAAGACCATTTATGAATTTGTAGAGACACTGGATCGGAAGACTGACGACCTGCATATGATCGACCAGGTGATCAAGGTTAATAAGCGTATCTCCGAGGTGGGCGCTGCCGGCGATTATGGACTCAATATCGGCCACAATATCAAAAGGGCCCAGAAGGCAGGGTATATGGGCAATGATCTCGTAGCCAACGCCATGGCCGATACCGCCAGCGGTGCAACGGCCCGTATGGCAGGCGCCAACGTTCCCGTCGTCACCAACTCCGGCTCCGGCAACCAGGGGATTACTGCTACTGTGCCCATCATTTCCGCCGCCAAGACGCTGGACATCGACGAAGATAAAATGTTCCGCGCGGTCACACTCAGCAACCTGGTTTCCATACATATTCACTCCCGCTTCGGTCTGCTTTCCGGCCTTTGCGGAGCGACCGTTGCTGCTACCGGCGCATCCTGCGGCATTGTATACCTGCTGGGCGGCAATCTGGAACAGGTGGGCTATGCCGTCAATAATATGCTGGGCGATGTGGCCGGTATGCTTTGCGATGGCGCTAAAGCAAACTGTGCCCTGAAGATAAGCACCTGTGTAAATACGGCATTTCAGTGCGCCTTTATGGCTCTGCACAACGAGGTTGTAAAGGCCAGCGACGGTATCGTGGAAACAGATCCCGAAAAGACCATTATGAACTTTACCCGCCTGGGCAACGAGGGTTCTCCCATTATGGACAACCTGGTATTAGAGATCATGATGGATAAGAAAAACAGCCCCATTGGTTCACCGGCCGCCAAAAGCGTTTAACCCGGGTCACTTTTTTACATCTTTCCATCACCACCCTGGTTATTCTGTATACCATTTAAATTCGTGGATACATCTTCCATGTTAATGGGTTCCTGCGTTGACAGTGGAAATAAGTAATTGTATAATTATCCAATAAATAAAGATTTTTTATAGAGGGGCGGAAACATGAGCAAAGAGACTTATAATGCATTTGAAGTTGCGCAAGCGCAATTCGATAGCGTGGCTAAGAAAATCGGACTTGATGAAGCGACCTGCGAGCTGCTTCGCCAGCCCATGAGAGAGTACCATTTTTCCATACCGGTTAAAATGGATGACGGCAGTGTTAAGGTATTCAGAGGATACCGGATACAGCATAATGATGCCAGAGGCCCTGCAAAGGGAGGAATACGTTTTCATCCTCAGGAAACAGTAGATTCCATCAGAGCATTGTCCCTGTGGATGACTTGGAAATGTGCCGTAGTCGACATACCCCTTGGCGGAGGAAAAGGGGGCATCGTCTGTGATCCGCATAATCTCACAGATCGCGAGCAGGAGCAATTGTGCCGTGGCTGGGTCAGGCAGCTATCAAAAAATATTGGTCCGTTTCAGGATGTTCCGGCTCCCGATGTGATGACCAATGCGAAGCATATGCTATGGATGCTTGATGAATATGAAACCATCCATGGGGGCAGGTACCCGGGATTTATAACCGGAAAGCCGGTCGGCATGGGTGGCTCCCTCGGAAGAACAGAAGCGACAGGCTTTGGCGTTATCTGTGTATTGCGTGAGGCATTAAAAAAATTAAACATTGATGTTACAAAAACCACAGCCAGTTTCCAGGGCTTCGGCAATGTTTCACAACATGCAGTCAGATCCTACCAGCAGCTTGGCGGAAAAGTCATAGCTGTTTCTTGCTGGGACAATAATGATAAGGCATCATATACTTTCAAGAAAGCCGATGGGCTGGATGTGGATGCCCTCTTAAATATTACCGATTCTTTTGGCTGCATTGATAAGGTCAAGGCAAGAGAATTAGGATATGAAGTCTTGCCGGGAGATGCCTGGATCGAGCAGGATGTAGATATACTGATTCCTGCCGCTATGGAAAATCAAATCAGATCCGACAATGTACATAAAATCAGCAGCCAGGTGAAAGTGCTTTGCGAAGCTGCCAATGGACCTACAACCCCGGATGCGGATAAAGTTCTTAATGAGCGTAAGATATTTGTTATCCCGGATTTCCTGTCCAATGCCGGAGGCGTTACATGCAGCTATTTCGAGCAGGTTCAATGCAATATGAATTTCTATTGGGAAAAAGAAGAGGTCATGCAAAAATTAGATACAAAAATGACATCTGCATTTAAGGCTGTTTATGAACTCTCAGTGAACAAAAAATTAAATATGCGTGATGCCGCCTATGTAATTTCTATAAACCGTGTGGCACAGGCTGTTAAAAACCGCGGCTGGGTATAAGCAGTTCCGAAATTAGGAGTATGTAGCTGGTAATTATGAATAGAGATGATAGCATACTTGATATCCTTAGGGAAAGAGAAAAAGAGCTGAATTGTCTGTATAAGATTGATGAAATTCTCTCGAATCATCAGTTGTCCATATCTGAGATATTCGATGAAATTGTTAAAATTATGCCCATCGGCTGGAGATTCCCTGAATTATGTCATGTAAAAATTGTGTTTAATAATTCGTGTTATCAGACGCCTAATTTCCGCAGCTCCTCTATAAGCGATAAATGTAATATTAAGGCAAACAATAAGGTAGTAGGAAATATCGAAATCGTATATGTGGAGGATGTACCCAGAACAAGAGAAGGTTATTTTTTAGAAAAAGAAAGCAAATTAATAAAAAACATTGCTGACCGCATCGGGCAAATGGTTGTTTACCGCCAAATGTGCTCAGTTATGGATGGATGGGAATTATCAAAGCATCAGCCGGAGGCTTCAAAAAGTTTCGAAGAGTGGGAGATCATCGTTGATTTTTTGCGTCATACCAACCCGGACACACTTTTGCATATATGCAGAAAATTAATTAACTATCTTCTGCTGGTTGGCATTAATGAAGCCTCCGATGTTTTGAATAATTCTGTTATCATAAAAAATTCTGACGAGGGATATACCAATTATCCCACCTTAATAGAGCCCCTTGAAGATGTTTCCTGTATTTGTGAAAAAGCTTTTATTCTCGCCCAAAAACATCTTTCCAATGATGCTATCACCATGAAGGTGAAACAATGGATACAGGAAGAAAAAGCCTATTCTTTGATTAAAGCCATCGGTTCCGTCTCTCCGTCTTTACGGAATATTATTGAGGAGATCCAAAAATATCATAAAGTAATCAAGAGTAACGATATTGTATATTCTCCCCAGGAACGGTGGATTGCCGTCGGCCTCATTCATCATTTCTTATCGGACCGGTCTGAATTTGTCAATATTGCAAAGCAATACATCGGCTGCAAGGACTTTTTTGATATCACCAATCGGATCATCATCCCCATAGAGAGCCAGGGCAGAATCGGGGGCAAGGGCAGCGGACTGTTTCTTGCACAAAAAATTCTGGAAAAAGAAAGCGAAAACTTTCCTTTGCTCGATTCGATCAAAGTGCCTAAAACATGGCATATTGTCACCGATGCCATTACGGAATTTCTGCAGTATAACAACCTTGAAGAGCTAAACGAGCAGAAATATAAAGAGCTCCAGGAAATAAGGATCGAATATCCGAATATTGTACAGCTTGTAAAGAGCTCAAGGCTGCCGCCTGAAATTATAAAAAGTCTTTCTGTAGCGCTGGATGATTTTGGTGAAGTGCCCATTATTGTCCGGAGCTCCAGTATGCTTGAAGATCAAATCGGCGCCGGTTTTTCCGGGAAATACAAAAGCTTGTTTTTGGCTAACCAGGGCAGCAAGCAAAAGCGGCTAGAGGCTCTTGAAGATGCGGTGCTCGAAGTATACGCGTCGGTTTTCAGCGCCGATCCCATCCAATACCGAAAAGAACGGGGGCTTCTGGATATCCACGAAGAGATGGGGATTATGATCCAGGAAGTGGTCGGCAGAAAAGTCGGCAAATATTTCTTCCCTAATTTTTCGGGAGTTGCGTTTAGTAATAATGAATATCGCTGGTCTCCCCGCATCAAGCGTGAGGATGGCCTGGTCCGCATGGTGCCGGGGCTGGGTACCCGTGCCGTGGACCGCCTGACCGATGATTTTCCCGTATTGATCTCTCCCGGCCAACCGGGGATTCGGGTGAATATCGTTCCGGAAGAGAGAAAGAGATATTCTCCTAAAAAAATGGATGTGATCAATCTTGAAGAGGAACAATTTGAAACAGTGGATATATCCTCGATATTAAGAGAATACGGAGATCAGATCCATGATATCGATAAAATGGTTTCTATATTTGAATTGAACCATATAAGAGATGCCAATAAATTTGAAATTGACTTTAGAAAAGACGATCTTGTCGTTACCTTTGACAGGGTCCTGTCGGAATCGCCATACATTAAGCAAATCAGCATGATCTTAAAAACACTTAAAGAAAAGATCGGGATGCCCGTAGATATCGAATTTGCCTCGGATGGACAGCAGTTATACTTATTGCAGTGCAGGCCCCAAAGCTTTGTGACTGATAAGGCCCCTGCCCCTATCCCGAAGGATATTCCCGATAAAGATATTATTTTTTCAGCCGACCGCTATGTATCAAACGGGGTAATCGGCAATATTTCTCATATCGTATACGTAGATCCGGAAGAATACAATAAGGTAGATGAACTGGAGGATCTTAATCATATAGGCAAAGTGGTGGGAATGCTGAATTCCGTGCTTCCAAGACGGCAATTCATACTGATAGGGCCGGGACGCTGGGGAAGCCGCGGCGATATCAAATTGGGAGTAAAGGTTACTTATGCGGATATATGCAATACGGCCGTATTAATTGAGGTGGCCAGGAAAAAGACCGGTTACCTGCCTGAACTGTCTTTTGGAACGCATTTCTTTCAGGATTTGGTGGAGGCAAATATATACTATTTGCCGCTGTACCCGGATGAGGAAGGAATCATTTTTAATGCCGCCTTTCTGTCCAGGCAAAAGAACATTTTGAAAGAGATCTTTCCGAAATATCAATTTTTAGAGGATGTCGTAAAGGTCATCAGCATACCGGAATCCACTTACGGAAAAGTCCTGAAAATACAGATGAATGCCGAGCTGGA
>DOHN01000211.1:19090-23003 GCA_003535195.1 Ruminiclostridium sp.
GGTTTTTTATCCTCGCCTGCTGAAATACAAAAAGAAACCAATCAGATAAAATATGTTGAGCAGGTCCGGGACGACGGCGACTGGCGCTGGCGTTTTCATATGGCGGAGCAATTGGCTTCCATGCTTGATGCTGAATATTTTGGGGTAAAAGCGGTTTACCTGTTTGGCAGCACCAATAATGGAACTGCAGGCCCGGGCAGCGATATAGACTTGATTATTCATTTTAAGGGAACCGCACAGCAAAAAGCTGAAATGATAAAATGGCTGGAAGGGTGGAGTCAGGCTTTGGCGGAAATGAACTATTTAAAAACAGGTTATAAAATGGATGGGCTGCTTGATGTCCACATTATAACCGATAAAGATATCGAAAAAAAGACCTGCTTCGCCATAAAAATTGATTCGGTGACAGATCCCGCATACCGTCTTAAGCTGAAGACCTGACCAAAGGCAAAATTCCAGCACCAATAAATAATTTTTAAGCAATCGGAAAAGCTACCAGTTATGTGGTAGCTCTTTTTATATAAAGATATTTTCTTTAATTCAGACAATAAAATTTTATTGGAATTTGAGATGTTCATTAGGAGTGCAGTGATGGAAGAAAAATATGAATGGGTAACCAATGATACCAGCGAAAGAGCAAATACTTCTCTGGATTTTTTGAACGAGAATATTGCGAAGAAGGTCCTTCAATTCCACTCAAGCTTTGAACAATATTCGGAAACACCCTTGGTGGAGTTAAAAGAATTGGCAAAATACCTGGGCCTGAACGATGTTTTTGTAAAAGATGAATCCTACAGATTCGGGCTTAATGCCTTTAAGGTATTAGGAGGAAGCTTCGCCATCGGCCAGTTTATTGCTGATAAATTAGGCAAAGACATTGATGAGCTTCCTTATAAAACCTTAATATCGGACGAGATCAAAAATCAGCTGGGTGAATTAACCTTCATTACCGCAACTGACGGGAACCATGGCAGAGGCGTGGCCTGGACGGCCGAGCAGCTAAAGCAAAAATCCATTGTTTTTATGCCAAAGGGCAGTTCCAAAGAACGCTTGGAAAGAATCAAGGCCCATGGTGCCTATGCCGAGATCAAGGAATTCAATTATGATGAGTGTGTCAGGGCTGCCAATGCTTTAGCCGGGGAGAAAGGCTATGTTATGGTGCAGGATACGGCATGGGAAGGATATGAAAAAATCCCCACCTGGATCATGCAGGGCTATATCACCATGGCATATGAAGCATATTTGAAATTAAAAGCACAAAATATAAAACCCACGCATATCTTCCTGCAGGCAGGGGTCGGCTCTTTGGCCTCGGCTGTCTGCGGTTTTTTCAGCTCAGTCTATCCGGAAAACAAGCCCATTATTACGATCGTGGAGCCTAATAAGGCCGACTGTATATTCAGAACCGCCAAAGCCAATGACGGCAAACTCCATTTTGTAACCGGAGACATGGATACCATCATGGCGGGTCTTGCCTGCGGCGAGCCCAATACCATCGGCTGGGGGGTTTTAAAAGCATATGCGGATCACTTCCTTTCGGTACCGGACGCGGCCGCTGCCCATGGTATGAGAGTGCTTGGCAACCCTCTAAAAGGCGATGAAAGAATCATTTCAGGAGAAAGCGGCGCAGTCACTTTGGGCGTTGTTTCACAGCTAATGACAGGAGAAGGATTGAGCGACATAAAAGAAAGCTTGAAGCTTGATGAAAATTCTGTTGTTCTATGTATAAGTACCGAAGGAGATACAGATTTTAATCGTTACAGGGATATTGTCTGGAATGGATTATATCCCAATAAATAATAAAGGAGAATTTGAAAATGAACCTAAATGAATCGCTGAAAAAACTTCGGGGCCTCGAATACAAAAATTTATATAATAATGACTTTTTTCTGACCTGGGATAAGACACAGGATGAATTGTCCGCGATTTTCGCTGTGGCGGATGCGCTCAGGAGTTTAAGAGATAACAATATAAGCCCTAAAATATTTGATTCCGGTCTTGGAATTTCACTATTCAGGGATAATTCCACAAGGACCAGGTTCTCCTTTGCATCGGCCTGTAATATGCTGGGATTGGAAGTTCAGGACCTGGACGAAGGCAAATCCCAAATCGCTCACGGTGAAACAGTGAAAGAAACGGCCAATATGATTTCCTTCATGGCGGATGTAATCGGTATCCGCGATGACATGTATATCGGAAAAGGCCATACCTACCAGGTGAATGTCGCCAAATACGTTGAAGAAGGCCATAAAGACGGAGTTCTGGCCCAGCGGCCTACCATTGTCAACCTTCAGTGTGATATCGACCACCCCACCCAGACAATGGCCGACATGCTCCATATCATTCACGAGTTTGGCGGAGTTGAAAATCTGAAAGGCAAGAAAATCGCCATGACCTGGGCGTATTCACCTTCTTATGGAAAGCCCCTGTCAGTTCCCCAGGGTGTTATTGCTCTCATGACCAGATTTGGCATGGATGTCGCACTGGCCCATCCGGAAGGCTATGAAGTCATGTCGGAAGTGGAGGAAGTGGCCAGGAAACACGCGGTGCAATACGGCGGTAAATTCACCAGAACCAATTCCATGGAAGAGGCGTTTAAAGATGCCGATATCGTCTATCCAAAGAGCTGGGCTTCCTTCGCCGCAATGGAGGAAAGGACAAATCTTTATGGAGAGGGTAAATTTGATGATATAAAAAAACTGGAAAAGAAACTGCTGAAACAAAATGCGGATTATACCGACTGGGCCTGCACAGAGGAAATGATGAAGCTGACCAAAGATGGAAAGGCGCTGTATATGCATTGCCTTCCTGCAGACATTACCGGTGTCAGCTGTGAGACGGGGGAAGTGGATGCATCGGTATTTGACAGATACAGAATCCCGCTCTATAAAGAGGCCAGCTTTAAACCCTATATTATTGCGGCAATGATTTTCCTGCAAAAGGTGAAAGACCCTGCCGAAACACTTCAAACGATATTGAACCGCAGCCAGGTAAGACTGTTCAAATAATTTAGAGTTTCAGATAAGTGAACGACCGGAGGAGGATAAGGGAATGAGTGCCAACCTGGATTTTAATAAAATCAAAGCAGCCGCCGAAGGCTATAAAACGGATATGACCAAATTTCTGCGTGACCTGATCAAGGCCAAGGGAGAAAGCACCGAGGAAAAAGAAAAGGTATACCGGATCAAAGAAGAGATGGAAAAAGTCGGCTTTGATGAGGTATGGATCGATCAATTGGGCAATGTTCTGGGCTATATGGGAACCGGTGATAGGATCATAGGCTTTGACGCCCACATCGATACGGTGGGTATCGGTGAGAGAAAAAACTGGAAGTTCGACCCTTATGAGGGCTATGAAGATGAAGAAACCATCGGCGGCCGCGGCGCCTCGGACCAGCTGGGCGGAATCGTCAGCGCTGTATATGGCGCAAAAATTATGAAGGATCTTGGCCTTTTAAACGGCAAATATAAGGTCCTCGTCACCGGTACTGTACAGGAGGAAGACTGCGACGGCCTTTGCTGGCTGTATATTATCAACGAGGATAAGATCAGGCCCGAGTTCGTCGTATCAACGGAGCCCACCAATAACAATATTTACAGAGGGCAAAGGGGAAGAATGGAAATACGCGTTGACGTAAAAGGCATTTCAGCCCATGGTTCCGCCCCCGAAAGAGGGGATAATGCAATCTATAAAATGGCCGACATTTTAAAAGAAGTGGAGGCATTAAACGGCAAGCTGCGTGATGACCCATTCCTCGGGAAAGGCACGCTGACCGTATCGGAAATATTCTATTCTTCGCCGTCCAGATGTGCGGTTGCGGATGGCTGCGCTATTTCCATAGACAGAAGACTGACCAATGGCGAAACCTATCAGTCGGCCTTAAAAGAGATTGAGGATTTGCCGTCGGTTCAAA
>DOHN01000211.1:23128-24282 GCA_003535195.1 Ruminiclostridium sp.
TCCCTTAAAAGAGATTGAGGATTTGCCGTCGGTTCAAAAATATCATGGGGAAGTGAGCATGTATAAATATGAAAGACCTTCCTGGACAGGCTGTGTATATTCCCAGGATTGCTATTTCCCGACATGGGTGATCCCCGAAGACCATTCTGTTACACAGGCTATGGCGGAATCCTACAAAGGTATGTACGGGGAACCCAAAATAGATAAATGGACCTTCTCCACCAATGGGGTCTCCATCATGGGCCGGGAGAATATTCCTGTCATTGGTCTCGGACCCGGTAAAGAGGAAGAAGCCCATGCGCCTAATGAGAAAACCTGGAAGGCCGACCTGGTTCAATGTGCCGCCATATATGCCGCATTGCCGGCAATCTATGCGGGGAAAAAATAACCGGTTGTTAAATTCAAATTTTGGCTTTGTCACTTTACAGGTTGGATTTTTTATTAGGGACGGTAAAAACCGTCCCTATGTTCTTTTTCAGGCTCTGATGTTTTTGCATAATAATCCTTAAGCTTACAAGAAAATCAATCCCGGCTGTGTGATGCTCCGTATTTGCTTGCAAATGATAACACATAATACTAAGACATTATAGTTTTGACAAAAGGAGTAGCGATAATGAAGAAAAAAGTAGTGGTCGCTTTAGGCGGGAACGCTCTGGGCAGCACACTGGCTGAACAGATGGCAGCGGTTAAAAATACTTCCAGGGCCATTGCCGATTTGGCGGAAGCAGGATACGATATTGTCTTGACCCATGGCAACGGACCTCAGGTGGGCATGATCAACAACGCGTTTGCTGAATATGCAAAAGTAGACCCCAGATTCCCTTTTATGCCGCTGTCCATGTGCGTGGCCATGAGTCAGGCCTATATTGGTTATGATTTGCAAAATGCTCTTCGTGAAGAGCTGAAGAATAGGGGAATAGAGAAATTTGTTACATCCATCATCACGCAGGTGGTTGTTGATGAAAGGGATCCCGCCTTTGAAAGGCCGACAAAACCCATAGGGCCGTTTATGACCAAAGAAGAAGCGGAGGCCGGCCGGGCTAAAGGCATGACGGTGATTGAAGATGCAGGGCGAGGATATAGAAGGGTTGTGGCTTCTCCAAAACCTCAGGATATTGTAGAGATCGCGACAGTAACCGCACTTCTTGAGGCCG
>DOHN01000211.1:24387-25372 GCA_003535195.1 Ruminiclostridium sp.
GCACTTCTTGAGGCCGGTGAGATCGTCATTGCCTGCGGGGGCGGCGGAATCCCGGTCATCCGGCAGGGAAATCATCTGAAGGGCGTGGGAGCGGTTATTGATAAAGACTTTGCCAGCGCCCTCATGGCCCGGCAAATAGATGCTGATATCTTCGTCATCCTGACGGCAGTGGAAAAAGTGGCCATTCATTTTGGAAAGCCGGACCAACAATGGCTTGGTGAATTGACGATTGAGGAAGCTCAAAGATATGCTGACGCTAAAGAATTTGCAGAAGGGTCCATGCTGCCCAAAGTTTTAGCGGCCATCTCCTTTGCCGGATCAAAGCAAGGACGGAAAACACTGATTACCTCCCTGGAAAAAGCGGCTGACGGATTGGCGGGAAAAACGGGGACCTGGATCCGTTCCTGATCGATACCCATACCAATGTTGTTCACAGCTCCGAACCCAATATGAAAAATGCTATGGGTAGCCTCCCATAATTTCCATGGTGAATCAGGCAATCAGAGTTGGATTTGGAACAGATGCCTATACAAACGACATGTCTTTTATGGTGTAATTATAATAAAGACTAACACATGATAAAAGAAAGGTTTTAAAAAATGAAGAAAATAATATCAACGACAAATGCACCCGCAGCCATTGGTCCATATTCCCAAGGCACAGCGGGGGCCGGCCTGGTGTTTGTTTCAGGCCAGCTGCCAATCAATCCTGAAAACGAACAATTTGCATCTAACGAGATCGAAGGGCAGACAAAACAATCGCTTAAGAATCTGCAGGAAATTTTAAAAGCGTCGGGTTCCAGCTTTGATAATGTGTTAAAGACAACGGTCTATCTGAAGAGCATGGATGATTTTGCCGCTATGAACAAAGTGTACAGTGATTTTTTCAAGGAGGGCTCTTACCCTGCGCGCAGCGCTGTAGAGGTCGGGCGGCTTCCAAAGGATGCCCTTGTGGAGATCGAAGCTATTGCACTGCTGGATTAACG
>DOHN01000179.1:0-671 GCA_003535195.1 Ruminiclostridium sp.
CTGGGTGCTTCAATGTCTGTAACCGGCTCCTGCCACTTAGTAACCACAGAAAAACATAAATTTTTGTTAGATTGCGGCCAGTTTCAAGGCAGCGATGAAATGGATGCCTTAAATTGGCAGGAATTTGCCTTCGATCCGGCCGAGATTGATTTTATGCTGCTCAGCCATGCGCATATCGACCATAGCGGAAGGATCCCTCTGCTTGTGAAGCGCGGATTTAAAGGCCCTATCTACTGCAGCGACGCAACAGCGGATTTACTGGATATCATGCTGAAAGACAGCGCCTCCATTCAGGAACGGGATGCGGAGTGGAAAAACAGAAAAAACCGGCGGGCGGGAAGGCCCCCCGTGGAACCTCTTTATACCACTCAGGATGCCATTGATGCTTTGAAGCAGGTGACTCCTGTTCTTTACGATCAGCTTTTGGACCTTAATGGAGACGTTAAGGCTGTATTTAACGATGCGGGCCATGTATTGGGCTCCTCTATTATCGAGCTGTTCATAGCCGAAAACGGCGATATCTCCAAAATTGTATATTCGGGGGATCTGGGCATGAGAAATAAGCCCATATTGAGGGACCCCACCATCATAAAAAAAGCTGATTTTGTCATTATGGAGACCACTTACGGTAACCGGGTGCATGAAAAGAATTCCACCAGCATCGAAAAGCT
>DOHN01000179.1:890-8091 GCA_003535195.1 Ruminiclostridium sp.
TTCTATGAGGAGCGTTCCGAATACAAGGATGAACTAAAAGACGTCATGGTTTATATCGACAGCCCCATGGCCACCTCTGCCACAGAGGTTTTCCGCCGGAATGCCCAGGTTTTTGATGACGAGACGAAGGACTATATCCTGCGCGGAGACCACCCGCTGGACTTTAAAAATCTTAAGTTTACCCGTACCAGCGAAGAATCACAGGCTCTCAACTTCGATCCTTCTCCGAAGGTGATCATTGCTTCAAGCGGCATGTGTGAAGCGGGCAGAATCAAGCATCATCTGAAGCATAATCTTTGGAATCCGAAATCCAGCATCGTATTTGTGGGTTATCAGGCACCGGGAACTTTAGGCCGTTCCATTGCCAATGGGGATAAAAATGTAACTGTTTTGGGAGAAAAGATTCATATAGAGGCTGAAATTTATAATTTAGAGGGTTTTTCAGGCCATGCCGACAGAGACGGTCTTTTGGAATGGCTCTCAGGTTTTAGGAAAAAACCGGCCAGAATATTTTTAGTGCATGGTGAAGAAGACTCCAAAAAAGATTTTGCAGCATACGTAAAAAAAGCCCTTGGCTATAACTGCACCGTTGTTGAAGGAGATTCCGAATATACCCTTTCCAAGAACGCAGTAGTTACCGTGGAAGATTACAATAACGAAATCGTATCTCCTGAATCCCTGACCAGGATAAAAAATAAAATTTCGGCCGTCCATGATGATCTTGAAACCATTTTATATAATACTCATTTGGCTGTAGGAGGCAATCTTTCCCCCGAACAGCTGACCGAAATAAACAATACCATTTTGGCGCTTGAAAAATACACCTTTAGCTTAGGATCGGCTGTGGCCAAAGAAGCGTGATATGAGTGACCGTACCATTTTGCATTGCGATTGCAATGGTTTTTTTGCCTCGGTGGAGTGCCTGCTTGCACCCCAATTGAAAAAAGTGCCTATGGCAGTATGCGGAAATCCTGAGAACAGGCATGGTATTATACTGGCCAAAAATGAGCTGGCCAAGAAATTCCAGATTAAAACTGCAGAAACCATCTGGCAGGC
Organism: Ruminiclostridium sp.; assembly: GCA_003535195.1. Classification (GTDB taxonomy): domain Bacteria; phylum Bacillota; class Clostridia; order DSM-8532; family DSM-8532; genus DTU059. The sequence goes on from DOHN01000179.1 coordinate 1,947, forward strand.
TCGACGAAAGTGTCCCGAGCTGGTGCTGGTCCCTCCCCACCACGATGTCTATGAAGAATATTCACGGCGCGTCAATGCAATTTACCAGCGGTATACCGACCGTGTTGAGCCCTTCGGCATTGATGAGTCCTGGTTAGATGTCACAGGCAGCCGGCAATTGTTTGGAGACGGAAAGCAAATTGCCGATACCCTTCGCCATGTTATTTTTTCAGAGATAGGATTAACCATCTCCGTCGGCGTATCCTTCAACAAGGTTTTTGCAAAGCTCGGAAGCGATTACAAGAAGCCAGACGCCACAACGGTCATCAGCATGGAAAATTATAAAAAAATCGTTTATCCGCTGCCGGTATCCGATCTCCTGTATGTAGGAAAATCAGCCAGAGAGACGCTTTCAAAGCTCTATATACACACCATAGGCGACCTTGCCCAAAGCGACAAAGAGGGAATTATTTTCCGGCTCGGCAAAACAGGAGAGCTCATCCACGATTATGCCAACGGCATTGATGACAGCCCTGTAAAATCCGTTTATGAAGAACGGGATATTAAATCTGTGGGTAATGGCATGACCTTCAGGCGGAATCTGTTAGGCCTTGCCGATATTAAAACCAGCGTAATCACGCTTTCCGATTCCGTTGCAACAAGAATGAGGCAGTATGGCGTAAAGTGCCGCACGGTACAGGTCACCATCAGAAACCCTGATTTTAAAACTATATCCAGGCAAAAGCCGCTCAATAACCCAACTTGTCTGGCCAGGGAAATTTCCTGCGCCGCCCTGAAAATCATCACAGGATGCTGGAATTTAAAAGCTCCCATCCGTATGATTACCATTACGGGCACCAACCTTGTCTCTGCAGACAGCTATGCAGAGCAATTGTCTTTATTTCCGGAAGGCCAACAGAACCAGGAAAAACAGGAGCATCTGGAATCCGCTATTGATAAAATCCGGGACAGATTCGGAAAAAATGCCATATCCTTCGGATCCATCTTGAACAATGATTTAGGCATCGGCGACAATGGCGAAGAGGACGAATAGCACTTATTTATGGAAGAATCATATCAATGCCGAGCCTTAAGGTCTCCTCATCAATCATCCCTTCGACACCCGCCTCGACATACCCGTCCTTATTGATAAAGAGCGTACTGGGTATGGAACGGATTCCATAGGTGATCGCAGCATCCTGATTGGTATCATACAGCACGGTAAAGGTATATCCGCTTTCTTTGATATATCGCTTTCCGCTTTCAACGGTCTCTCTCTTCCCGTCCACCAGATCCACCATTAAAAAGATGAGCTCATCCCTTTTATATTCTTCCGAGACCTTATTGAAATGCGGCATTTCGCTCTTGCAGGGAGAGCACCAGCTAGCCCAAAAATTCAGTATCACTGGAGTCCCCTCATAATCTGAGAGCCTGACCTCGTTTCCATCTGCATTAAAAACTGTAAAATCAGGCGCTTCAGGAGACAAATCTTCGCTTTCTTCCCCCTCTTCCTGGGAATTGGTGCTTTCAGGCGGGATTGACTCCAGTGGTTCTTCCGTTCCTGTGGCTTCCGGTGAAGGAGTTTCTTCAGCATTTGGTTTCAGGCGATTTTCCGGCTTATATCTTTCTGTCAGATAATTGTAGCCCAGCCCCGCAGCGGCAATGGATAGGATAAATAACCCGATCAATATAAAAGTTTTAACTTTTTTGTCCATCATTTACTCCTTAAAAATAAATTCAATAATTCTATAACCTATTCATTAAATGGACAGAACAGATAGCAATTTCCCAAGCATACCGGTCATCATGGCAAGGCCGACAATGACCAGAATCAGTCCAGAAATAATATTGACAATCTTATAATTCCTTTTAATAAAATCAAATACACTCTTTAATTTGTTCAGAAGGATCGCAGAACAGATAAATGGTATGCCAAGCCCCAGAGAAAAGCTTGCCAGCATTAATATACCTTTGAGACTGTCCTGGGATGAGGCTGCCAGCATCAACGCAGATCCTAAAAACGCGCCGACGCAAGGTGTCCACCCAATGGAGAAAATGATGCCAAAGAGCGCAGAGGATGCAAATCCAAGGTTTTTCGGCTGGTATCCTATTTTTTTCGTATTTTTTAAAAACTCCAGATTAAATACGCCCAGGTAATTGAGGCCGAAAAACAGCACAATGGCTCCGGTTATGATGTTTACCATTTTTGCATGGTTCATGAGGAGCTTTCCGAATGTGCCTGCAAAAGCGCCCATCAATATAAAAACAGAGGCAAAGCCGAGAACAAAGCCGATAGAATTGATCAAGGCTTTTTTCCTGCTGTTGTTTCCTCCGGTAAAATATGAAATATAAATTGGCAGCATGGGTAACATACACGGGGAAACAAAGGTTATAATACCCTCAAGAAATGAAATAAAATAATCCATAGCCGGCTCCTTAAAATAAATTTTATCTATTATATATTACAATTGCCAATGTTTTATATACCGTAACTATGTTACAATACAATTTAACAGAAAATATATTGCTTTTTAACCTGCGCAGATATTATTATTAATTGGAGGTGGATTTTAATGATAATGGATGATTATATCAATATCCCAATTCCCAAGCAAAAACATATCGCTCTTATTGCACATGACCACAAAAAACAGGAACTGGTGGAATGGGTTAAAGATAATATTCAAGTATTACGCAAGCATTTTCTCTGTGGTACCGGCACCACTGCGAGAATCATTGCGGAAGAGGTAGAACTTCCGGTTCGCGCTTACAATAGCGGACCCTTAGGCGGTGACCTGCAGATCGGTTCCCGCATCGTGGAGGGCGGAATAGACGTTGTTATATTTTTTTGGGACCCATTGGAAGCTCAGCCGCATGATCCTGATGTAAAGGCACTTTTAAGGATCGCAGCCGTCTATGATATTCCCATTGCCAATAACCGTGCAACTGCCGACTTCATTTTGTCTTCGCAATTAATGGATACAGAATATAACCGCAAAATTATTAACTATAACAAAAAGATGCAAAATAGGGTCAATGAGTTTAAAGAAAAATAAGGAGCAGGTTTTACAAAATTATGGAATCATGTAAAATTGCCAAAATCAATGAGCTTTCAAGAAAATCCAAAAGTGTGGGGTTAACGGAAGAAGAAAAAAAGGAACAAGCTATTCTCAGGCAGGAATACCTGGCCGATATGACAAAGAATTTTAAGGCAACCCTGGATAATGTAGTTTTAGTGGATGCCGACGGCAAGAATACCTGCCTTAAAAAAAAGGTCAGCAAGCATCAGTAAAATCGTCGAAACAGATCCGGAAAGCTGATATGGCATCCAATAAGGTCCGGGGAAAAAGTGCCCTCTGTTCGCTTTTTCCATAAAACCCGGATTTCTATTGTTATTTAAGTGAACATACCCGCTTAAAGCTAATATAAACCGCATAAAGAATCTTTAATTTAAAGATTCTTTATGCGGTACATATTTAAATGGATTGGCACTATAAGGAGTACTCCATATAATGTCAATCCATTTAATTTTCTTTAATAAAGAATTACTTTGTTTTTGGATAAAGCCTGCCCTTTCCCACCCATTTTCTCAAGACTTCAGGAATTATAACACTGCCGTCTTCCTGTTGGAATTGTTCGACAATGGCAGGCAAAAGTCTGCTGGTTGCAAGTCCCGATCCGTTTAAAGTATGCGCAAACTCCGTTTTCTTGCTATCCTTCCGTCTGAAGCGGATATTTCCTCTTCTTGCCTGATAGTCATAAGCATTGGAGCAGGAGCTCACTTCCTTGTAATCATTCATACTGGGGATCCAGACCTCTATATCAAAGGTCTTGCCCATACTTGCACTGCAATCCTGCGCAGCTAATTTACTGACCTGGTGATGAAGGCCGAGGCCCTGAACCAGCCGTTCAGCCTTATTTACCAACTCCTCAAGAGCCTCCTCGGACTTTTCAGGAAGGGTATACTGGAACATTTCCACCTTATTGAACTGATGGCCTCGGATCATGCCTCTTTCTTCAGCGCGGTAGCTTCCGGCCTCTTTTCTATAGCAAGGCGTATAGGCAAAATATTTTTTGGGCAGATCCTCTTCATTGATGATTTCTTCCCTGTGATAATTAATCAACGCGGTTTCTGCTGTCGGAAGAATAAACTGCATACGTTCGTTTACTTCTCCGGTTTCTACCTTAAATACGTCTTCTGCGAATTTTGGAAATTGCCCGGCGGTAAACCCGTCCTTATAAGTCAAAATATGAGGGGGCAGGATAAATTGATATCCGTCTTTTATGTGTTCTCCTATAAAATAATTTAAAAGAGCCCATTCCAATAGTGCTCCGTCTCCGGTATAGACCCAGAAACCGTTTCCGCCGATCTTTACACCGCGCTCATAATCAATTAATCCCAAAGAATTGACCAGATCCACATGGTTTTTGGGTTCAAAACTGAATTCCGGTTTTTTTCCGTAGGTTCTGATTGCTTTATTATTTTCCTTTCCCCCTGCAACAACATCTTCTGCCGGTATATTGGGAAGAGCGGCTAAAAAGTTATTGATCTTTTCTTCAACCGCTCTGAGCTCATCATCCATAACCTTGATACTGTCGGAAATTGCCTTCATTTCAGTAAAAAGATCCGATACATCCTTTCCCTGCTTTTTCAGCATAGGAACTTGGGCGGACACCTTATTTTTCTGGGCTTTCTTTTCTTCAGCTTTAGAAATAAGGCTTCTTCTTTGCTGATCCCAAGTTAAAAGCTCGGTAAAATCCACTTCGTAAAGTCTTTTTTGAAGGGCTTTTTTCACCTCTTCCGGATTGTTGCGAATTTTTTGAATGTCTAACATAGCTATTCTCTCCTCGTTAATAACTGTTATTTCGTAAAGGATAATGCCTTCGACAAAGCTTCCTTTTCTTCTCTGGATAGTTCCTTTTTAGACTGACCGCTTATTATTTCCTTAGCATATAAATAAGAGTTTTCCCTGGTATAGATGCCCGTAAGCAAAAATCCATTTTTTTTATCATCCAATGCGCTTAATGAAAAACTCATATTGTTTCCTACATTTTCAAAAGCATTATAGGATACCAGGCCAAAATTTCTCAAACAGGTTGGCATTCTATTTTCCAAATTCTTAATGCGGCTTTCAATATCCCCGTTTATTTGATCCTTTATATTCAAAAGCTCATCGGAGTATGAAACCATTAAATCCTCAACATTTTTTTCACTTAAACCCTGCATCAATAATTTGTATTTTTTAACCAGCCTGCTTAATCTAATATGCTCGATCAGGAGCAACATAAGACATAGAATAAGGAGTCCCCCTCCAATATAAATCAGATATTCTTCCATATTACCTTACTGCCTCCAATATATAACGGCGCCTTATTTCTACTTAGAATATATTTTTGTTAAAAGCGCTTATAGTCGTTTTAAAACCCTTTAGTTGTCTCAATAGGTTATCATATTACCATCTTTAAAAAAACTCAATAGGGATTGAAATAGACCTGTTTACTAATTTCCATATTTTAATAGAATATCTATTATTCTGTCAAATTCATCATTGGAGTAATATTCGAAAACAATTTTTCCTTTATTCTTCCCTCGCACCAGATTTATTTTTGTCCCGTATGCAGTTCTTAGCTTTTCTTCCAAATTAGTAACTTCAATATTATTTTTACTGATAGGTTTTTTCCTGGGAGTGCTTTTTTTATTTTCAAGTGCCGCAAGCTTTTCGATTTCCCTGACACTCAAATTTTTTTCAACTATTTCTTTGGCCAATTCATTTTGCCTTTCCATATCAGGTATGGTAATGAGCGTTCGGGCATGACCGCTGGTAATTCGTCCATCCAAGAGCATTTCTTTGATTTCATTGGTAAGCGTTAATAATCTCACAGAGTTTGCAATGGCGGCCCGGCTTTTGCCAACAATTTTTGCGACCTCCTCCTGTGTCATTTCATATTCTTCCATGAGCTTTTGATAGGCCTCTGCCTCTTCAATAGGATTCAGATCCTCCCGCTGCAAATTTTCTATCAAAGCGATTTCCATTACTTCCCGGGTGGATAAGTCCTTTATAATGACCGGGATAGTTTTAAGGCCTGCAAGCTTTGATGCGCGCCATCTTCGCTCCCCGGCAACAATAATATATCTGGAGCCCTCTTTACGCACTATGATGGGCTG
>DOHN01000171.1:0-1719 GCA_003535195.1 Ruminiclostridium sp.
GGACGGATTTTCTCGAGGGCACACTTTAATATCACTCTAAGGCACCATAAATAACGTTAAGGTCGTTGGCGGAGCGGCGCGAATCGAAGTCAATTTACGCAAAATTCTCATTTGTACATAGTATCATAATTGTTTTTATCCCGCTGCAAAAAAGCGGTATTGATTCCATTTACAAATTCTTCGTTGGTTTTGGTCGTCGTCAGCCTATTGACGATCATTTCTGTAACGTCCGCCGTCCCCACATTGCTCATGGCTTTCCGAATGGTCCAGATACCTTCCAGTTCACGCTGGGTCAGGAGCATTTCCTCTCTCCGTGTTCCGGAACGGTTAATATCAATAGCCGGGAAAATGCGCTTTTCAGAGAGCTTACGGTCCAGATGAAGCTCCATATTGCCGGTCCCCTTGAATTCCTCATAAATAACATCATCCATACGGCTTCCGGTATCAATCAGGGCAGTGGCTATGATGGTCAGGCTTCCGCCGTATTCAATATTCCGCGCTGCGCCGAAGAAGCGCTTGGGCTTATGGAGAGCACCGGGATCCAGGCCTCCTGACAGGGTTCTGCCCGTGGGAGGAATGGTGAGGTTGTATGCACGGGCAAGACGCGTAATACTATCCAAGAGAATGACCACATCTTTTTTATGCTCAACCAGGCGCTGTGCCCTTTCCAGCACCATTTCAGCAACCTTGATATGGTGTTCGGGCACCTCATCAAAGGTTGAATAAATAACGTCGCCCTTGATGGACCGCTGCATATCGGTTACTTCCTCGGGCCGTTCATCAATGAGCAGAACAATGACTTCTATCTCAGGATGCTTGGCCGTAACAGCATTGGCGATCTTCTTTAAAAGAACCGTTTTACCTGCCTTCGGTGGAGAGACGATAAGCCCGCGCTGGCCTTTTCCAATGGGTGCAATGAGATCTATCAGCCGGGTAGAAAGCTCTCTGGGGTCCATCTCCAGAGTAATCCGCTCTTCGGGGTAAATAGGCGTCAGTTGTTCAAAGGACCGTCTTCGCTGAGCGACCTCGGGAGAATCCCCGTTGACCGAAGAAACATAAAGCAAGGCTTGAAACTTCTCGCCTTCCTTTTGAATCCTTCCTTTGCCGACGATCTTGTCGCCTGTCTTCAAATTGAATCTGCGGATTTGGGAGGGCGAGACATAGATGTCCCTGGGGCCGGACAAATAATTATGGCCCCGCAAAAATCCATAGCCGTCGGGCAGGACTTCCAGAATGCCTGAAACAGGCGTATCGCTTTCCAACCGGGACAAATCCTTGTTCCGTGTGTATTTGAAGCTCCGGCTGTCACCATTGGCAGAAGAATCGGTCTTTTCTTTCTCGTCCTTATCTTCCCTGTCTTCCTGGTCGTCTTTCTCGTCCCTGTTTTCTTGATTGATGTTCTCGGGCCGGTCAGTCTCCCGCAGGCTGCCCGATAGTTTCACTTCATCAATGACATTTGATTCCTCAATGCTTGAAGGAGATGGTGTCTTCGGCTCAACATCCGGTTGACCGCCTTCAGCACCGCTGATGGTTTCTTCGGTTTTTTCGGATTCAGCCGTCTTCTTTATAGCATGCTGCTTTTTGGATTTGTGAGAAGGGTCACTGCTTGATGAATGCATCACTTTCTCGATAGGATGGGGTTTTTGAGGTATTACCGGTTCATCTGCCTCTGCCTTCTGATGCTGCTCGGCTTCCTCTTTAGTCCCCGCTTGAATTTCT
>DOHN01000171.1:1878-2746 GCA_003535195.1 Ruminiclostridium sp.
AGTAGGGCGTCCCCGCCTAGTTTTGGGAACCGCTTCAACGGTCTCCGTCCCGGTTTCATCTTTACTATCCGCTTTCGGCTGGACTGCACTGTCCGCTGGTGGCTCAGCCCCAGTCTCGGCTTTGGCCTCCGGGTCCCTGCCGGCTTTCGCTTCCGGGATGATTTCAGGCTCCGCTTCACTTTCCGCCGGAACCCCGGATTTGATATCCACTTTAATTTTACTTTCTGTTTTGGGCTCAGTTTTGGCTTTTCTTACTTTTACCGGTTCCTTTTGCGGAATGCCGGAAGACTCTTGTGGCGTATCGTCTGAGACTTTTTTTTCAGACGATGCTTTTGGCCGCCCTCGCTTTTTCTTGCTTTCGGCAGCTTCATCAACCGGTGATTCCCCATCCTTTTGAAGTTCTTTCATTTCGGTTTGGGATATTTCAGAGAAAGGAATAATCGCCGGTACCTCGCCCGTCTTTGTAATGAGTTCAATAAGATCTGCTTTCTTCAGCCTGGTCAGGTTCTTAAGACCTAGCATTTTTGCTATATACCTTAGATCCTCAAGCGTTTTGCCCTGAAGAATAGAACCGTCTTTCATGTTACACCGCCTTGTGAAAAATTAAACATAATATATAACATAATATATTCAGGATATAGAAATATAGAAAAATTAGAATTTTGAAATAGAACTATATCTCCAATTTNNTTTATTAAAATCAGGTTATTATGGAGGATTCCAATTACCACCGCTATTAAAAAAGATAAACAGTATCATATTATTCAAATTCCATCATATAAATTCTACTTCGGGAAATATCTTAGATATGAAACCACTTAACGGATTAACTATATCAATACATTTGATCCTTTGTCAAGTATAAACC
>DOHN01000171.1:2880-3163 GCA_003535195.1 Ruminiclostridium sp.
TGATCCTTTGTCAAGTATAAACCCTTTTTATTTAAGATATTCAATATTTTTTCAAATGGTGACAAAAGGAATTCACAAAAAAGCTCCCTCTGAACTTATTTTTTTGGGGGTAACATCCATATTTTTTCCATTTTAGCATAGTGTATATTAAGTTAGAATGAACAAGTGATCGAAAATCCTTTATTGTTGTTGCCAAATATAAAGAGCACGCACCAAGGCCCGACGAAAGCATATATTTTGGGGAAGTAAATATGTTAGAAAAAGAAATTGAAAAACTAAAGCA
>DOHN01000171.1:3313-3642 GCA_003535195.1 Ruminiclostridium sp.
CAGCTCGACCAAATGATATTAACAGAGAAATTAGGCAGTACCAAACTTCTGCAGCACAGTCAGACTCTGGACATACTTCTTGTGGACTACATGAGACGCGGGACTAAATTACATAATACAGCCAAGTCAGCATCGTAATTGCACTATTTTATATAAAGGGACAACAACAAGGAAACGGGCAGCATGAGAGCAACCGGGAGGCATCAGGGCTTCTAGCTTGCGGCATCATGGTTTGCAGCTTAAGGTTTTAACATCATATCATATAGAGAACAGCGGGATGTTTAAATTCCCGCTTTTTTCTTTTCCTTTCTTCGATTCGCGCCGCTCCG
>DOHN01000171.1:3838-6132 GCA_003535195.1 Ruminiclostridium sp.
GCCCTCGAGAAAATCCGTCCTGGATTTTACTCGGCAGCTACGCAATCCTGCTCCGCTTACACACTTTAATATCACTCACGGCACTTTTTTTAAAACGAACGATCTTATTCTTCAATTTTCAGCGGAATTTGATTCTCCGCCGCAAATTTTTTAATTTTCTCCAATGCGGGATCCTCTTTTGATGGCCTGGGCTCTGCTCCAAGCATTTTTTCATCAATGATTCTGACCGATACCTCCAGGCCCATGGTATTTTTAATGGCTTCCTGAATGACTTCGATACTGTCATTCCGGCTTAAAACTGTTTTTTTAAGCCCATCGTCGCCGGGCACCACCACGCTTGCCGTGCCATCTGAAATCCGGCATGAAGTATCCAGCAAATAAGCGTATATCTTCATTTTGCCTGCCGACCGAATATATTCTATAATATCCGGCCACTGCTCCAGCATCTTTATCCCAGGCTCTATAGCGGCCTCCTTTTTCTCAATCCTTTTCACTTCGGGCTGTTTTGGAGCAGAAGCTGTTTCTTTCCGCTGTTTCACAGGGCCCTGCAGCTGGGAGAATTTGCTTTCCAGCTCCGAAAGGCGCGACTCAAGCTCCGAAATAGCGCCATTTGAGCAGTCTCCAGCCTGGGCTATACCGGCCGAACAGAGTTTAATGGCTGTCACCTCGAGAAGGATCCGCTGGTTTTCAGACCATTTAAGCTTGTTTTCTGTTTCTGAAAGTTCGCTGATGACGGACAGGACCCGTTCCATTGAAATGCGCTCTGCCGCTTCCCTGATGGGACGAAGCTCGGCATCATCCGCTTCAATAAGTTTTAAGGCCTCTCCACCCGTCTTTATCAGCATGAGGTTCCTGAACCATTCTATCACCTGGGTGCATAAAGGCTGCAAATCCCGTCCTTCATCCATGGCTGTTTTGATGGCATTCAATACACGCCGGGCATCTCTTTCAACAATGGCGTCTGAAAATTCATCAATGGTTTTTGAGGCTGTAAGCCCGGAAATTTCAGCCACAATCTCACGGGTTATCACGTCCTTCCCCAGAGAAATGCACTGATCCAAAAGACTTATGGCATCCCGCATTCCCCCTTCAGACAGGCGTGCTATGAGCTGAAGGGCACTGCGGTCGGCCTGAATTTTGCAATCGTCGGCAATCACCTGGAGTCTGGAAACCAGGCCTTCCATTGTAATCCTTTTGAAATCAAACCGCTGGCACCGGGATAAAATAGTGGCCGGAAGCTTATGGGGTTCGGTGGTCGCAAGGATAAACACCACATTCTGGGGAGGCTCCTCCAGCGTTTTCAAAAGCGCATTGAAAGCGCCCGTTGAGAGCATATGAACTTCATCTATAATATAAACTTTATATTTGGTGACGGCCGGGACATACATGACCGCTTCCTTTATTTCGCGCACGTCATCAACGCCGTTATTGGAGGCGGCATCGATTTCCACCACATCAATGATGGAGCCATCCAGAATGCCCCGGCATATCCGGCACTGGTTGCAGGGATTACCGCCCACGGGCTCAAGACAATTGATGGCACGGGCAAAAATCTTAGCCAGAGTGGTCTTCCCTGTGCCCCGGGTTCCGCAAAAAAGGTATGCATGGCTGATGGAATTCTTGGTGATACAGTTTTTAAGTGTGGTCACGATATGGCGCTGTTCCACAACATCTTCAAAAGTCAGCGGCCTCCATTTTCTGTATAGAGCCATATGAGCCATTTGCCGTCACATTCCTTTCAAGTTCTAAGACATACAAAAACTTACGATCCTTTTATCAGGCAATCGAAATTGATATGAAAGATTCTATAAGAAACTTTCTTAAAGGCTTTAATTGCGTTACTATAAATTATATCCAAACCCCGGACAAAATGAAATACCGGAAAAGGATAACAAAAAAACGAGGATCGACCTCGCTTTTTTAATATAAACCGCGCACCTGCCTTCGACAGACAAGTACAAACGTCTCATGCACAGTATACTCAAACCAGGCAAACTCGCGGCACACCCAGAGGTTCCGCTTACCGCTGCTTCCTCCCGGACCTGACGGAGTTCACGTTTCTGAATTGCGCAAGACCCAATCATCATTGTATCTTACAGCACAACTGGCTTTACACTTATAAGCCTGGGGCAGGAATTCAACTCCGCTATAGCGGATTGCGGATACAGGGCACCGCTACCTCCCCATCTAGCGCGGTAAAGCCTATTATATAGTATTTCAGACCGCCTTGCAAGCCTAATAATTGTCAGCTTTAATTCATATTCAGTGCCAGGGTAATGTTTTGTGCGCCCTCG
>DOHN01000171.1:6326-8129 GCA_003535195.1 Ruminiclostridium sp.
GCTCCGCTGACGCACTAAAACATTACCCTGGCACTTTTTGTGTCGTTATGTCTTAGCGCCATGAGTGCTTTTGGCGAACTATCCGTCCTTCCTGTCCTTCGCGCGGATCTCAGTACGCTTGATTTTGCCGCTGATAGTTTTAGGCAGTTCATCTTCAAATTCTACCACGCGGGGATATTTATAGGGCGCCGTATGGGTCTTCACATAGCTCTGGATTTCCTTTTTCAGCTCTTCCGAAGGCCGGTATCCTTTCGTCAGAACAATGGTGGCCTTTACCACATGGCCGCGCACCGGATCAGGTATGCCTGTGACGGCGCATTCCAGCACCGACGGATGCTCCATGATGACACTTTCCACCTCAAAGGGCCCGATACGGTAGCCGGAAGATTTGATGATGTCATCGGTTCTGCCCACATACCAGTAATAGCCGTCTTCATCTCTGTAGGCCGTATCGCCCGTATGGTAGAGGCCGTCATGTCTGGCTTGCTTTGTTTTCTCCGGCTCCCGATAGTATTCCATCATGAGTCCCGCGGGGATCGCCCTGTCCAGACGAAGTACAATTTCGCCCACTTGTCCGGGGTCCACACTCTTTCCGTCTTCATCAACCAGATCCATGTCATAGGCGGGAGATGGTTTTCCCATGGAGCCTGGCTTCGGTTCGAGCCATGTGGGCGTCATCAGGCAAAGGGTGGTTTCGGTTTGACCGAACCCTTCCATGATTTTTATTCCCATCAGCCTTTTGAACTGGTTAAAAACCTCAGCGTTCAGTGCTTCTCCTGCGGTAGTGCAATACTTGACAGAGGAAAGATCATATTTTGAGAGATCTTCTTTGATTAAAAATCTATAAATTGTCGGAGGGGCACAGAAGGTTGTTACCTTATACTTTTCCATGCGTTTCAGCAGCTCGTCGGCATGAAAGCGGTCAAAGTCAAAAACAAATACTGCGCTCTCGCCGATCCATTGACCATAGAGCTTTCCCCAGGCAGCCTTGCCCCAGCCCGTCTCAGCCACGGTGAAATGAAGTCCGTCAGGCTCTACATTATGCCAATAGACAGCCGTAGTAATATGTGCAAGGGAATAGTAGTGGTTATGGGCAACCATCTTGGGCATGCCCGTTGTGCCGGATGAAAAATACATCAGCATGATTTCCTCAGCCCTGGGCCTGGCATCCCCGGTGGGCTTAACAAAAGCCGGCGCGTTATGAAGCCCGTCTTCAAAGTTGTGCCAGCCTTCTTTATGGCTCCTGGTAATGATTTTGATCTTCAAATCAGCGGTTTCTTTCTGAGCCTCATCCACCAAATCCGATACTTCCCCGTCCGAGGTACAGACAACCGCTTTTATGCTTGCCGCATTAATACGGTAGACAATATCATGGGTCAATAGCTGGTTGGTCACCGGAATGGCGATGGCCCCGATCTTATGGAGTGCCACCATGCAGTACCACCATTCATAATGGCGCTTTAAAATCAGCATGACGGCATCGCCCTTCCCAATGCCCAGGCTTTGAAAATAAGCCGCCGTTTTATCACTGTTTTCCTTCATATCCCCAAAGGTGACATATTTCTCGTCCCCCGCGTCGTTGCACCAAACCATCGCTATTTTTTCCGGGGTATGTCCGGCAATTCTGTCTACTACATCATAGCCAAAATTATAGTAGGGATCCTGCTTGAAGGTGACTCTCTCCACATTGCCGTTTTTATCAAAAGTTTCATGAACAAATTCTTTATAAAGCCTCGACATCAACTTTTCCTCCTATTGCCGTCATTGATCACCACTGCCAAAAACACACAAGACTCCCCATTG